>JAMPBF010000007.1 GCA_023666805.1 Bacillota bacterium
TGCGGCTACGATTTTCGCTTTGCAAAGGGCGGCCGCTCCACGGCGGAGGACTTGGCTGAGATCTGCAAGAGCAGGGGGATAGAGGCGGCAATAGTCCCTGCGGTAAAGGTGGACGGCGAGCCTGTAAGCTCCACTGCGATAAGAGATCTTATAACGGTTGGCGATATAAGACAGGCCAATAGGCTTTTGGGCTATGAGCTGACCTATTACTTAGAGGTAACAGAGGGAAAACAAAACGGCAGAAAAATCGGTTTCCCCACCATTAATCAGACTATACCGACGGGAATGGTAGTGCCGAAAAGGGGCGTGTACAAAAGCTGGACGCAGATCAAGGGCAAAAACTACCCCTCCATTACCAATGTGGGAATAAAGCCCACTATAGCCTTGGACGCAGGCGAAAAGCGGGATATGCTGATGGAAACTCACATCATAGGCTTTAACAGCGATCTGTATCATCAAAAGGTACGGGTGGTGCTGAGAGAATATATGAGACAGGAGAAAAAATTCCAAAATTTGGAACAGCTCAAGGATCAGCTTACCGAGGACAAAAAGCTGGCTATGTCGTTAAGACCGTTATACTGATGTGTTTAATTAATGTAAAAATTTCCGAAGCCTGTCACACCGTTATCACTGCCGAGTGATACAATCTGCGAGGCTTATGAATTTACGGCAAGCGAAGGATCGCACTTACAGCAGCAGAAAACATAGATACAAAACGAAAGGAAAACAAATGATAGAGGTAAAAAATCTCACCAAGCAGTACGGCAGCAAAACGGCGGTGAACAACGTTTCCTTCTCCGTAGGCGAGGGCGAAATCTTAGGCTTTTTGGGACCTAACGGCGCAGGAAAAAGCACGACGATGAATATGCTTACAGGATATATTTCCTCCACGGCAGGCACGGCGACCATAGACGGGATAGATATTTTGGACGACCCGATAGAGGCGAAAAAGAAAATAGGCTATCTCCCCGAAAAGCCGCCCGTATACGGAGATATGACCGTCAGCGAATACCTGCGTTTTATTTACAGGCTGAAGAAAAGCAAGCTGCCAAGGGAAAGCCATTTGGCGGAAATATATGAGCTGATGAAGATCGAGGAGGTCAAAAACCGCCTTATACGAAATCTCTCCAAGGGCTATCAGCAGCGCGTGGGCTTTGCGGGAGCGCTGGTGGGAAACCCCGAGGTGCTTATTTTGGACGAGCCTACCGTGGGCTTGGATCCCAAGCAGATCATTGAGATAAGAACCCTTATAAAAAAATTAGGCAAGCATCACACGGTAATTCTGTCTTCCCACATTCTGCCCGAGGTTCAGGCGGTGTGCGACAGGATCGTGGTGATCAGCAGCGGCAGCATTGTTGCCAACGACACCACCGACGCACTTGCCAAAAACCTTTCCTCCGACCATAAGCTGATAATCCGCACCGAGGGCGACAGCGGGGAGGTCAAAAAGCTTTTGTCCTCCATAAACGGTATGGAAAGGGTTATCGTAAACCGAGAGGCGGAGCCCAAGGTATACGAATATTTTCTTGAGACGGCCGAAAATAAGGATCTGCGCCGGGAGATCTCCCAAAAGCTGACCTCCAGAGGCTATCCCATACTTATGATGAAGTCCAGCGAAATGAGCTTGGAGGAGATATTCCTAAAGCTTACCACCGGCGACAATTACGGCGGGCTGGAAAAATATCAGAGATCTCTTGCAAGATCCGAAAGATCCGAGAATGAGGAAGGAGGAGATAAATAATGCTTGCGATAATAAGACGGGAGCTTTTGGCATATTTTACTTCTCCCCTGGGTTATGTTTTCGTAGCGGTATTTTACCTGTTTTCGGGGATCTTCCTGCTGCTTTTTACTCTTTCCATGCAATCCACCGATATGGCTATGGTATATACGGGAATGTTTTTCGTAATGATGATAATGGTACCCGTATTGACCATGCGGCTTATGGCAGACGAAAACAAGCAAAAAACGGATCAGCTTTTGCTGACCTCTCCCATAAGCCTGCCGAGGCTCGTAATGGGAAAATTCTTTTCCGCCTTTGCCGTAATTATTGCATGTGTGCTTATCTTTGCGGTTTACGGAATAGTGTTGAGCTTTTTTGCCTCCGTCAACTGGGCGGTTATTTGGGGCAATATTGTGGGAATGGCGCTGCTTGGTTCGGTTTACGTGGCAGCGGGACTTTTTGTTTCCACACTTACGGAAAATCAGATGATCGCCGCAGTGGGCAGCATCGGCTTGAATATCGGCTTTATGCTGATCGATTCCTTCGCCTCGTTTATGCCTACCGAGCTTTTGGCAAACGCACTGCGCTCTCTTTCCTTCTTTAGCCGCTACAGCGAGTTTACAGTGGGAATATTCAGTTTTTCCAACGTATTTTTCTTTGTAAGCGTGTCGTTTATCTTTATATTCTTGACGGTAAGAGTGCTTGAAAAGCGCAGATGGGCATAACGGAGAGTAGGAGCAAGGGAAAAATGAAGAACAAAAACAAAAAACTTAATCCCGAGGAAATTTCGGAAAAGGAAGAGATCGCCTCGGTTGAAAACAGTTCAAAAGCCGAGGAAAAGGAAGAAGCCTTCGCCGAAGGATCCGAAGCGAACGACGGAACTGCGGAAAAAAATACCGAGGACAAATCCGAAAAAGCAGCCGATAAAGAGGCGGCGGATAATTCCTCAAAAACAAAAAAGAAAAAGCCGATTACTGCCGCTAAGCAGGGAAAGAAAAAGCGCTTTAAGCACGGCGCACTGTCCGTAGTGCTGACGGTGATATTCGTTGCAGCCATCGTGCTTTTAAACATAATCTTTAACTTGGTTTTGGACAGATTCGATATTGCCGCCGACCTTACCGACAATTCGATCTACTCCATACAGGACAGTACTGCGGAATACCTTTCAAAGCTTGATGACAGCATTTCCATTATCGTAACAATGGACGAGACCGTTTTCGAGAACAGGACTACCTCCAACGGCTCTCAATACGGCAAGCAGGTCAGCGAGATCATCAAGCGCTTTACCGCCGCCAACGGCTTTATCACAGGCGAGTACAAGGGGCTTGAAAGCAATCCCGCCTTCTTCTCCAAATACGGAAACGACCTTTCCTCGGGAGATATTATAGTGGAATCCGCACATACCGGCAGATATGTGGTAATCAGCACGGCAGACTACCTCTCGCCCAAATACTACTTTAACGGCGAAGAGGTAAGCGCACAGGAATACAGCCAATACTATATGTATTACGGCGGCTACAGCAGCTATTTCAGCATAGAATACAACGCCGCCGCCGAAAAATGCCTGCTTTCCTCGATAATGAACGTAACGGATCAAAATCCCGTCAAGGCGGCGGTGGTCACCGAGGATTACGGCATGATCGCCCCGAGTTCACTTATAAATCTTTTGGAAGCAAATACCTTTACGATAGACGAGATCAAGCTTTCCACCTTGGAGAGCATACCGGAGGATTATGATTTTCTGATTTTGAACGCACCTCTTTACGATCTTACCAACAATGATCTGAACAAGATAGACAAGTGGCTCGATAACGGCGGAAGCCTTGGCAAGAATTTATTCTACAGCGCCGCAGCCACAGCCGATGTGCTCCCCAATCTAAACGCCTTTTTGCAGGAATGGGGCATAAGCCTTGAATCGGGCTATGTTTATCAGACCAACGCCAACTACGGCTACCAAATGTCCCCCACCTATCAGCAGCTGGAATTAAAAAGCGGCGATTACAGCGACGGCGTGGATACGGGAACAAAGGCGTCTTACGGCGACGGGCTTAAGGCTGTAACAAGGCTTTTCGACGAGTCGGGCTCATACAAGACCCAAGCCATAGTTTCCACTTACGACGGCGCAGTTATTGCGCCCTATGACGGGCTTCAGGATTTCGATCCCTCCGCTGCGGGACAGTCGGGAAGCTACGATATTATCGCGGAATCAAACAAGGTGGTTTTTGAAGGGGTAAACGGCACATACAGCCGAGTTTACGCTTTGGGCAGCGAGCTTTTCCTTGAATCCGCCTTTTTGGAATCACAGTATGCAAACAACTCCGATATAGTTTTAAATATCTTCACCAAGGCGGCAGGCAAGGATAAGGTAGAGGTAGACGTAACACCTCAGACCTATTCGGTGCCCGCCATGGAGATCACGGGAGCACAGATGAGGGGTATCACGGTAGTATTTGCGGTGGTCGTTCCCCTTTTGGTAATTGCGGTGGGAGTTGTGATAATAATCCGCCGCAAAAGAAGATAAAGGAAGGGAAAGCAAATGAAGATCAGCACCAAGCAAACCATTCTCTTTTCCCTTATCGGAGTAGCGGTTTTGGCGGCGGTGACCGTCGTCCTGACCCTAACCGCCCCCAAGTCCGCAGATGAGGACAGCGCTGCCGAGACGACCACTGCCGATCCGAGGCTCGTATTGCAGCCGGAGGATATGGGAGCGATAACCAAAATAGAGGTACAAAATCCCAGCGGCAGCTTTACCGTATACTCCTCAGAGGAAGACGGGGAGACCGTATGGCAGGTAGAGGGCGGCGAAATAGCCCAAAAGCTTTTGAACACCTCCGCTTTCGCTTCGGTGGAAAATGTCTTTAACAGCATGACCGCCCGCAGCATTGTGGAGGAAAACGCTTCCGACCTGTCCCAGTACGGATTGGACGAGCCGACAGTAAGGGCAAAGGCCACCTTTGAAGCGGGGGAAATGACCTTGGAGGTGGGAAACGAGGTTCCCGGCTCTTCCTCCAGATATATTACGGTAAACGGCGGGAAGGACGTATTCACCTACTACTATACCGACCTTAAGGCTATATTGGACAGCGACAAAAACTCCTTTGTAAACCTGGTGGCTTTGCCCGAATACGACGATTCCACGGGAGCGGGAATAAGCAATATCACCGTAAAAAGAAAGGATTGGGAGCAGCCTCTGATATTAAAGGAGATCCCCTCCGCCAATGAGGATTCGATGCAGTCGTTTTCCTATCAGTTCACCTCTCCCTTCAGCCTGTACTTGGATTTTAACACGGGGGACGATTATTTGACGGCGATGTTCGGCTTGACCGCTTCAAAGGCGGCTTATATAAATCCCACAGACGAACAAATGGCGCTGACGGGCTTAGACGACCCCTTCTGTCAAGTAGACCAGATCGTGGGCGAGACCCTTTTAAGGCTCTATATAGGCGATGCAATTACCGAGGAGGTAACGGACGAAGCCACAGGTGCGGTCACTACGGTAATTACGGGATACTACGGGATCAGCAATAAGGTGCCCGAGATAATCTATATTTTCGACCCCTCCAAGATAATATGGGCGCAAATGCAGCCTACGGACTATGTAAGCAGTCTGTTTTTAATGCCCTATATTTATGATCTGGAAAGCGTAAGCTATAAGGATACCGACCGCAGCTTCACCGTGAATATCGAAGGAGATCAGGAAACGGCAAAATTTACCGTTAACGGTAAGGCAGCGGATTCGCAGCTTACGCGGGATTTCTATCAATACCTTATCGGCTGTCAGGGAAAAACCGTGTACACCGATGAAAAAAGAGGCGATTTCATAGCCGAATTTACCTACACCTACAGAGATAAGGACAGAGGCTCGGACACTGTGACCCTGTATCAATCCGAAAGCCGCGACGTTATAATTGCGGTCAACGGACAAAATATATTTACGACTGCCTGGGGCTATCAAAGTCGGCTTTTGGAAAATGCCGAGGCATATTTAAAGGGCGAAGCGATAATCCAAAATTATTAACCCTCAGGCGATTTATTAACAAGACGCAACAAGAAAGGAACGGTAATAAGCGATGGCAGAACAAAAATTTTTCACCTACAAGGGACTTCCCTTGGTAAGAAAGGGAAACGAGATCTACTACGGAAATATGAGCGACGAAACGGTGGCTTATCTTAAAATAATGTCCACCGAAAAGGTAAACGGCTTGGAGGTAGCCGACAGGATCAAGGTGGTTTTGATGCTTACCCAAACCGAGGGCATAGACGCAGGCGATATAATGAAAAAGACCTGTGAGAGAAGCGGGCTTTATGAAGCCTTGGACGTGGCTTATATATGGCTTGAAAGGGATAAAAAGAACGTATCCTAAAGACGCACAATCAATTAGGGCTGACAAGAATCACTTGTTCTTGTCAGCCCTTTTGCTGTTCTTGACTTAAGAGACAGGCAAGCTTAAGACAGGATTTCCACCCTCTCAAGCACCCCGAAGCAGGCAGGCGTATTTTGAAAATATCTTACGCTGATATTGGAAACCGTCACGTTTGCCTTAAGGCAGTCCGCCTCGGAAAAATACGGCTTCAGATCGATGCCGAGACTGCCTGCGCTTCCCAGCTTAAAGGGAAAGGCGGAGGTGACAAAGGCAAAATCCCTTTTTGAATCCGCCAAGCCGAAAACCGTCAGCTCATTCCCGAAATAGGGACAGGGGATCAGCTCGGAGTATTCGGGATCGGGATAAAACAGCACCTCGTCATAGTCGGCTGCGGAATTTATATCCTTTTTCTTGCAGTAAAGCACGCCGCTAAGGGAAATTTCTCCCTTTAAAACTACGGTGGTGTCCTCTATTTCATAGCCCTTTTCATCGGGCTTTTCCGTTACGGAAAGCTTCATATAAGCGTCAGCGACGGTCAAGCCGTTTTCCAAGGTCTGTCCCTTTTTAAGCTGAAAATATTCCTGGTTTTCTACCTTGGTATCTCTGCTTATAAGTGTTTTTTGACTAAAGCTGCCGCTTTGAAAGCTGTATAGGTCGGGAACAGCGTCGGTGTCACTGTAAACAGGCTGTGTGTAGCCGATATAGCCCATATCGAAGGTGAGCACGGCGGTGTTGTTCTCCTTGTCGTAAACGGCGCTTACCGCTTCCTCGGCTCTGTGTTCGCTGCCGTCGGGGGCGGTAAATATCTTGACCGAAAGCTCCTGTACGACACTGTCTATCTCCTCTTGATCTTGAGCAGAAGCGGCAGTGCTTGCCGCTTCCTCGGAGACGGAGACCGATGTTGTCGGAGCAGCCGTAAGGGTCTCGGCGGGGGAGGTTTCACTGCCCTCCTCGGCTGCCGTGCCGCCGCTGCAAGCGGTGGATAGAAGGCATAGGGCTGTGGACAGCAATATCAGGCGTTTGTTTTTCATTGATCCTTGTCCTTTCAAGAAAGCGCTTTTCTTGATTATAAATCATATGGGGGAATTTGTCAAATCCTCAACTCTCCATCAGCTCCCTAAGCCTTGAAAGTATCCTCTTCTCCCTTCTTGACACCTGCACCTGTGAAAGCCCCATAATTCTGCCCACCTCGCTTTGGGTCCTGTTTTCGGTATATCTGAGACAGATCAGCCGTCTGTCCTCCTCCGGCAGCAGCGCAAGGCACTGATTAAGGGCAATGCGCTCGGTAAGCTTCGCCTGCTCGGGAGGGACCGGCAGATCCAAATTCCCACATTCGCCGTCGTCGTCTCCGTAGGCGGTCAAGGACACGGGAGGGAGTGCGGCGGCAACCGCCTCCCCCGCCTGCTCCACGGTAACGCCCAAGGCAGAGGCAATATCGGATAAACGGGGCTCGCTTCCCTTGCTTCTAAGCTGCTCCTGTACTCTTGCCGCCTTTAGGGAAAGCTCCTTCAGCCCGCGGCTCACCTTTACCGAGCCGCCGTCTCTGAAGAGCCTTTTGATCTCGCCCAAGATCACGGGTACGGCATAGGTGGAAAAGCGCAAGCCCCTTTCCTCCTCAAAGCCCTTTGCCGCCTTCACCAAGCCCTCACAGCCCGCCGCAAAAAGCTCCTCGTACTCTATGCCCCTGCCTCTGAATCTTGCCGCAAGAGAATGTACCAAGCCCAAATTGTCCTGTATAAATTTATTGTCGGTTTTATTCATCACTGTCCCCGAATTTATCGGTAAGCTTCTTTTTCATAATTACCGTAGTGCCCCTGCCTACCTTGCTGGTGACCCGCAGACTGTCGGTAAACGCCTGCATTACCGCAAAGCCCAGCCCCGACCTTTCCTCCTCCGGTGCGGTGGTAAAGAGAGGGGTCATTGCCTTTTTTACATCGGGTATCCCGCAGCCCTTGTCCGATATTTTTATGTACAGGCAGTTGTCCTCCGTAAGCTTTAAGGTAACGGTTATATCCCCCTTGCCGTCCCGATAGCCGTGAACGATGGAGTTGGTCACCGCCTCGCACACCGCCGACCTTATATCGGACAGCTCCTCCACCGTGGGGTCGACACCTGCGGCAAAGGCTGCGATGCAGCTTCGAGCCAACGCCTCGTTTTTCGACATGGCGGGTATGGTGAATTTCATTGTGTTTATTGTTTTTACAGCCTTCATAAAAAGCCTCCTTTAAGCCTTGATTTTTTCGGGAAGGATCATAGATTGAAGTCCTGCCAGTCTTATTATTTTTTCCGCATAGCGGGAGGGATTTTTTATCTTAACGCTTCCGCCGTAGCTTTCCGCACGTCTTTTTCTGCCTAAGATCAAGCCGATCCCGCTGCTGTCCATAAAGCTTACTCCCGAAAAATCCAATATGCAAAGCCTTGGGGTGAGCTGCTCCAGTCTTGCGTCTATCAGCTCTCTTGCGGCGGCAGCGTTGTGGTGATCAAGCTCGCCCTCCAAAATTGCGGTTATATAATTATCGCCCTTAATTATTTCCACAGTCATTTTAATACTCCTTTCACCGAGAAAAGCCTGCTACTGTAATAGTAACAGGCTTGTCCCGAAAAATCCGTCGAATTTGCGGGCTTGAAAGAAATTATCCCGCCAAATGTTTTTTTAAGCTTTAATTGCCCTCGGCAAAGGCGATCGGGTCAACATAGCTGCCGTCCTTTTTCACCTCGAAATGCAGATGCGGGCTTAAGGAGCACTCACAGTCGGGCAGTCTTCCGACGGTCCCGATAATGTCGCCGCAGGCGATCTCCTGCCCTATCGCTGCGGAAAGATTTTGATCCAAGCCGCAGTAGGTGCTTATATAGCCGTCGCCGTGGTCTATCGAAAGACTGACGCCCCAAAGGGGATCCTCCCAAATATTAAGCACGGCGCCCTCCGCAGCCGCCTTCACCTGAGCGCCCTCCTCGGCGGCAATGTCAACTCCGTCGTGGGTCTGCCACAAATTCAGGGTCTCGGATTTTACCAGCTCTCCGTCGCTGTAGCCGTTGATGATCTCGCCCTCTATGGGCATTTGCCTCGGCGCTTTTGAGGTGAAGAAGCTGCCTGCCCCCGATGCGGCGGGTGTGGTCTCCGAAGCGGCAGAAGTGCTTGCGGCAGCCGCAGTCGTTTCGGAGGCGGGTGAGGTAACAGCGGCAGAGGTGTCCTTTGGAATACCCGACTGGTTCTTGTCCACCTCCATAAACAGGCTGTCATTTTCGGGATCTTCGTTAAAGTTGCTCATAATGCTGTTATAGGCATAGTAGGTGGAAAAACCCACCGCACCCAAGCTCAGAGCCAAGGCTATAATAAAGCCTTTGCCCTTAAGGGCGGCTCTTATCTTTGCATAAGGCTGTTTTTTCATATTACCAAGTCCTTTCCTTTTGCAGTAATTTTTTCCTGTAACGGTAGTTTGGACTAAAATTGGCAATTTATACTATAATTTCGGCTTTTAAAAAAATTTTCCGCAACCCCTTGACAAACCGAAAATAATAATGTAAAATAAGAGTATGATAAGTGTACTAATCTAACTAACACAGTTCAACATGGAAAAGTCCTTAAATGAAGGGTGGTTAAAATTCAGAAATGATAACGGTGGATTATAAAGACAAGCGCCCATTGTACGAGCAATTGGCGGGGAACATCACCGAAATGGCACTGTCGGGGGAGCTTAAGCCTCATGAACAGCTTCCGTCGGTGCGGCAGCTGGCGGTGTCTATGGGAATAAACCCCAACACCATCGCCCGAGCCTACGGCGAGCTGGAGCGGCGGGGAGTGATATACAGCGTGTTGGGCAAGGGCTCATACATCAACGACGACCTGTCCTTTGTCATAAAGGAAAGGACCAGAAAAACAGAGGAAAAGCTCCGCACAGCCGTAAAGGAGGCAAAAAGCGGCGGAGTGACAAAAGAACGTATCCAAGAGATTGTGGGTGAAGAATATGATTGAAATTAACGGACTTAACAAATACTTCAGCGAATCGGGGGTTTTATCCCTTGACAACGTGACTATGACTATCCCCGACAACAAGATCGTGGGACTTATCGGCATAAACGGAGCGGGCAAATCCACTCTTCTGCGTATTTTGGCGGGGATCTACCGACAGGATACGGGCACCGTATCGGTGGACGGGGAAAGAGTTTACGAAAACAACAACGTAAAATCCAAGATCGCCTATATCAGCGACGACCAGTATTATCAGCCCGGAATGACCATGAAAAAAATGGCGATGATCCACTCCTCTTTAAGAGAGGGCTTTTCCATTAAAAAATTCTACGAGCTGGCGGGGAAATTCGGGCTGGACGTAAACCGCCGTCTTTCGGGCTTTTCCAAGGGCATGAGAAGACAGAGCGATATAGTTACCGCCCTGTCCTACGGCGCAAAATATCTGCTGTGCGACGAGACCTTCGACGGTCTTGATCCTATCACAAGAGAGCTTACCAAAAAGATTTTTATGGAGGAGATGCTGGACAATAACGCAACTATCCTTATGTCCTCCCACAATCTGAGAGAAATGGAGGATATTTGCGACCGTATCGTGCTTATAAACAGGGGCAAGCTGGTGCTCAGCGCCGACCTGGAGGATCTGAGAGGCACCGTTTACAAATATCAGCTGGTATTCACCGAGGATATTGGGGAAGGCTTCGGCGAGGTCATAAACGTTGTACAGCCCCAAATGATAAACCACAGCGGCAGAATGATCTCCTTTGTTGCCGAGGGCGCAAATGAGGATGTAGAGGAAAAAATAAATGCCGCAGCAACGGAGCGGGGATATGCGGTAGCTTATATCGAAGCCCTGCCCTTGAGCCTTGAGGAAATATTTATGTATAAGGTGCGGGCAAGCGGCATTGAGGCAGGGGGGCTTTTAAATGAGTAATTTTGCAACAGGCTTAAAAACCGCTTGGTTCGGCGTTAAAAACAACAAAAATATGCTTATTGTCATCAGCATATTTTGTATAGCCGTTTTTCCCGCCTTCACCCTTATCTCCCTTATCAATCCGTCCGATGACAAGCCCTATTACTATATACTTATGGTTTACGGCGTTATTGTTTCGCTGGCTGCGGGGCTGGTTATTCCCATAAGCTTTTTCTCCTATCTTTATAACCGCAGCGCCTGCGATTTTTTCAACGCCATGCCCGTAAGGAGAAGCCAGTATTTTTGGGGCTATTTTGCCGCAAGCGTGCTTGTCTTTCTCATTCCTTGGAGCATAACCGCCCTTATCCACTGCTTTATAACACGGTGGAGCACTAACCTTTGGACGCCTTTTTTGCTGTCCCTTGGCATATTCTTTGTTTTATACTGCTCCATGACTTTTGCGGTGACCTTTTCCGGCTCCAAGCTTTGTGCGGTGCTTACCTTTATTATAATGAACATACTGCCCGTAATGGTGGCGCTGTTCCCGATCTCGGCGGCGGGAGCGGATACCTTGGCATACGGTCAGAGGATAGCGGACAATATTATGGCGGTCACCCCCGTTTCCGCCTTGGCGTGGGTAAGCAACGAGGACGGACTTTTTGACGGTATTATCCCGATACAAATCGGCTTTGCCATTATCGAGCTTATCGCCTCGTTCTTTATGTTCAAATACCGCAAAAGCGAATCCACAATGGCATTGGCATTTCCCAAGACCCGATATTTTTACCAGTACGGCGTTTTGCTGTTAGCGGCACTGTTCATAGACACTCTTTTTGTCAGCCAGTGCTACAGCTATCGGGTTTATTATGAGAACGGCGGAATACGGGCATATAATTACACCAATTTCCCAAGCGGCTTTTGGAGCGAGACCGTATTCTTCACGCTGGTATTCGTATTGGTCGCCTTTATTCTGACAAATATGATATTGGAAAAAAATCCGAGGGCGGCTTTTAAAAAAATAAGGCACTACTTTTTCTTTATAGGCGGCTATGGGGTGTTTCTTCTGATAACCGTTCCGCTGGCGATAAATCTGATGCCCAAAAGCGTTTTGCCCTTTACCCCGAAATATGCGGCGGTTTATGCCTACGGCTATGAGGAGATTACCTATGACGAATATGAAAGTATCAACCGCAATAAATCCGAGTTTACCGCTTTAATATACCGGCAGATCAGCGATGAGGAAATCGCAGAAACAGAGTATGCCGCTGAATATGCCAGCCAATGGGAATATGAGCATGAAACTCATTACTACAAGAAGGTGATCAAGGACGCATTTATTGTTACCGACAAAAAGAAGCTTAAGGAGCTGACAGGAGTGTTAGGTACTTTCGTGCCCGAATACAACGGCGAATCGACCTACAACGGCTTGATAATTTATCCTGCCGACCGCAGCTACCATACCTTGGACCATTTGATTTATGAAGTGGAAAGCGACGAGGCGCTTCCCTCAAAGGACTATACCGAGCTTAAAATAGCCTTTGCCAAGGACAGCTTAAGCATTTCCTCGGATATAGACGAAAAGCTGCTTGACCGCAGAATTACCCATAATGTATATTATGACCAAAGCATTTTCACAAAGGAAAGCATTGTGACAAGGATCGGCTATACGTCAGACCTTGAGTATATTTCCAAATACAAGGATTACGGCATCGAGCTTGACCCCGACGGGTATTTCGGCAGCAATACCGGCGACAGTCCCGTCGCCGCCGAATCGGCATGAAAGGAGGCATAACCAACGTGAATCATCTTAAAAAAACCTTAAGCATTGCTTGGTTCGGCATAAAAAACAATCGGGTATTGGCGGGCATAATGCTTCTCGCCTGCGTTATAATCCTTCCCGGCTTTACCGTCATAGAAGACAACCACTATGACATGGCGAATACTGTAAGGGATTACGGCATCTGCATTGCGTATTTCTGCGGCGTCGTTATACCCCTTGTGCTGTATTCCTATGTTCAAAAGCGCAGAGAGTGCGATTTTTACAACTCCATGCCCGTGAAAAGAAGCCAATATTTCTGGGGATATTTTATATCGGGCTTTGCGCTGTTTCTTGTGCCCTTTACCCTTTTGACCCTGCTGCACGTTCTCCTGTCGGGAATGGGTGAAAATGTCTTTGAACACTTTCTGCCTGTTGTGGGAATATTTACGGTCATCTACTGCTCCACAATAACGGCGGTGATGTTTTCGGGATCGGTTTTAAGCACGCTTGTCACCATCGTTTTAAGAAACACCGCTCCCGTGGCTGCGGTCATGCTGCCCGTTATAATGGCGGGAGCGAATCTTGACTGTTATTTGCTGCGTTTGGGGGATAAGATATGTATACTCACACCCCTTACCGCCGCTGCCGTATGCTTCGACGAAAACAGCATAATATTATGGCAGCTTGTTATAGCTCTGCCCGAGCTTCTGATAGGCTTTCTTATGCACCGCTTTCGCAAAAGCGAGACCACAACGGCTTTGGCTTTCCCGAGGGTACGCTATGTTTATCAGTATGTAGTATTGCTGATAACGGCGTTTTTAACAGACGCTCTGCTGTTGAGCATGTTCGGCAGCGGCTATATTTACAGCCGTTCACGGGAATACAACAATATATTCCAATACCTGGAGCCCGAGGCGATCGCCCTTTGTATCTTCTTCACCGTGATAGCCGTCTTTTTGGCATTCATAATCATGAATATGATCCTTGACAGAAGCGGCAGCGCCGCCTTTAAAAAATTCCGTCACTTCTTTATCTTTTTGGCGGGATATGCGGGACTTTTGGCGCTGCTGTTCACCACCCTTCTTAACAGACTGCCGCCCTATATTCTGTCCTTTGAACCCAACTGCGCAATAGTGCACCTTGACGAATACCGACAGGCAACGGAGGAGGAAAAAGCCTTGATAAACAGCGGCGAATGGGATCGTCACAATAACGGCAGCTTTATATACGGAAGCGGTGAAAACGAAATATATATATCCTGCGGCACTTCCTTCAACTATTTTGTAAGCAGAAAGGAAAATCTGAACACACTTGAGTATGCTGCCAAGTGGGGAGAAGCTGACGGTATTAACCTTGGCAAGGGATACAATTTCTCCGTCAGCACCTTTGGCGGAGCGGCAAAAATCAGCCAGGTAGACGTTTTATTCTGCCGGATCCCCGACAAGGAAGCCGTAAAAAACGGCGCCACTGCGGAATTGGTTCAAAATCAGATCGACCGACAGGAGATAAGGTGGGGCTACAGCGATAATACGGATTTCATTTTGCAGCTGACGGATTTCCCCTTGGAATAATACTAATTCCCGTTTGAAATACAGACTTCGCCTATCTTTTAAAACGGAAACAGTATAATATTAATGCCATTAATTCCGAATACTAAAACAAAAAGGACAAAAGAAGTGGAAAAGGAATATTTGCAAAAGGGTCTTACCGATGCCGAGGTTCGGGAAAAAATAAAAAACGGACAGGTAAACGGCGACAGTGCGCCGCCCACAAAATCGGTAAAGGAAATAATCTACACCAACATCTGCACCTTTTTTAACCTGTTAAATATTATCTTGGGTCTGCTGGTGATTTTGGTGGGCTCTTATAAAAACGCTCTCTTTTTAGGCGTAATTTTCTTTAACATAATTATCGGCATTTTTCAGGAGATAAGAGCCAAGCGGGTGATAGACAGGCTTAGCCTTATTTCCGCCCCCAAAGCCGCAGTTTTGAGAAACGGAGCGGAAAAGGAAATATCCACCGCCGAAATAGTCTTGGACGATCTGATGCTTTTATCTGCGGGAAAGCAGATATGCTCCGACTGTGTGGTTTTAGAGGGCGAATGTGAGGTCAACGAAAGCCTTATTACAGGCGAAAGCGACCCGGTGATAAAAAAAGCGGGCGACCAAATGATGTCCGGCAGCTTTATTGTCAGCGGAAACGTTAAGGCTCGGGTAAATCGGGTGGGCGAGGACAACTTTGCCGCAAAGATCACCGCAGGGGCAAAATACCTGAAGAAAAACAACAGCGTAATGCTTAGATCCTTGGACACTATCATAAAGGTGATAGCCGCCTGCATTATCCCCATGGCGATAGGCTTATTCCTAAACTCGATCTTCATTTCCGAGCAGACCACCGACAGAGCGGTGGTAAGCACCGTCGCCGCCCTTATTGGCATGATCCCCGAGGGCTTGTATCTGTTAGCCAGCGTGGTCATGGCTGTAAGCACCATAAGGCTTGCCCAAAAAAATACCTTGGCGCAGGATATGTACTGTATAGAGACCCTTGCCAGAGTTGATACCCTTTGTCTTGACAAAACGGGCACTATCACCGAGGGACGCATGGAGGTAACGGGCACAGAGCTTTTGCAGCCAGATTTCCCCATAGATAAGGCTATGACCGCCTTCGTTTCCGTAATGAACGACGACAACCCCACCTTTAATGCGGCAAAGGAACATTGGCAAAAAAAAGACGGGATCGCCCCCAAGGAGATCCGTCCCTTTTCCTCCGCCAGAAAGTGGAGCGGCGCAGAGTTTGAGGAAGGCTCGCTGATTTTCGGAGCGCCCGAATTTGTGCTGGGAAAGGACTACGAAAAAATAGCGGACAGGTGCAGGGCAAAGCAGGAGGAGGGGCTCAGGGTCTTGATCGCCGCCTATTCGGAAAACGGCTTTAACGGCATGGAGCTGCCCTCGGATATAACTCCCGCCGCCTTGATCTTCATAGGCGACGTTATAAGAAAAGAAGCTCCCGACACTCTTAAGTTTTTTGACCGGCAGGGCGTGGAGATAAAAATCATTTCCGGCGACAATCCCCTTACCGTTTCAAAAATAGCCGCAAGGGCGGGAGTTAAAAATGCGGAAAAATACGCAGACGCAGCTGCTTTAAAAGATGCGGACATTCCCGAAGCCGCAAAAAAATACACCGTATTCGGGCGGGTCTCCCCGCAGCAAAAGCTGCTTCTCGTCAAAGCGCTGAAGGCGCAGGGCAGAACCGTAGGCATGACGGGAGACGGAGTAAACGACGTTTTAGCCCTTAAGGAGGCGGACTGCTCCATAGCCATGCAGTCGGGCAGCGACGCCGCCCGAAGCGTTTCAAACTTAGTGCTTTTGGACAGCAACTTTGCCTCCATGCCAAAGGTAGTGGCGGAGGGCAGGCGGTCGGTAAACAATCTGCAAAGAAGCGGCGCACTGTTTTTGACAAAAACAGTATACTCCTTTATGCTGGCGTTTATATTTATGTTTTTGCCCTTGCCCTATCCCTTTCAGCCTATACAGCTCACCCTGATAAGCACCACTGCGATAGGTACGCCAAGCTTTTTGCTTGCGCTTGAGCCTAACACCGAGATCATAAAGGGCAGCTTTATCCGCAACATGATGAAAATGGCGATACCTCAAGGCATAACCGTAGCCTTATGTACCTTGGCTTCCGTGCTGGTGGCGACCTTTACGGATATTCCCATCGACTGTATGTCCACCCTTACCACCGTAACGGTAGCAGCGGTAAGCTATTTTGTGGTGTACAGAGTTATGAAGCCCTTGCGTCCTTGGAAAATAGCTATGCTGGCGGTGATGACTGCCGGCTTTGCGGGAGCGGGGCTGCTGTTCCCAAGCTTCTTCTCCTTGCAGCCGCTGAGCTTTTACAGCTGGCTTGCTGCGGCGGCGATCATAGTCTGCGGCATTGCGGTCATGACGGTTTTGGCGGAGGCGGCGGATCCTATTATCGAGTTTTTTTACGGGATTTTTTATAAACTTCGGAAATGGGTCAGAAAGATATTCAAAAAGAAAAAGGCATAAAAGAAAAAGGCTTGCCGAATTAAGGTCGGTAAGCCTTTTTTATTGTACATTCAATGTTCTGATGCTTTTTTTCAAGCAATCCAGCAGAGGCTGCTTTTCGTCCTTTAAATACCAGTTATTCAGAGCAATGTTAAACTCCTCCGCATTATCCTTGTCAATGGTCAAAACCCCCATGCCGCTTTGGATCAGCAGCTTGCTTGCCGCAATGGTGGAGGTGCGCTTGTTGCCGTCCCAAAACAATTGCGCCTTACAGCCGTAAGCAAAATATTCCAAGGCTCTGTCAACGGGGTCGGAAATTTGATTGATCCTCTCTATCTCTGTTGCAGCCTCTTCTTCCCTTGGAATTTTCGGAACAAAATCTCCTACCTGAACAGTGCCTGTTCTGAGGCTGCCCCACTGTAAGCTCTCGTTTCTTGACACAAGCTCGTTTATCTTGCAGACGTAGGCTAAATCAAAATCCTTGTCCACCGTATCTATACAGTATTTCCAAGCGTCCCTTAAATTCAGCACAGTCTGAATATCACTGACGGAAACTCCGTTTACCACCGCTCCGTCTATTATGGTTTGGGTTTGCGGAAAGGTAACGTTGCAGCCCTCTATATAAGCGGTATTGTACACCAATTCCACAAATGTTTTTTTAGCCAAAAAAATATTTTCTTCTCTCGTCAAAGCTTTCTCTGCCTATCCCTTTCCATAACCGCCAGCCTGTCGCAGCGTTCGTTTTCCGCATGA
Source organism: Bacillota bacterium (assembly GCA_023666805.1). Lineage (GTDB taxonomy): Bacteria > Bacillota > Clostridia > Oscillospirales > Ruminococcaceae > Ruminiclostridium_E. The sequence goes on from JAMPBF010000007.1 coordinate 17,508, forward strand.
CCCGCATGTCCCTTTATCCACAAAAATTTTACATCGTGGATCTCAAGAAGCCGCAGCAGCCTTTCCCACAAGTCCTTGTTTAAGGCGGGCTTTTTGTCGCTTTTTATCCAGTTGTTTTGCTCCCACTTTTTTGCCCAGCCCTTTTCGATACCGTCCACCACGTATTTTGAGTCGGTTTGCAGAAAAACCCTGCAAGGATATTTTAACGCCTCCAGCCCCGCTATTACCCCCGACAATTCCATGCGGTTGTTGGTGGTGTCGGGCTCGCCGCCGCTAAGCTCCTTTTCCTTGCCTTCGCAGCGCAGGATCACCCCGTAGCCTCCCGGACCGGGGTTCCCGCTGCAAGCGCCGTCGGAAAAAATGTAGACTGTTTGTTTTTCGGTCATTTGTGCCTCGTCCCTTTAATTTTACTTGGCTCTTTTCTCAATAATTTCAGCCATTTCTCCCACGTTCTTCATACCGCTTACCTCGCCCATGGTGAATTTCACTCCGAACTCGCTTTCCACGGCGTCGATCAGGGTGATGTGATTAAGGCTGTCCCAATCCTCGATGTCGTCGGCGGTGGTGTCAGCGCTCACTTCAATGCTGTCATCGTCAAATACGTCTCTGAAAACTCCGTTTAATCTCTCGAAAATTTCTTCCATTTTTTTGATCCTTTCTTTTTCAATTTACTTTTATATGATTATTTTTATTTTGATAGCCTGCAAGGCTCAATTCCCAAAGAGTATTGCCGTCGCCGTCCTCCGAGATTTTTTCAAAGCCGAAATCACCATACAAGCCTTTGACCATAGCATTTTTTGCGGTGGGATAATAGTGCCCTCTGAGAATGTCTATCCCCTGCTTTCTCGCCTCAGCCGCAAGGGTATCCAGCATTGCGTATTCCATATCCCGCTTTAAAATGCGACAGCTCATAAGCCACAGCTCTATATCCAAAGCATTTCCCTGTTTTTTTCCGATAACGATTGACACTATACCGTTGTCGCCGAATTTGTCCGTAAGCCTGCCGCAAAGTCTGACATAGTCGGAGCTTTCAAAGACCCGCTCCGTTTCCGCAGGCGTAAAGCGCTTAGTGGTAAGATTAAACTGATTGGATTTATTGGTGAGCTGGGTAATTCGGGCGAGATCCATGGGAGAGAAATCCTTGATCTCAGCGTGCATTTCAAGGCTGTTTAAATAATCTCCGTAGTCTGCAAAGGCGGACTGCATTTTGGCTCTTTCCGCATTTTGCCTGTACATTTCTCCCCGCTTCAGATCGTCCTCGGAAAAGTTGGTCACTTCAAAATATCCGCCCTTGTTTAAGGTATGGATATACCTTTCCACGCTGTCCATCGGCGGCGCTTCGCAGCCCAATGCGCCCTTTACTATCTCCCTTTCCGCAGGATTGTCGTCCGCAAAAACTATGCTTTCGGGGAGCAGATTTAATTCCTTGGCGGTTTGTTCAATGTTAAGACTTTTCGGCTCCCAATTGGCTTTTATAAGGGTGAAATCCTCGGGCTTTAAAACTCCGTCGGGGTGGTTAAGCCCTGCGATCGCATTTTCCTCGTCGTTTTTGGAGCAAACGGTAAGCAAAACGCCAAGCTGCTTTTGAGCCTTGACGTAGCTTTGAAATTCGCAGTACGCCTGTCCCATCGGTACTTCCTGTCCCACTGCGATCCCTTCGACGCCGTCGTCGCCCACAACTCCGCCCCAAAGGGTGTTATCCAGATCCAATGCCAATACCTTTTTATTCCTGCCCAAAAGGGAAGCGAAAATTTTAGACAGGCTGAAGGCAAACTCGGGGATCAGAGGCACCGCCACAGCGTATTTATACATATTCCAGTAAAGAGGGTCGGACCATTTTTCCAAGCCCAATTCTGCGCTTAAATAATTTATGTCGTGGATAAAGAAATTTTCGTGAGCTTGTGCGTAATCGTAAAACGCTTCGTTTATCCTGTTTATAAAATTAACCCTGCCGTGAAAATCGGCGCAGTCCTTGTTCCCCAAAAGCCGCCAGTAGGGCATTTCCATATTGTTTTGGATAATGGGACAGCCCAGATCCTCTCTCAGCTTATCCCACATCGAGGTGAAATGCTCCGTTTGATCCTTCAGCAGAGAAGCTGTCTCCTCCTTGTTCATGGACATTTCGGGAAAGGCGGTTATGTTGCGGTTGGAGGTGTGGATAAATATGAAATCGGGCTTAAATTCCCGTATTTCCCGTCCGAACATGGCATCCTGCCAATACCGATTATATTCGCTTTGTATAAACTCAGCCTCTATCCCCTGCCACAAGAGGAACAGATCCAGCTGATCCACAATCGCATTGGTGGTAGAGCCGCCCAAAACGGCGATCCTCTTTTTGATTCTTTTGCTGCCGTCGTTTTTCAGCTGCCTTTTAAGGGACTTTTGTTTTTTTGTGATCTCCGCACAGTCAAAGGGATAAAAGTTAGACATTTTCCACCTCTGCAATCAATAAATTTCGGTTTAGCCCACAACGGTCTCGACGCTCTTGATATTGGGTCCTGCGGGAGTATAGGTGCATACGGCGAACAGAAGGTCGTCCGCTCCTACGTCTCTGCAAAATTCCATGCAGTTCAGATCAAAGTATCTTACGTCGCAGACGTAAATATTTTGATAGCTTTGGGTCAAAAACGGGATCAGGGCGTTGCCGTAGCTTTCCTTCATCACCACAAGGGTCTTGCCGTTGGTGCAGTCGGTCTCTATTTTTGCGATCAGCTGATCCGTTCCCAAAAACGAACAGTAGTAAGCTCCTGCGTCCCGAGATACAAACAGATCCGCCTCGACGCCGTTTTGGAAGGAGGTGTCGTAATAGGTGGTTGTAAGATTCCCGTCGTTGGGCGAAATGTACATTGTAAAGGGCTCGGGGTCGTCGAAAAGAATTTCGCAGTAATAGCTTAATGAGCCTACAAAGCCCTCCTTCGTGACCTCTTCGTAATCGGACAGCGGAGCGAAGCCGTCAAGCCCGGCGGCTTTTACAAATGCCTCCGCCGCATAATACCCGCCCAAGGGCTGCCAGTGATAGTCGGTTCTGGTGTAAATGTATTCGTCGGTATGGGAGCTTAAAGCGGAGTATGCGTCCACATTGACCACATTCTCCAAATTTTGGGAAATATAATCGATCTTTTCCTTTTGGCTGGCGGTGAAGCCCGTTATATCATCGGGTACGTAAAAATCCGAGGCGGTGGGTATTACCATATTGAACACCCGAACCTCGGGCAGTGCGGCTGCCGCCTTGTTCACCGCCGCAGCGTAACGGTCGCAGTTTTCAAATGTGCCCCAGCAGCCCATAAGTCCCGTATAGTGACCGTTCCTGCCTATGACCTTTATTCCGTCTCTTCCCTCTTCCCGATAGTCGTCGGGGATCTGACCGGGAGCTTCGGTAATAGGTGGGATTGTCTCCGCCTCGGTTGCCGCTTCGGTGGTGGTTGCAGCTTCCGTTTCGGGAGGGGCTGTGGTGGTGATAATTTCAGCCTCGGCGGTGACGGGTGTGTTGGTCTCCGTGATGACGGGCGCTTCCTCCTGCTCGCCGCAGCCGCTTAAAAGCAAGCTTATCGTTAAGCCCGCAGCTATTATTTTATTGTATTTCATTTCGGTTTTCCTTTCCGTTATCATTTTATATAGGGGCCTGTTCCCAAGCGGCACATTTCTATGCCGTCGCAGTTTCCTCCGGCAGCAGAGAAGGTGCACATTGTAAACAGCACGTCGGTAACGCCCTGCTCCTTGATAAAATCGACCGCATTAAGTCCGAAGTATCTCACGTCGCAAATATAAACCGACTTAAAGCTGTTGAAATAAAAGGGTATCTCCGCATTGCCGTAGCTGTCCTTAAATACAAGCAGGACCCTGTCATTGTCCACATCCGTGTCCACTCTCACTATCTTGTTGTCTCCGCCCATAAATACACAGTATGCGCCTTTTCCGTGCTGATCCTTCTGGAAGAAGGGATACTTAAATTCGTCCTTATAGTATATATCGTAATAATAGGTGGAAAAGTCGTTGTTCGGGATATAATAGATCAGCTCATCGGCGTCCATCATTTCCGCTCTGCCCGTTGTGCCGTAAAGAGAGCCTATAAAGTCGTCGATCACGCAGGTCTCAAAATTTGTTTCGCTTAATTCCAAAAAAGGAACGCCTGCCGCCTTGGCAAACTGCTCCGCCGCATAATAAGCGCCCAAGGGCTGCCAGTGATGGTCGGTGCGAAAATAGATGTATTCGTCCGTATGCTGCGAAAGAGCGGTATAGCAGTCCACGCTTGTTACCTTATCGCTTAAGCCCGCCTCCATGTATCTGATGTCCTTCAATTGGGAAGCGTTATAGTCCTCAAAGCCCTCGGGGCAGTAGAAATCCCCGTTGGTGGGAGGGATCATGCTGTAAACCTTGGCAATGCCGTCCAGATCCTCCGCAAAGTCATTTACCGACTTAATATACTTATCCTGATTGTAGCCGCCGCCGTAAAGCTGAACGCCGTACCAACGGTCGCCAAGCTTATATATAGCTTGTCCGTTCACCACCTCGGCGTTTTCGCCTTGAGGTCTGTCCGCTTCGACGGGAGCTTGTGCGAGCGCTTCGGTATCGGCGGCGGTCTGAGCCGCCTGCGTCTGCTGACTGCCGCTGTTATTTTCGCCTGACTGATCGGCGGCCGCAGGATTTTTTTCTTCGGTTTGGATTACGGGCGCCTCGGTGACGGCGGGAGTTTTATCCACTACCTTCATAGGCGCACCGTTAATTACAACTCCGCCCATGGAAACACCCATATTTTTTACCAGTGTGTTGGATATATCCTTAAATCCGTCCCGAAAAGGCACGGTGTCGTTAAACCAATTGCTTACGCCCTCGGTATACTCTCCCTTAAAAAAACTGTCAAAGCTGAATTCGGGAAATTCAGCCAAGGTTCTTTTTTCCGTTTCGGATACGGTGGGTCTTTCAAAGAAAAGAAGCATGACCGTGATGCCGATAAACAGAGAGATCATTACGACCAAATTTATTTTGACCCAAATAGGGGCGGTTTTCTTGTCCTTATCCTTAAGGTGCTGTCCTTTAGCCATTTTATTTCCTTTCTTTTTTTGCGGGATTTTTCCTTAGACATATACTATAATTATACTACAAAAATCTCCTTTGTCAATATTTCAAAGCTTTTATGTATCACCTCTTTCCCCGACCGCAAAGAATTTTTCGGCCATCGATAAAATTCACCGCATTTTTCTCCCCCTCCTCATTTCACAAAATATGTTCATATTTGTTACAAAATAGTAACAAATTCTCCCTTTGCACCCTTTAAACGGCAGGAAAATAAAAAACTCACAGCATTTTCAAATAATTTTCGACGGGCTGCGGTTTTCATTGCGGCTGTGCAAAAGCGTTTGTTCTCATTTCTTACGATTTTCATACGGTGGTCGGGGAATATTTTTCGTCATTTTTCGCAAACTATTCTCAAAAACAAAATTTTTCCCAAAGAAAGGATATGATAAATTATGAAAATGACCGATCAGGAATACGATAAATTGACCAAGAAAATGTCCCCCAACACAAAATTATACCAGACCCTGCCTAAAGCGTTTGTTATCGGCGGTCTCATCTGCTGTTTGGGACAAGCCCTTTGTAATCTCTACATGTATTGGGGCTTGGAAAAGACCGACGCACGAACCGTTACCTCGATAACGCTTGTGTTTTTAAGCGCCCTGTTCACGGGTCTAAAGCTGTATGACAAGCTGGCGAAGCACGGCGGCGCAGGCACTCTTGTTCCGATAACGGGCTTTGCCAATGCGGTGGTGTCCCCCGCCTTGGAGTTTAAAACCGAGGGCTTTATTTTAGGCACTGCCGCCAAAATGTTCGTGATAGCGGGACCCGTTATAGTGTACGGGGTCTTGACCTCGGTGGTTTACGGAATAGTTATTTATGTTTTTAAATTAGTGTGAGGTGATAACATGGCTACGCTTATAAAAGACGGAACTATAAAAATGGATACTTTTCCCTCCGTTTCCTCCTTTGCTGCGGCGGTGGGCAAGATGGAGGGAGAAGGACCGCTTAAGGACTGCTTCGATTATATAGCCGACGATGTTTCCTTGGGGGAGGCAAGCTGGGAAAAAAGCGAAAGCAAGCTCCAGCAAATAGCCTTTAACGCTGCGCTTTCAAAGGGCGGCTTTTCTCCGAAGGAGATAGACGTGCTGTTTGCGGGCGATCTGCTGAACCAGTGCGTCAGCTCCAGCTACGGGGCGAGAGATACGGAGATCCCTTTTATGGGACTTTTCGGCGCTTGCTCCACCATGGCGGAAAGCCTTGCCTTAGCCTCTCTTTTTGTAGACGGCGGCATGGCGGTAAACAGCGGGGCGGTGACCTCCTCCCATTTCTGTTCTGCGGAAAGACAGTTTAGGCTTCCCGTAAACTACGGTGGTCAGCGAACACCCACAGCGCAGTGGACGGCTACTGCGGCAGGCAGCGCAATAGTTTCTCCCCATAAAGCCCCGCCTTACGTTAAGGCGGTAACTATCGGGAAGATCAAGGATATGGGCATCACCGACGCCAACAATATGGGCGCTGCCATGGCTACCGCCGCCTACGACACAATCTCAAGACATTTGGCGAATACCGCCCAAAGCATAGACAGCTTTGATCTGATCTTAACGGGAGATCTGGGAAGAGTGGGCACGGATATTTTGTTGGAGCTGTTTCGCAGGGATAATACGGATATTTCGGCTAAGCATAACGACTGCGGGCTTATGCTGTTCGATCCCGAAAAGCAGGACGTTCACGCCGGCGGCTCAGGCTGCGGCTGCAGCGCCTCGGTGCTCTGCGGCTGTATTCTAAGGGAAATACAGCAGGGAAAGCTTAAAAACGTGCTTTTTGCCGCTACCGGTGCACTAATGTCCCCAACTATAGTGCAGCAGGGAGAAAGCATACCCGGAATAAGCCACGCAGTCCACATTTCGGCGGAATAAAAGGAGGTAAAAAAATGGAAACCTTTATGGAATATGTATGGGCGTTTGTTGTGGGCGGAGCATTTTGCCTTGTGGGGCAGCTTTTGATAGATCTGACCAAGCTCACCCCCGCCCGAATTTTGGTAATATATGTAATAGTCGGCGTGATATTGGGAGGCTGCAACCTTTACGAGCCTTTGGTGGACTTTGCGGGAGCGGGTGCAACGGTGCCCTTGACGGGCTTCGGCTACACCCTCTCCGAAGGTGTGCGCAAGGCGGTCGCAGAGGACGGTCTGCTGGGAGCTTTCACAGGCGGCTTCACCGCAGGCGCAGCAGGTCTTACCGCCGCCGTGGTGTTTGGGCTGATAGTGGCTTTATGCTTTAAGAGAGGGGATAAGATGAAGTGAGACGCTTTGTCTTACAGACGGCTTTGCTTGCTGCGTATTTCGACAGATGCTTGATTTATACTGTTTTGCTTTAAAAGATAGACAAAGTCATCTTAGCCTGTCGAAAAAGTTCAATGCGGCGACAAATTATAAACTTGTATGGCGGGCGGGTCAAGACCCGCCCTCAGCTTGTCGAAAAACCTCCCTCTGGTCGGTTTTCCGCCAAGCTGACGCCGCATTTGGCGGCAAGCCGTCAACGGACAAGCCTATGCAAAATCAAACTCTTCGACCCCCAGATCCTCCACCTTTACCCTGCCGAAGCAAATATCCACCAGCTTTTCCTTAAAAGCTGCGCTTTGACTTTCTCTAAGGCAAAGGGTCAGGCAGGCATCGGCTGCAAATTCCTCGCTTTGTACCCTTGCGTCATATTCGGTAAGCAGTGCGCCGATCTTTCCGTAAAGAGAGTACTCTAAGGTTATCCTGAACCGCCTTGCGGATTTTATTTCCTTGATTTCAGCCGAATCGACGGCGAGCTTTGCTCCGTTCGTGTAGGCTCTTACCAAGCCGCCTGCGCCAAGGAGTATCCCGCCGAAATACCTGGTCACCACGCAGCAGACATCGGTCAGTCCTTCTTTTTTCAGAACCTCGTATATGGGGGTGCCCGCTGTGCCGCCCGGTTCTCCGTCGTCGCTGTGGCGGCTTATGTTGTTGTCCCTGAGAATATAGGCATAACAGTTGTGAGAGGCTTTTCTGTGCTGCTTTCGTATTTGCTCTATAAAATCGACAGCCTCCGCCTCGGTTGTGCAGGGGGCAATGCTGCCGATAAATTCCGACTTCTTTTCGGTAAAGGAAGCATGGGCGGGTTCGGAGATCGTCTTATATTCCTTATCCATATCACTCCTGAAGGGTAGAATTTTCGTCGTAAGCAACCGATATTACGGTCATGGAGGAAGCGGTCCTCGAAACGGTGTAGATCATGGTCTTATTTGCGGTTTCGCTGTCTAAATCGATGCCGCCCACCGCCATTATCGGGGACATATATTCCACGGTAACGGTAAACAGCTCTCCCACATTGCTCATCTCGCTTACCCTCGGCCAGTAGTTGGAGGGGGCAAGGTTTAAGGGCACGGTGTAGGATTTGGTGGAGGAATTATAGGTAAACATGCTTTCGCCAAAGCCCACCGACTGATGCTCTATAGGTACGCCGAAGCCGAAGAGCGCAGCAGCGGCGCTTTCCACGTCAATTTCGGAAACGATCATCGTGCTGCCGTCATTTTCGTATTTATCGGTGTTTCCGCTTAGGATTATTCTCCATATAGCCGCATTTATTATAATAGAAGGAGGCGCTTCCTCCACCGAAGCAAAGGCGGGGGTATCGGTTATTACCACAGGGTAAAGAAACTCCGCAAAATCCTCCTTTAAGGCAGTTTGGTGTATCAGTCTGTCGCCCAGCTCTATTGCGGATCTTACCGTGGTGAAAAGTCCGACTACGGTCATCACTATAACCAAAAGCCCGATAACAAACATCAGCTTGCTGTTTTTAACGGTAGGCGCAGAGCTGTCGAAGCTTTCCTCGGCTTCCGTTTCCTCGGCAGTCTCCTCCTCTACGTCCACAACGCTGCCCTCCAAGGAATCCAGCACCTTGCCCGATTTTTCCTCCCGCTCGTCCCTTGGGCTGCGGGCCTCTTGAGCTTCCTTTGCCGCTCTCATTGCCTTTGTTCTGCTGTTCTTGCTCATTATAAAATTCTCCTTTAGCTGCGAATTTGACCGCAGCCGCTGATCAAATATTTGTAGGTGGTCATTTCTTCAAGCCCCATGGGCCCTCTTGCGTGAAGCTTTTGGGTGCTGATCCCTATCTCCGCTCCCAGCCCGAACTCGCCGCCGTCGGTGAAGCGCGTGGAGGCATTGACGTATACTGCCGCAGCGTCCACATTTTGCTGAAATTTCAAGCCGTTTTGGTAGTCCGAGGTCACTATGCATTCGCTGTGCTTAGTGCCGTAGGTGTTTATAAAATCTATGGCTTCGTCAATACCGTCCACGATTTTCACGGCAATGACGTAGTCCAAAAACTCGGTGGCGTATTCGGTTTCGGAGGCTTCACCGTCGGTTTTTATCAGCCGGGCGGTTCTTTTGTCACCGAGGATCCTTACCCTGCCCTGCCACCTTTTTTGCAAGGCGGGGAGAAATTCAGCCGCAATATCCTTATGCACCAAAATGTTTTCGATTGCGTTGCACACCGAGGGACGCTGAGTTTTTCCGTTGTCCGCAATATTCACCGCCATGTCTGTATCGGCAGAGGCGTCCACATAAACGGAGCAATTGCCCTCTCCCGTCTGAATAACGGGTATTGTGGAATTGTTGACCACGTTTTGTATAAGCCCGTGTCCCCCTCTGGGGATCAGCACGTCGATATAACGGTTAAGCCTCATAAGCTCTCCCACCGTCTCTCTGGAGGTATCCTCCACAAGACTTACGGCGTCCCTGCATATGCCGCATTCTTCCAGTGCGCTCTGCATTATGCTCACAAGGCACTTATTGCTGTTTATTGCATCGCTGCCGCCCCTCAGAACCGACACGTTGCCCGACTTTAAGCAAAGCGCCGCAGCGTCCACCGTAACATTGGGGCGGGACTCGAAGATAATGCCGATAACGCCGAGGGGCACGCTTTTTTTCACTATCTGAAGTCCGTTGGGAAGCTCTCTGCCGCCCAAAACCCTGCCGACGGGGTCGGGCAGGGAGACGATCTTTAAAACTCCCTCCGCCATTCCGCCGATCCGCTTTTCGTCAAGCTTAAGCCTGTCCTGCATTGCCGCCGACATATTGTTTTGCACCGCATTCTCAAGATCAAGCCTGTTGGCGGCCGTTATTTTTTCGGCGTTATCCGTCAGAGCTTTGGCGATAGCCGTCAAGGCTTGGTTTTTCTTTTGCTGGGAAATGCCCCGGATCGAGGCTTCGGCTTTTTTGGCTTTTAAGCCCAATTCTTCTGTATAGGTCATTTGATGTCCTTTCTAATCATTATTTTCCGTTAATTGCTTGTACATTTTCATCAGCTCCGCCACAATCTCTCCCTCGGACATTTTTTGGGGAAATCCATAGGCTGCCATAACCGCTTTGTCGTTGGCTTGGTGAGCCTTCCTAAGCTCGGTGGGCATTGTGTTCTCGTCATACAAATCCGCAAGGGAGCAGTCGGTGAATTTTGCCCGTGCGTCCAAAATTCCCTGCGCCGTTTCTTCAATATTTGTTTTTTGCTCATCGGTTGGATCGCACCATGGGAAGTTGTTGTAGACTATATCGTTTGAATATCTATAATCACTTTTTATTCTTCCGCATACTGCTCTTGTCCAAGCCATGTGAATGCTTGAGTTTAGTATTCCGAATTGATATAATGCTGCATTTTCAATTATAAAGTTAGCGTTACTGCATATTATATCCGGACTCATAAATCCAATAGGAATATATTTTCTGTTTTCTGATGAATGTGAAGGAAATAAAATATAATTGTTTTTTGGCTGACGTATTTCCATAAAACGTGTTGGATAGTCAGCATATTTTCGTGTTGCCTCTTTTGTGCTTTGCAGTCTAAATTCCTTTACTTTTTTGACTTTTTCTAAAACCTTTGGCATACTTTTTAATTCAGACGGTGAAATATATAAAAGCCATAAACAATAGCGCTTTTCATTATGCAAAAATTCTCTCGCACCCAAAAAGGTTTTGATCCATTTTTTTGATTTGGGTTCTTCGCATATTAAATTTTTGTATTCCTCGTCATTTAAAAGAAAATTTCCATCGTCAACAGGAATACTGCCTTTATTCATTATAGGCACATCACAGATAGGTTTTTTTCTGCTTTCAATAAAGACGTTTTCCGAATTAACCAAATAAGGACTGATATTTTCGACAATCTGTGATCCGTCAAGCGAAAAAAGAATTTTTTTCTCGGCCTTTTCGATTGTATTAAATCCAACGATAACGCAATGAACTTGAGCCGAAGACTTGGATTCGCTGTCCCACTTAAAGGTGCGGTGCGCAAAATCAATGTGTATTCCAAAACGGTCATATAAAGGCTTCCACACCGCCGAAACCTGTTCCCCCTGAGTAATGGAATTGGTAGAAACAAAAGCGACCTTTATATTTGTTTTGTCAATAAGTTGTGCGGCTTTAAAATACCAGCCCGACACATAGTCGATTTTCCCCGCAGTTTTGTAGGGCTTGCCATTTTCGTCTGTGTAAATGGCAAGAATATCCTGCTTTTGTTCTGCCGATTGTAAAGAATAACCCACAAACGGCGGATTCCCCATAATAAAATTCAGCCTATCCTTGGAAACAACATTTTCCCAATCGATTTGCAGAGCGTTTCCCTCTATAATGGTGGCATTGGTTTTAAGGGGCAAAACGTTCAAGGACGTTCTGACAATCTCCTCGGTTTCTCTCATCATTTGGGATTCTGCAATCCAAAGGGCGGTTTTTGCCACTGTTACCGCAAAGTCGTTTATCTCTATACCGTAAAATTGGCTGATAGAAACCTGTATGGGGTTAACGTTGCTGTCCCCGAGCATTATTTGCCCGCCGCTCAGCTCCGACAAGATCCTGTTTTCCAGCCGTCTTAAAGACAAATATGTTTCCGTAAGAAAATTTCCCGAACCGCAGGCAGGGTCTAAAAATGTCAGAGAGGCTAATTTCTTTTGAAATTCTCTTAAATTTCTTTCCCTTACATTAGCCTGTCTGCCTTCTCTGATTTGTTCAAATTCATTGTTGAGGTCATTGAGAAACAGCGGGTCTATGACCTTGTGAATATTTTCAACAGAGGTATAGTGCATGCCTCCGCTCCGTCTTGTTTCGGGATTTAAGGTGCTTTCAAAAATTGAGCCGAAAATTGTGGGGGAAATATCGCTCCAGTCGATCCCCGCACTGGCTTCATTAAGCAGCAGGTCTTTTATTTCATCGTTAAACTGCGGAATACGTATGGTTTCATCCTTAAACAAGCCGCCGTTTGCGTAAGGAAAATCGAGAAGACTTTTTTCTTCATCGGGGTCTCGCTTGTCCGTTGGAGTATCGAGAATTTTAAAAAGCTCTATCAAAGCCTTGCGTATATGCTGAGGCTGAAACTGGGCAATATAATCATGAAACTGATTATCTGAAAAAATCCCTGCGTCCTCCGCATAAAGGCAGAAAACCAGCCTGACGCAAAGCTGATTTAAGCTGCGGAGAATTTCCTCGTCGCCGGGATCGGCGTATTGCTTGATAAGAGCGTCGTAAAGCGCTGCCGTTATATCTCCCGCCCGCTTTGATATTTTTTCCTCAAAGCGTATTTGCTCCGACATTTCCGTTTTAAGTATTTCAAAAGCGGAAAGCTTTTCGGGAAGCTCCTCCAGCACAGTTACGATCGGGTCGGATAACACGTCGTTCATATCGTAAATCCGTGTTTCCTTAAAATTGGAAACGATTATCCAGCGCACCCGCTCGTCATAATTCAAATTATCGTTGTAGAATTTTGCCTGTTCAAAGGGAGTTTGATTATCGTGCCCGGGCTGCGGCTTGTCTAAATTTACGCCGATAGACTTCTGCTCGATCATAACCTTTGCGCCGGGAATATATACATCGATCCGCTTGGTGCTGCCGCCTTTAATTTTCACCTTTTTTTCAAAGGTCATATATTGGGTGGGATTATCAACTCCCAAAACCGTCTGCATAAGCTCGATCCAAAAAGAATGCCCGTCCTCGTCCTCCCTGCCCCTACCTGCCCATTTTTCGACAAAGATCTTGGCTGCGGTTTTTTGGCTTTTTTCCGTCATCTTTTTATCCTCGTTTTATTTCAAATCAAACAGCGTACAAACCGCTCTATTATCAAACAAATCATACAAGACCGACGGATCGTCTCCCTTGATTATAACGGTTGGGATCCCGTTTTCGCCCGCCAGCATTGCCGCTTCGATCTTGGTAAGCATGCCTCCGCTGGCAAGCTCGCTGCCCTTTTCTCCCGCAGAGGCTATCATCTCGTCGGTCACCTTATGCACCACGGGGATAAGCTTAGCGTCGGGCAGGGAAGGGTTTCTGTCATAAAGTCCCTCAACGTCGGTTAAAATAACCAACAGATCTGCGCCGCAAACCTCGGCGGTCAGCGCCGAGAGCGTGTCGTTTTCGTCAAAGTCCAGCTGCTCGATGGAAACGCTGTCATTGGCGTTCACGATAGGGACTACCCCCATAGAAAGCAGGGTGTGCATTGTGTTGTAAATATTTTCTCTTCGGATCTTGTTGCTGAACACATCTCGGGTCGCAAGGATCTGAGCCACGGTGTGGTTAAATCGGGAAAATTCACTGCCGTAAAAGCTCATCAGCTCGTTTTGCCCCACGGCGGCACAGGCTTGCTTGGTAGGCATATCCGCAGGGCGCTGCTGAAGCCCGATACAGCCGACGCCTACCCCCACCGCTCCCGATGTGACCAAAATTATATCGTATCCTGCATTTTTTAAATCGCTTAAAACCTCCACCATCTTTTTTACCCGGCGGACGTTTATATTGCCCGTTTTATAGGTTAAAGTGGAAGTCCCCACCTTTACCACCACTCTTTTTCTTGATGAAAAATCAAAATCTTCCATAGCCGTTTCCTTTAATTATCAATATTCCTTATAAGTATACCATATGTACGGGCAAAAATCAAGGAAAAGTTAAAAGCGGGGACAATTTTGCAAGTTTAACAAAAAAATCCTGCAAAATTTAAAAAATTAAGCAAATTCACCTATTGACTTTTCGGATACTTTGCGGTAAAATCAATAACGTAAGGCAAAACAAAGGCGTTTTGGCAGTTTTAAGGCTGTACCGAAACGCTTTTTGTTTTTAAAAATGCAATCGAAAGGAAAAGGGACATGAAAGAAAATTATGATGTAAAAGCAAGCTTCGGCTGCGATTCCTTCAATGCGGAAACCATGAGAGAAAGACTTCCCAAGGGGACCTTCAAGGCGCTTATGGCGACGATCGAAAACGGAACGGAATTGGACAGCGACCTTGCAGCGGTGGTTGCACACGCAATGAAGGATTGGGCTATCGAAAAGGGTGCGACCCACTATACCCACTGGTTTCAGCCTATGACGGGAATTACCGCCGAAAAGCACGACAGCTTTATCAATCCTCAGGGAGACGGCACGGTCATTATGGAATTTTCGGGCAAGGAGCTTATAAAGGGCGAGCCCGACGCCTCGTCCTTCCCCTCCGGCGGTCTCAGAGCCACCTTCGAGGCAAGAGGCTACACCGCTTGGGATCCCACATCTTACGCTTTTGTTAAGGACAATACGCTTTATATACCCACCGCCTTCTGCTCCTATTCGGGTGAGGCGCTGGACAAAAAGACGCCGCTGCTGCGCTCCATGGACGCAGTTTCCATGCAGGCGCTGCGCATATTGAAGCTTTTCGGCAACACGACCACCAAGAGGGTCGTTGCCACCGTCGGCGCAGAGCAGGAATATTTCCTTGTGGACGAGGTTCTTTACAACAAGAGAAAGGATCTTATCTTTACCGGCCGCACGTTATTCGGCGCTGCGCCTCCCAAGGGTCAGGAGCTTGAGGATCATTACTTCGGCACTATCAAGCAGAGAGTGAGCGACTACATGAAGGATCTGGATAAGACCCTTTGGGAGTTGGGCGTACCCTCCAAGACCAAGCACAACGAGGTCGCTCCCGCACAGCATGAATGCGCCCCCGTATTTGAAAACGCCAACCTTGCCGCCGACCACAACCAGCTTACCATGGAGCTTATGCAGAAGGTGGCAAAGAAGCACGGACTTGCCTGCCTCCTGCACGAAAAGCCCTTTGCGGGAGTAAACGGTTCGGGCAAGCATGACAACTGGGCTTTGTCCACCAACGACGGACAGAATCTTTTGAATCCCGGCGATTCGCCCTTGGAAAACGCTCAGTTTTTGACCTTCCTTGCAGCGATCGTAAAGGCTGTTGACGAGCATGCGGATCTGCTCCGCCTTTCCGTAGCCAGCGCAGGCAACGACCACAGACTCGGCGCCAACGAAGCGCCTCCCGCTATCATCTCAATATTCTTGGGCGAGGAATTGACGGACGTTATCGAAGCCTTGGTAAGCGGCAACAGCGCAAAGGATCTGCACAGACAGTTCGACATCGGCGTATCCACGCTGCCCAAATTCCCCATGGACACCACCGACAGAAACAGAACCTCACCCTTTGCCTTCACGGGCAACAAGTTTGAGTTCAGAAGCGTGGGCTCCACTCTTAATATCGCAGGACCGAACATTGTTTTAAATACCATTGTGGCGGAAGCATTGGCGGAATTTGCGGATCAGCTTGAAAAAGCGCCCGACTTTAAGTCCGCTCTCAACGCTTTGCTTATCAAGACCTTCAACGACCACAAGAGGATTATCTTTAACGGCAACGGCTACGACCAAAGCTGGATCGAGGAGGCTGAAAGAAGAGGTCTTCCCAACCTTGTTTCCACGGTTGACGCAGTTCCTCATTTTGAGGATCAAAAGAACATCGATCTGTTCGTAAAGCACAAGGTATTCAGCGAGATAGAGATCCGTTCCAGAACCGAAACTCTTCTTGAAAACTACGAAAAGGTATTGAACATAGAGGCTCAGACCACCGTCGATATGGCTAAGAGAGAGATACTCCCCGCCGTTCTCAGGTTTGAAAAGGAAGTCTGCAAAACAGTGGCGGCAAAGAAAAACGCCGGCTTTAAGGCAGGCGTCGAGACCGAGCTGGCAGAAAAGGTTATCGCTCTTACAGACACCTTGGGCAGCAGGATCAAGGAGCTTGAAGCGGCTATCGCCAAGGGTCACACCATTACAAACGTAAAGGACAACGCAAGATATTTCCACGACACGGTATTCGCCGCAATGCAGTCCCTGCGTGCGGTGGCAGACGAGCTTGAAACCGTGGTGGGCGCCGAATACTGGCCTATCCCCACCTACTCCGAGCTGCTTTTCAGCGTCAGCTGATTTGCGGTCATGAAAAATTAATTTGCCTTAAAGCAGAAATGCTTTAAGATACCTGCACCCTTTTCCTAAGGCTATGGCAGTTTTTGCCATAGCCGTTTTTTTGTCTTGCAGAGAGTTGCAATAAAACAGAGGACTGCAAAATTGACAGTCCCCTTAATATTTTTAATTGTTTGCGGCTTTCGTTTTTTTCAGCCTTTTCAATAACAATGCCCCTACAATCCAAGATACCGAAAA
>JAMPBF010000080.1 GCA_023666805.1 Bacillota bacterium
TCCAAGCCTCTTTTCCCTCCGAAATTTAAAAGATTGGACTTTTTCGACAAACTGAGCAAACGCCAAAAAATTTTGTCGTTTGCTATAAAATTTTCAGAAAAAATTCAGTCGTCCTTCATTAAAGTTTATTTGCAACATGATTTACGGAACAATCGCCTCCAATGCTTTGAATTTCTCAGCAAGCATTTTTGTAAATCCAATATACGCAAATATTTGAGCAATATTTCGGGTTGACAATTTTAAAAAAATATGCTACACTTTTACTGTATCGGAATATACTGAATAAAGACAGCGAACGATTAGAGTAGCAAAAAACGGGTTTTACAGAGAGCCGCCGCAGGTGAAAGGCGGTATGCCTGTCTTTGTGAAGTGCAGTCGAGAGTTGACGGAGGGAATGTTTAAGGCTGTGATACGCCTATTAGTATCTCCGTACGTTTAGCCTGCGTTAAAGGCTTTGAGCCCTTGGCTGAGCCATGTCAAGGGAAAATCGAAGTGGAACCGTGGTCAACGCCGCCTTCGCAGCTTTCGGAACAGCTGTGATATGCGGCTTTTTTATTTTTCATAATTTGACGAAAGGCGGTAATAACTGTGTTTGATAAATTGAAGGCGGAGCTGGACGCTATCATAGAGCGGGATCCCGCCGCCAAAAGCCGACTGGAGGTATATTTTCTCTATCCCAGCTTTAAAGCGGTGAGAGCCTACAGGAAAGCCCATAAGCATTATATTAAGGGGCATTTTTTCCGCGCCAGAGCCATAAGCCAGCGCGCTTTACGAAAAACGGGCATCGAGATCCACCCGGGAGCCGTGATCGGCAACAACTTTTTCATAGATCACGGCAGCGGCGTGGTTATAGGCGAGACCACCGAGATAGGCGACAACTGCACCATCTATCAGGGAGTGACCTTGGGCGGTACGGGCAAGGAAACGGGCAAGCGCCACCCCACCCTCGGCAACAACGTAATGGTGGGCGCAGGCGCAAGGGTCTTGGGACCGTTCAAGGTGGGCGACAACAGCAAGATCGCAGCCAATGCGGTGGTTTTGAGCGAGGTGCCGCCTAACTGCACCGCAGTGGGCGTTCCCGCAAGGATAGTCCGCCGAGACGGAATAAGGGTGAACGATTTGGATCAGATCCACTTCCCCGACCCCGTATCTCAGGAAATGTGCGGCATCAAGAAGGAGCTTAGCGATCTGCACGTGGAAATCGAAAAACAAACCCATGGCAAATAACCGCTTCGCACAGGCAAATACCTTATGTTAAGCAAAAAGGAAGGACGAAATATGAAAATTTTCAACACCATGACAAGACAAAAAGAAGAGCTTACCCCCATTCACGGCAAGGACGTAAACATTTACTGCTGCGGTCCCACCGTGTATAATTTGATCCATGTGGGCAATGCAAGGCAGCTCTGCGTATTTGACGTGCTGCGCCGCTATCTGAAATACAGCGGTTATAACGTCAGATATATTCAAAACTTCACCGATGTGGACGACAAGATCATACGCATTGCCAACGAAAAAGGGGTATCTCCCTTCGACCATGCGGAGGCAATGATAAAGGAGTATTTCAAGGACGCTCGCGGCTTGAACATTATGGACGCCGATATTCACCCGAAAGCCACCGAAAGCATCGACATAATTTTGGATATGGTGAAGCGGCTGATAGATAAGGGATATGCCTACCAAAGCGGCGGAGACGTTTATTTTGAGGCGGCAAAGGATCCCAATTACGGCAAGCTGTCCCATATGCCTCTTGACGAGCTGAAGGAGGGCGCAAGCCAGCGCATAGACAGCACAGAGCAAAAGCGGGATCCGATGGACTTCGCCGTATGGAAGGCGGCAAAGGAGGGCGAGCCCTATTGGGATTCCCCTTACGGAAAGGGGCGCCCCGGCTGGCACATTGAGTGCAGCGCCATGTCAAGCCATTTTGTAGGCGGCACTCTCGACATACACGGCGGCGGAGCGGATCTTATTTTCCCGCACCATGAAAACGAAATAGCTCAGTCCGAGTGCTGCAACGGCTACCCCTTGGCGAATATATGGATGCATAACGGCATGCTGAACATAGACAACCGCAAGATGAGCAAATCCAAGGGCAACTTTTTCCTGGTCAGAGATCTGGCTGAAAGCTTCGGCTACGAGCCTGTAAGATTTATGCTGCTTACCGCCCAGTACCGAGCTCAGCTTAATTACACCGCAGAGGTAATGGAGGCTGCGGTCAACTCCCTCAACAGGCTCAAAACCTGTAGATCCGCACTGGAAAAGGCGATCCCCAACGCAAAGGAGGGCGACGCAGCGCAGCAGATTTTCGCAATAGCCGACAAAAGAAGAAAGCAGTTCAAGGAAGCCATGGAGGACGATCTGAACACTGCCGACGGCATTACCGCCGTATTTGAGCTTGTAAGGGATATAAATACCGTTCTGTTGGACGAAAACGCAACAAATGGCAGCTTAAAGCTTTTGAGGGACGTATTTAACGAGCTTGCAGACGTTTTGGGCATTCTGTACGAAAAGGAAGAAGCAATCCCGCAGGAGGTATTAGACCTTGCAGAGCAAAGAAAGGAAGCGAGAAAAAACAAGGACTTCGCCCTTGCGGATCGACTTCGCAGTCAAATAACCGAAATGGGGTATATTGTGGAGGAGACGAGACAGGGGACTAATATTAAAAAGGCTTAACGGGTCGTATTGCTTTAATCGATAACCGTTAAAAAGCAGATAAGTCGGGGGTCTTGTCCTCTCAGACTGTCGAAAACTTTCTTTTTTCTCCCAAAAACTGACAGGCGGCGCATAATATATACACTTTAACACACAAAAGGTATTAATATGAAAAGGATTTTGGTGGCATTGCTGTTTGCGGCGGTGACCTTTTTCTGCATTTTCTGCGGTTGGACTGACGTTTTGGATAAAAATGCGGAGGATTTTTTATACCACCGCCCAAGCGGCACTTCCGACAGGATAAAGATAATAAAAATAGACGATAAGTCCATAAGCAGGCTGGGAGATTACAGCGAGTGGGACAGAGGAATATATGCCGATCTGGTGGAAAGGCTTTGCGTTTCCGAGGATATTAAGCCTGCCGTTATCGCTTTCGACCTGCTGTTTGACAGCGGCGGAGAGACAGAGCAGGATATTCGCTTTGCCCGGGTCTGCAAAAATCAGGGCAACGTTATCTGCGCTTTCAGCTATGTTTTCGAGCGGGTGCCCGCCGTCGGCAGCGACGACGAATTAAGGATAAGCTCCTTGGCTGCATCAAGCACGGTCATGCCTTACCAAAGGCTTTACGAAGCAACCCGGCACGGCTTTGCAAACGCACTTATGGACAGCGACGACGGTATAATCCGCAGCTCCTTTTTGCGCTATCCTTTTGACGCTTCGTCGGAGGCTTCGGCGGAATACAGCCTTAATGCAGCCGCATACCGATTGTATGCGAACAATACGGGAATATCGGACGAGCTGCCCGACGGCTCCTACTTCTCCTTCAGATACAGCGGAGAAGCGGGCGATTTTGAGAATGTGCCGCTTTGCGACGTGTTGGACGGCACGATACCCGCCGAGGCTTTTTCCGACTGTATTGTGCTTGTGGGGGCGTATACGGCGGGTATGATGGACTCTTACTACGTACCCGTGGACAAAGGTCAGCAGATGTACGGAGTGGAGATACATGCAAACGCCATTCAGGCGCTTATGGAAAAAAAGCTGCTTTATTCTGCGCCTAAATGGGCTGACGGATTGATCTGCGCTTTGATTGCGGGAATTATCTGCTTTTTGTGCGGAGGCATTTCGGTGAGCAGGGTGGTGGCGCTGTGCCTGATCTCGGCGGCTGCAAAGCTTATTGCGGGCTTTTTGTCCTTTAACGGCGCATTTTCGGGCGGAATAGGCTACAAAACCGACGTGACCGCATTGCCCATCGTGCTTTTGGCGGTAATGGGCTACTTTATGGCGGCGCATTATTATACCGCAAGAAAAGCAAAAAAACAAATCGAAGGCGCCTTCAAAAAATATGTCGCCCCGCAGGTGGTAAGCGAGATAGCCAAAAGCGGAAGCTACGAGATCAAGCTTGGCGGCGAAAATCGGGATATAGCGGTGCTTTTTGTGGATATACGAGGCTTTACTCCCCTGTCGGAAAGCTTGGAGCCGCAGCAGGTGGTAAATATACTCAATTCCTATTTGGAGCTTACCGCCGACTGTATCTTCAAGCACGGCGGCACCCTTGACAAATTTGTGGGGGACGCAGCCATGGCGGTTTTCAACGCACCCTTTGATTTGGAGGATTACGTTTTTCGGGCGGTTCTCACCGCTTTGGATATAGCCAACGGCAGCGAAAAGATCGACGAGGAATGTATGCGGCTTTGCGGAAAGCATGTGGGCTTTGGCGTGGGCGTAAACTGCGGTCCTGCGGTAGTGGGAAACATCGGCTGTGATTTCCGCATGGATTACACCGCCATAGGAGATACCGTAAACACCGCCGCAAGGCTTGAAGCCAACGCCCCCAAAGGAACGGTCTACATAAGCGACAGCGTATATAACGCAGTACGGGACAGGATCCAAGCGGAGGAGGTAGGCGAGATCCCGCTTAAGGGCAAGTCCAAGGGCGTTTTCGTATATTCCCTTAAGGGCATTAAGGAAAACGAGGAAATAAAGGAAAAGGAGAGACAGCAGTGAAAACCCTTATAATCCCGCAGACAGACGATATAGAGAAAAGCCTCGCTCTGGCGGAGGAATACGGCTCGGGCTTTGAATACAACGAATTTTTTATGCCGAAGGTCCTTGACGACGAAAGCCTTGCCGAAAGCATAACCGCCAAATACAAGGCGCTTCCTCTCCCGGATCACTGCACGCTTCACGGTGCTTTTTACGACATAATACCCTTTAGCCCCGATAAAAAGATCAGGGAGATCTCCGACTTAAGAATAAAGCAAAGCATTTATGCGGCAAAAAATATAGGAGCAAGGGCGGTGGTGTTTCACACCAACTATAACCCCTTTTTAAACTCACCGAAGTACGTGGAGGGCTGGCTTGAAGAAAACGTCGGATATTGGAGCGGGATCTTAAGCCGATTCCCCGAGATCGACATATATTTGGAAAATATGTTCGATACCTCTCCGCACCTGTTGAAAAGGCTGGCGGAGGAGCTTTGCCGCTTCGGCAATTTCGGCGTATGCTTTGACTATGCCCACGCAGCGCTGACCAAGGTTCCGCCGAGGGAATGGTCTGAGGCTTTAAGCGGGTATGTTAAACATATTCATATTAACGACAACGATCTTGTAAGCGATCTGCACTTGGCTGTAGGAGAGGGAAAAATCGACTGGAGCGAATTTTATCGGCTTTACGATGAATTTTTATCGGGCGCTCCGATATTGATCGAAACCTCGTCGGTACGGCAGCAGAGAGCTTCTCTCGAACGTTTGAAGGCTGACGGATTTTTAAGGTAAAGGCAGCATTAAAGGAGGTGATGCGGGATTTGAAGACAGTAAAACAGTTTTCTGCCGTGAAAGGTGGTGATTTGACCTGAGTAAATTTTTGAAAACTGTTAAAGGCCGAGTTGCGGTTATAGGAGGAGCGGTCCTCGCAATAGGAGCGGTAATACTTATTCTGCTGCTCAATTCCGAGACCGCCTATAGAAGTATAAGCATTTCCGAAATTTCGGGAAGGGTTATCACCGAGAACAACGGCAAAAGCTATGAGGCGTACAAAAACATGGTGATCGGCGGAGGGTACACCCTTACCACCGAGGCTGACAGCTATACTCGCATGCTGCTTGACAGCGACAAGTATATGAAGCTGGAGGAGGAAAGCAGCGCTCATTTTGAGAGCTTAGGCGATGCCCAAAACCACAGAACCGCAATACGCCTGGATTACGGCGCAATGTCCACCGAGATCACAGCGCCGCTGGGTGAGGACGAGGAATTTGTCGTCAACACCCCCAATGCCGTAATGGCAGTAAGAGGAACGTTTTTCAGAGTAGCGGTAAGCTGCGACCAAAACGGCGACGTTTATACGGACATATACACCTTCGGCGGCGCAGTAAGCTGTCAAAGAGTTTTGCCCGACGGTACAGCGGTAGATGAAAATGTCATGGTAGACGCAGGCTACAAAGCCCGTATCAAAATGGACGAAATCATCACGGTTTACATCGAAGAGCTTATTGAAGGAAGTCCCGACAGCGTAGATCCCTTGGAAATGGAAGACGTTTCCGACGGGCAGTTGGTGGAGATCTACAACGCCTCTGCCCACGGTCACGCAATGTTCAAAAGCTTAGAGGAGCTTTGGAACGAAATTTTATCAAGAGAAATAGACGTAGAAAATTACACATCGGTTTACGACGGAGGAAGCATACCGTCTTATGCCGAAGCACAGGCAACAGCACCGCAGACCGACGATACGTCCGCTGCGGAGGAGACAAGGACGGAAAAAGAGGAAAGCGCCGAATCGCCCGAAAGCACATCGGAAACCGATACCGACGGATCTCAGACAGCCGATACGGCAAGTGCGCAGCCTCCGACAGCCGTCATAAACGAACCCGAAGCGGCAGCCACAGACGACCGGGCTGCTGCGGAAGAGCCGGAAACGGCGGCTGCAACAGCCAATGCTACCGAAACGGCGGCTGAAGCCAACGCTCCCGAAACGGCAGTCACTGCTGTGAACGCTCCCGAACAAGAGGCCACAGCCACGAGAGTGCCCGAATCGTCAGCCGAAGCTGCAAGCCCGCCCGCAACGGAAGCCACAAATCCCACAATAACAACCGAAAGCACAGGCAATCCCCAATCGACGCCGGCAAGCTCGGAACCGCTGCCGCATGTTCATGCAGCGTCAGTGGAAAAATCCGATGCGACCTGTACCGAAGCGGGATATGTACGTGAAATTTGCACGCTGTGCGGCGAGGTGATTTCGGAAGAAATACTTCCCGCAGCGGGTCACACGGCGGTTACCGAAACTATTCCCCCCACCTGTACGACAAACGGCAGCGTTACCGTCAAATGCGGTACTTGCGCAACGGTTATCTCTAAGGAGACGACCTACGCATTGGGGCACGATTATGAGGTGATCGAAAGCATTGAGGCAACCTGCACAACAGAGGGCAAAGTCACGAATCAGTGTAAGTCCTGCGGCAAGGTTTCTGTTTGGGAATATCCGGCTTTATCCCATAGAATTGAAATAGCAAAAGAGGTTACGGAAACTGTCAACGGTGTGGGAGATTATGCAGTCACCGAGTACTACTGTTCAATGTGCAGCAGTCTAATAACAAAGGATCCTCTATATCTCAGTGAGGAAAACTTCCCCGATCCCGTATTCAGAAAATACGTTGAAGAAAATATCGATATGGATACGGACGGTCGCTTGGGAGACGCAGAGTGCGGCAGGGTAAAGATCATCAGAGTTGACGGAATGGGCATTGACACTCTCGAAGGAATCGAATACTTCTACAATTTAGAGACCTTATATTGCCGCAGCAACAATATCGAATGGCTTAGTTTAAGGAACAACGAAAATTTAAAAACCTTGTTCTGCGGTTCAAACAATATGAGATCTATCGAATACCTTGGCTATTGCCATAATTTGCAGGTTTTAAACTGCGATGACAACCAATTGGTGAATCTTGAGCTATACAATTTGGAAAATTTGACTTCTCTGTCCTGTGCCGACAATGTGATCGAATATTTGGATTTGAGGAGCAATCCGAAGCTGGAATTTGTAAACGCAGGAAACAATCTCTTATCTTGTGTTGACTTAAGCGAAAACAAGCTGCTGACAACCTTCAGGTGTTCGGGAAACAAGCTGTACATTAATGTTAATGACGACGGCGAGTTTGATATTCAAAATGTCGGCGTTGAGCTTGACAACATTACAAACGTTACGGGCGCTGATTATGACGCAGAAACGGGAAGAATAAGCAACATTACAGCGGATAAGATAACTTATACCTACGACTGCGGACGAGGATTTTCGATGACGGTGGATTTGATTTCGGAAACATATGCTATGAACATTGATATTAACGAGGAAAATTTCCCCGATGAGGTGTTCAGGCAGTATGTTATTGATAACTTTGATGACGGAGATGGAGTGCTTTCAACAACTGAATGCAAAAGGATTAATAATATTGATGTAAGCGGAACTCCTTATCCGTCTTACACCGACGGTCCGTCTTACTCTGACGGAGGGGTCAAATCTCTTGTCGGTATTGAGTATTTTGCTGAATTAGAGTATTTGGATTGTAGCTATAACAGCCAACTGACAAGCATTGATTTAAGTGATAATGCTGCATTAAGTGTATTGCGTTGCTATGACACCCAAATCAGCGAACTTGATTTAAGCAACAATACAGAATTAACAGAGTTATACTGTTGGGGTCTTCAAATCAACGAACTTGATGTAAGAAACAATACTAAATTGACAAATCTATGGTGCGACGATACCCAAATTAGTGAGCTATATTTGAACAATAATACAGCATTAAGGGAATTACAGTGTGATGTTGGCAAGCTTGATTTAAGCAATAATACAGCACTGACCCATTTATATTGCTGTTACGCTCCTATCAGAGAACTTGATTTGAGTAATAATACTGCATTAAGTGTATTGTGGTGCTATGAAACCCAAATCGACGAACTTGATTTAAGTAACAATACGGCATTAATACAATTGTTGTGTCACAACACTCAAATCAGTAAACTTGATTTAAGTAACAATACGGCATTAATACAATTGTCGTGTCACAACACTCAAATCAGTAAACTTGATTTAAGCAATAATACTGAATTAAGACAATTGTGGTGCTATGAAACACAAATCAGTGAACTGGATTTGCGTAATAATACAGCTTTAACAGAATTAGACTGCCATAATACTCCAGTAAGTAAACTTAATATAAGCAACAACATGGATCTAACAGAATTGAATTGTAGTAACACACGAATCAGTACGCTTGATGTAAGCAACAATGCAGAACTGGGAATATTAAATTTAGAAAAAACTAATATTGCTTATGTAGACATATCAAAGTGTAAATCAATTTCGATATGCGTAGCATCTGGCACCCACCCCATAACCGTAACCAACGGCACCTTCGACACCAAAACGATCAACGGCTTCGACTACACCAAGGTTTCAAACCTGAACGGAGCTGTTATGGGTGAAAACGGCGTCCTGACGGATATTGCGGAAGGGGCAGCAATAACCTACACCTACGACTGCGGACAGGGCTATTCGAAAGCATTCACTTTAGCACCTGACAAAAACAGCACCTACGCAGAGCAAACCGCATCGGTTTATGAAACAAGGATACTTGAAGCGGAGGCTGAGGAATTTACAGCGGAGGCTTCGGACGAAAACAACGAAAATACGCTTGACGCCGAGGATCGGGAGATGACGGAGGAGGCTGAAGCCCCCGTCACCGACGCCGAAAATCAGACAAGCGCAGATTCGGAGGGATCGGCTGACCAAGGCGAAAATGACAATGCCGACGGCGAAGGCTCCTTCAGTGAAGGCGGCGAAGAATTTACAGCAGAGGATATTGGTGCGGATAACGCCGAAAACTCGCTTGATACGGATAATCGGGAGATGACGGAAGAGGCTGAAACCCCCGCCACCGACGCCGAATATCGGACAGACGGGGATTTGACGGGATCGGCTATCCAAAGCGGCGGGGTTTCCCTTAACGATGGCTCCGAACAGCTCATAACCGAGGATTTTGGCAGTGATGACGCCGAGACTTCCCTTGACACAGAGTACGGAGAGATGACGGAACAGGCTGACGCCGCCGTCACCGACTTCCCGACGGAAACGGGCGAAGACTTGAACGGATCGGCAGTCCGAAGCTATGGGGGTTTGAGCGGTTATTCCGAAGCCTTCCAATCGGTACCGGCATAATTATTCCATTAAAAATCAGGAGGTACTCCAAAAAATGATCCAAGACGAAACCGTGAAAAAACTCACGCAGATCTGCACGCCCCGAAGCTTTTCGGCGCAGGAATACATTTGCTATGAGGGACAGCCGGGCAACGAGATGTATATAATACTGAGGGGCAATGTGGGAATATATGTAAGCTCCGCCATAGATACTCAGGTGGAAATTTCCCGTATGTCCGCCGGCGACCTTTTCGGCGAAATGTCGATCTTCGACGATCTGCCAAGAAGCGCTTCATGCATAGCGCTGGACGATGTAATATGCGTGGCGATAGACAAAAGCCGAAAGCTGGAATTTATTTCAAAGTGCCCCGAAATGGCTCTTAAGCTTTTGGAAAACCTTAGTGTAAGGATACGCAAGCTGGACAACGCTCTGTACAAATCCGACAAATTTGTTCAAAATAAAAAGCTGAGAAGCTTTGAGATACCCGCAGAGTACGGTTGCAGTCACAATGTTGAGGAGCCTCCCCACGACCTTAAATTCACCGAATCGGTGACGGCGGAGTGCCCCATTTGCGGAAAGCCCGTCACCGTGCTTAATCTCAAAAAGCAGCTTATGAGGCAAAAGAGCGGCTCCCCCGACGGCAGAATACGCTATGTGGAATGCGACCCGCTGTGGTACGACGTTTGGAGCTGCCCCTACTGCCATTACAGCAATCATCATCTAAGCTTTTTCCGTATGCTTCCCTTTAAAAAGGAGCTGATAAAAAAGGTTCTTGAAGAACAGCACGATCCCGTTCTGAAGGCTCACAGCGAATTTAAGACCCCCTTCGACCACCTTGTTTTGCGATACCTTCGGGCTATCCATGTCAACGAGGCGATAAACTCCGAGGATCATTTGCTGACGGGCAGGCTTTGGCTTAACCTTTACTGGCTTCTTCAGGACGCAGGAGACGAAAAGATGAAGCTGTACTGTGCGGACAAGGCTTCGGCGCTGCTTTACGAGGCAATAACCGGCAGAGAAACGGAAGACGCTTACGCTCTTCAAAGCTTAAGCCTTTCCGCTGCAAATCTGTACGCCGCCTTGGGAAACAAAGGGCAGGCAAAGGAAATGTGCGGCAGGGTGATAGACGGAGAAGACGGGGCTTTGAAAAAGCTCGGCTATTTGCTGAGAGATTCTCTGTAATACTAATTCCTGTTTAAAATATAGACTTCGTCTATATTTTAAAGCCGACCTTCAGTCGGCTGCCAAAATCGAAGATTTTGGCGAAATCAGCATTGAACTTTGTTTTCAGCGGCTATCGCCGCACGCCGCTTTGCGGCGTCTTTAAA
>JAMPBF010000081.1 GCA_023666805.1 Bacillota bacterium
AAGCCTCTTTTCCCTCCGAAATTTATAAGCTTGGACTTTTTCGACAGTCTGAGCCGCACCCGAAAACACGGGTGCGGCTCCTTTGCCGATATTTTGATATTCGTTTACAGCACTAATTTCCCCAAATGCTGTTCTCTGCGCCATTCCACAAAGTCCTCATAAGTGCCCTGCCTGTCGTAGCAGCCCTTATCGGCGATCTCGATGATTCTGTTGGCTACGGTCTGTACGATCTCGTGGTCATGAGAACAGAACAGTACAATGCCCTTAAATTCGGACAGACCGTTGTTTACGGCGGTAATGCTTTCCAGATCCAAGTGGTTGGTGGGCTGATCCAGCATAAGCACGTTTGATTTAAACAGCATCATTCGGCTGAACATACATCTTACCTTTTCGCCGCCGGACAGTACGTTTACGGGCTTAAACACGTCGTCGCCGCTGAACAGCATTCTGCCTAAAAAGCCTCGCAGGTAGGTTTCCGTGGTGTCGTCGCTGTACTGTCTTATCCAATCCAAAATGCTGAACTCGCAGCCGTTAAAGAAATGGTCGGAATCTACGGGGAAATAGCTCAGCGAGGTGGTGCTGCCCCATTTAAAGCTGCCCTCGTCGGGCTCCAGCTCGCCTGCCAAGATCTTGAAAAGGGTGGTGACTGCGATCTCGCTTTCCGCCAAGAAAGCGATCTTGTCGGTTCTGCCCATGGTGAAGGATACGTCGTTTAAGACCTTAACGCCGTCAACGGTTTTGCTGAGCCCCGAGACCTGCAAAACGTCCTTTCCCACCTCCCGATCGGGCTCAAAGCTGATAAAGGGATAGCGGCGGCTTGAAGCGGGCATTTCATCCACGGTGAGCTTGTCAAGAAGCTTACGCCTCGAGGTGGCTTGCTTGGATTTGGATTTATTGGCGGAAAAGCGCTGGATAAAGCTTTGCAGCTCCTTAATTTTTTCCTCGGTCTTTTTATTCTGCTGCTTTATCATGCGCTGAATGAGCTGGCTGGATTCATACCAAAATTCGTAGTTGCCCACGTACATCTTGATTTTGTTATAGTCTATATCCACTATATGAGTGCATACGTTGTTTAAAAAATGCCTGTCATGGGATACGACGATCACAGTGCCGAAGTATTCTGCCAAAAAGTCTTCAAGCCAAGCCACTGCGTCAATATCCAAATGGTTTGTGGGCTCGTCCATAAGAATAATATCCGGACTGCCGAAAAGGCACTGAGCAAGCAATACCTTTACCTTGTCGTTGCCCGACAGGCTGTTCATTTGGCTGTAGAGGATCTCCTCGGGCAGCCCCAAGCCCTGTACAAGTTTAGATGCGTCGCTTTCCGCCTCCCAGCCGTTAAGCTCCGCAAATTCGCCTTCCAAAACCGAGGCTCTCTCTCCGTCCTCGTCGGAAAAATCCTCCTTGGCATACAAGGCGTCCTTCTCCTTCATAATGTCGTACAGCTTTTTGTTGCCCATAATTACGGTGTCCTGCACCGTATATTCGTCAAAAGCGAAGTGATCCTGCCTTAAAACCGACATGCGCAGGTTTTTGGGTATTGTCACCTCGCCCGTTGCAGGCTCCAGCTCTCCGTTGAGTATCTTTAAAAAAGTGGATTTACCCGCACCGTTAGCACCGATAATCCCATAGCAGTTGCCTGCGGTAAACAGCAAATCTACGTCCTTAAACAAGGTTTGTCCTCCGAATTGAAGGCTCACGTTTGAAACGGTAATCATTTTTTATCCTTTCTGAGTTCAAAATCTGTCGTCAAGTTTATATCATACCATAATACAGGCGCAAAAGTCAACCTAAAATATGACGAACTTTGCAAACTTTGAAAAAATGTGAAAACTTCTTGAATTTTCAAAAACTTGTTGAAAAAAATTAAAAAATGTGGTAAAATTAAATGGGATATTTCGTCATGTTTTCAGAATTTTGACAAAGCCGCAGTATAAGCGGATCTTAAAGGAAGTAATGTATTATGCAAAAGATATTGGGCTGTATCAGAAAGGCAAATGAGTATTACAGCCTGATAGAAGAGGGCGACCGTATAGCCGTTGCCGTCTCGGGCGGCAAGGACAGCCTGGTAATGCTTCAGGGCTTGGCGGAATACAGGCGCTTTGCGGGGGTAAACTACAGTCTTTCCGCCATAACAATAGACCCCTGCTTTAATGACGAAAGCGGTGATTATTCGGCGGCTTCGGAGCTGTGCCGAAGGCTGGATATACCGTATGTTATAGAGAAGACCTATATTGCCAAGGTGGTATTCGATATAAAAAAGGAAAACAACCCCTGTTCCTTATGCGCTAAAATGCGCAGAGGCGCTCTTCATGAAAAAGCTAAGGAATTGGGCTGCAATAAGCTCGCCTTGGGGCATAACAACGACGACGTGGTGGAAACCTTTATAATGAACCTTTTTTTGGGCGGAAGATTAAAATGCTTTGCGCCGAAGGATTATTTGGCAAGACGAGATCTAACGGTGATCCGCCCCCTATGCCTTGCCTCGGAGGCTCAGGTGCGAATGGCGGCAAAGCACGAAGGATTGAACATTGTTCAATCAAAATGCCCCATGGATAAACACACCAAAAGACAGGAGATCAAGGATTGGCTCTATTCCATGGAGAAGCAGGATAAGGGCTTTACCGTAAGACTTTTCGGGGCAATGCACCGCAGCGATCTTAACGGCTGGGGCTTTCCCAAGGATAAGCTGTCTTTTTTCGATCGGAACGGCGCTGCAGATGACGGTAATTTGTGAAATACTGCCTGCTTAAAATAAATGACAAGCTTTGTAAAGCTATTGAAGAAAATCGGAGGAAAATGCTTTGTCGCCGACTTTAACGGAAATTCCAAACCGAATAGAAATTCCCAAGCCCGTGGCAACAATGATGTATTACATTTGTGAGCGCGAGTATTGCTGCTATATGGTTGGAGATGCGGTCAAAAATCTTATCACGGGCGAACCGACGGGAGATATTGATCTTATCACCAATGCGGATTTGGACAGATTGGAAATGATGCTGGAAAATTACCGCATAATCGAATTTAATCCCGAAAAGGGGGAAATGGTGGTAATGGCGGGTGCGATCCCCGTAATGATCAGCAGCTTTCGGTGCGAGAATGAGGAGATCCCCATACCTGACCGCACCTTGGCCGACGAGCTTAAAATGAGGGATTTTACCGTTTTCACCATATGTGCCGATATGGAGGGCAATATTATCGATCCCTTTGACGGAATTTCCTGCCTTACAGCTGAACCCTATCTGCTGAAGGCAGTGGGCGAGGAGGATCCTCCCATTATCGGCGACGACGGTCAGCTGATCCCCGCACCCTTGTCCGTAGAGAGAAGCCCGCTGTGTCTTTTGCAGGCGTTGATCCTTATGGGCAGCGGTGAATATGTGATTTCCGACAAAACCTCTAAGGTCATTAACATCAATGCCAAAAGCGTATTGCAGCTTGATATTGACGGATTGAGAAGAAAATTTGAGCAAATACTTATGTCCAAGCGCATATGCGACGTCTTTCTTGCATTTGACAAGGTGGTTTCTGCTGTATTTCCCGAGCTTTCAGATACCGTTGATTTTGAACAGCACAGCCTTTTTCACAGCTTTA
Organism: Bacillota bacterium; assembly: GCA_023666805.1. Lineage (GTDB taxonomy): Bacteria > Bacillota > Clostridia > Oscillospirales > Ruminococcaceae > Ruminiclostridium_E. The sequence goes on from JAMPBF010000081.1 coordinate 3,592, forward strand.
AATTATACGAGCATTTGTGCAAAAGCGTCGGCTTTTCAACTCCCGATTTGGCGCTAAGATACGCTTTGCTGCTTCACGGCGTGGGAAAGCCCGACTGTCAGGCGATAAATGCCGAGGGCTTTGCCACCTATTACGGTCACTCCGAGCGGTCGGTCATTATGGCGAAAAGGGCGCTTGAGCGGCTCAACGTGCGCAGAGAGGTAGCGGAGGAGGCTCTTTTCCTGATAACTCATCACGATATGGGCGAGCTTGTAAACGAACAAAATCTGTCCGAAATGACCGAACGCTTTTCAAAGGGAGAGATACGCAAGCTTCTGCTGCTTGCCTACGCCAACATAAGGGCAAAAAACCCCGATAACGAGCAAAAGGCGGCGGCTTTGAAAAAACTGGCGGAGACCCTTCCTCGGTGATATTTTATCAATTACCTGGCCGCAAAAGCGGCAGGGCATATAAAAATGTATCTATCTATTTTTATATGGTTATTATTAAAAAAGCGCCGAAAGTGCAAAAGTGAATCGAGATTTTATAAAATTGCCAATACTAACGCAAAGGGGGTATGATTACAATGTTCAACCTATGGTTCAACAACAATAAAATAAGTGATCTGCAACAATTAAAAGAACACTTTGATTTTGACATTGCAAAAATGTACCTTCTCGGCGGAAGCTTGACGGCATGGCTGGAGCAATGCGGCGAAGCCGATTTGGCAAGACGGGTAAATTATATAGACTTAAACGGCAGTATTTATCTTCAGCTGTCCGAAATTTTTGATATAAAGCTCCCCGACAGCTGTAAAGCACAGGCGGCGGAGCAGGAAGAAGATGCTGCGGAAAACAAGCCCATTGCGGTGAATCGGTCAAAGTCGCCCTCATCGCTAGCGTCGGAGGCTTGTATGCCCTCCTCCTTTGAAGATCAAGGCTTGAAGCCGTCCTCTTTCGCCCAATCCTCCTTTCGGTCGGCGGAAAACAGCTACTTCCTTGAGAGCTTGTCAGCCTCCTTTACGGCTTCTTCCTTTGAATTAAGCTCTGCGGTTTCCTCCTTCGGAGCGTTCGGCGCAGGTTCCTTTGAATTTAACACGGTAAATTCCTTTTCCAATCAACTTTTGTCATCTTTTGAACAACGTTCAGTTAATATCGGAGCTATACGATCCTCAAATACCTTTTTTTACTCCTCCTTTAATATCGGCAGCTTTGGGGAGCATGAATATGAATATGAGTATGAATACGGCGGTTCTTTTGCGGGCCTGACGGCAGGCTCCTTTAACGCAGGCTCGTTTAATATCGGCTTGTTTAACGTCGGTTCGTTTAATGCAGGCTCTTTCAATATCGGCTCATATGCTTCGGATTTAACGGCAGAAGGCAGCTTTGCGGCTGCTCCCGATAATGATGCTGCCAATGGTGGAAAAACCGTCGCAAAGCCCGAAAAAATCTTTCTGCCCAAGGCGGCGGACGATTTATCTCCCGAGGAAAAAATAAAACAGAATATCCAATCCTGCCCTTTAAACCGTTTCGGTTACGGAATACACCTCATTTGAGCAAAAAGGCAATCTGTCTTGAATGTGCTTAAGAAAGGACTTTTATGCAGGCTATCCACATAATTTCCACCGCACCCTACTATGCCGGCCATCCACAGGGCGTTTACTCCATGGATAAGTTTGAGCTTTATTCCGCTGCGCTTTCCGCATTAAGCTGGCGCAGCTTTGGCGATGAAATTACTCTTGTCACCGATAAGAGGGGAAGGGAATATATTGAGAAAATCGGTATTGCCGATATTTGGAACAGCGTTCAAGATATAATTCCCGATGATTTGGAGGGAATAAACCCCAAAATGTTTTGGGCGGCGGGTAAGCTTTTTGCGTTAAGAGAGGTAAATGCGCCTGTTGCCATGATCGACACCGATTTTATTTTATGGGAGAGACCGAATTTTCCTGAAAACCGTATCACAGCCGCTCACAGAGAGAACCTGAATCCTTCCGTTTATCCGTCCTTTGACTATTTTAAATTCAAGCGCAGCTTTTCACTGGAGGGCATGGACAAAAATGTTCTGCCCATGAACACCGCTTTTTTATATCTTCCCGAGGAGGATTTTAAGCAGTATTACGTTAACCGTTCCATCGCCTTTATGAAATCCGCCGCAGATACCGACGATTATCTTTGCTATATGGTCTTTGCGGAACAAAGGCTTCTTTCGATTTGCGCAGAGGAAAAGAAGATCGGTTCGCAGGTTCTTATGGATAAAGACGAGCTTTTCTTTCCCAGAGAGGATTTTACCCACCTTTGGGGCGCTAAGCAGGTCATGCGCAGCAATGTGGGACAGCTTCACGATTTTTGTCAGCGAGCCCGAGAGCGCATAAGAAAAACCTTTCCCGATTATGAGCACCTGATCGGAAAAATAGAAGCCGCCGAGTGGAAGCGGACAAACGGCTGATACGGCAAACGCCGAAAGGGTGAGGGAGCAAAGCTCCCTCGGTTAATAAAAACAAGCAGAGCCCCTGCTTGTTTTTTGTTTTTTTCCTGCCCCGTCGGCAAGCTATACTAATTTTGAACAAAAATCCGTCAACTTTTGTAAAAATTTAAGGTATTGCAAAATTCTTGAAAATATGTTATACTATGTAATAATTTGTAACCAATTTGTAATAATTTTTAGGGGTTTAATGCGATGAAGTCAGCTGCAGCACGGCTGCTAAAAACAATTGGCAGCGGTATTTACACCGTCATAGCTCTTCTTGGCGGATACATATCCAATGTCTTATTTATAACCTTCCGCTGTATCGGAAAGGGACTGTACATATTTTTTAAGATCATTTGGAGCGTCACCGAGCGCTTCAGAAAGTGGGCGGCAGACAAGCTCAAAAAATTCGGCTTGTTTATTGCAAAGCCCGTTATCAGCATAATCGGCTTTTTTGACCGAATTATTTTGGAGTACAGAAACGCCAAAAAATCCAACGGAGGCAAGGCTAAGCTTATCCAAAAGCTTTCCCTGATAGGCAACATTATTTTCGGAAAACGGGGTATCGCCGTTGTTGCCTTCAGCGTTGCCGTTCCCGTGGTAAGCATATTTTTCCTTTTCAGCGTTATAACCTATGCAAGCTCTGTCAACTATGCGGTAAAGCTTTCGGTAAACGGAAAATTTTTAGGTTATATAGAGAATGAGCAGGTATTTTACGACGCCAAAGAGGTTCTTCAGGAAAGAATCAACTATTTGGGCAACACCACTGCCATTGACGCCGAGCCATCTTATGCGATAGAGCAGGTCGGCAGCACCGAGCTTCTCACCAAATACGAGATCGCCGATTTGATAATGCAAAATTCGGGAGTAAGCTTTGACTACGGTTACGGCTTCTATATAAATGACGTCTTTTTCGGGGCATTGAGCGATTTTTCAAGAGTACAGTCTACTCTTGACAGACTTTTGAAAAAGAACGAGACCGACGACCCTACCGAGCAAATATCCTTTGTGGATAATATCAGATATAATGAGGCGGGTCAGTATCTTTCCGAAAGCTTTATTGACGAAAATTGGCTTATAAGGCTTCTTACGGGCACAAAGCACGAGTCCTCCTATTATACCGTGGAATACGGCGACAGTCACTCTTTGATTGCCGACAAGGTAGATGTTACCACCGAGGAGCTTAACCGTCTTAATCCCGGCTTTTCCGACACCGATCTTCATGTGGGAGATCTGATAAAGATCGACGACGAAGTGCCTTACTTATCCGTAAGCATTACCCGCACCGAAACCTATACGGTTGACAGCGTTCCCTATGAAACGGAAACCTATCAAAGCAACGATTATTATTTGGGTTCTTCAAGAGTAATGCAAAAGGGACAAACAGGGCAAAACAGTGTTACCGCAAACGTTACTTATGTAAACGGCATGGAAACGGGCCGCGATATAACGCATGTTGAAACCATAAGCGAGCCTGTTACGGAAATAATCGCCATCGGCACAAAGGAAACCCCCGAGGGTACCTTCAAGGGCGGCTCCGCAGCCTACGGCAAGTTTATGTGGCCCGTAAACGGCGGTTATATCAGCCAGTGGGCTCAATGGGACGGCGGCTATTCCGGACATAAGGGAATCGATATTGCGGGACTTAAGTACGGTCAGCCCGTATATGCGGGAGCCGGCGGAATTGTTACTGATGCCGGTTGGTCCAGCGGATTGGGCTATTATGTTATGATCTACCACGAGGACTTAGGCGTAACGAGTATTTACGGACATAACAGCTCGCTTTTCGTAACTAAGGGTCAGCGCGTGGCACAGGGAGAGTGTATAGCCGGCGCAGGCAATACGGGTATTTCCACGGGTATTCACGTACATTTCGGAATACAGATAAACGGTACTTCGGTAAATCCCAGAGCATATTTGGATATTCCGGAAGGAACCAAGATCCAATTGGCATAAATTATCGGATATAATTTGACCCTTTTCAAAGAGGCGCTTTGAAAAGGGTCTATTTTTTTAAATTTTCAAAACATCGGTAGACCGTATTGGCTATTCGCTTAAGAATTTGCCGAAGCTTCCCGCAATCGACCCTGTAAAACGCCACTGTCTTTTCATATAGGTAAGCAGCGGCTGAATTTTTTCGGTGTAAATTTCCAAGGCTTTTTTCGGAGCGTCAAAGCCTTCCGCAATACCCTCCGCTGCAAAAGCGCCGCTTTCAACGGCAGAGGAGATGCCTTCTCCCATCGGGTTTAAAAAGCCCGCCTGCTCTCCCGCAAAAAATATGCGCCCAATGCCGCAGTTCAATTCATAATCAGGCTTTATAAGAGGCATTAGCCATTTTTCCTCCTTAACGGTCTCAACTATTTTAAGCTTGTGATTTGTTTCCATATAGCTTAAAAAGCTGTGGTAATAATCGGAAATTTTATCTGTGTCGGCTACCGAAACACCCAACACAAGGTGTCCGTCCTTAACGTTGAACCAAGCGTCATATTGGGACAGCTCGGGCTGCAAATACGCATAAAACCAGTGATGATCAAGATCTATGCTGCCCTTGTTAAAGGTCTGAAAGGTAGTGATATATTCGGTATTCCGTCCCGTCAAGGATCTTTTCAGCGTGCCCGCCGCACCTTCGCAAACAACCGCATATTTTCCCGTTATTTCCTCCCCGTCGCCGAGGGTCACCGACACGGCGTCAAGGCTTTGTGTGATTTTTGCCGCAAAACAGCCGTCCTTAAGCCTTGCCCCGCTTTCTTCGGCATTTTGCGCCAGCCAAAAATCAAAGCTGCTGCGCCAAACGTTAAGTCCCTCTTGGGGAAAGGAGTATTCCTTTCCGTTATCGTCGGTGAAGACCATGCCCATGTTTTTTGCGGGAGAGCAGGCGGTGATTGCGGGGACCTTTTCTCCGTAATATTGCTTTACCAGCTCCAAAGTCTTTTTTATCAATACGCCCGAACAGGATTTGTACCTGGGCAGCCGACATTTTTCCAAGAGAATTACCCTAAATCCCATGTCCGCCAAAACCTTTGCGGCAGTGCAGCCTGAAGGACCTGCTCCTATCACGATCACGTCATACATCATTTGTTTGATTCTCCGTATTTGAAAATTTCTGTTACTATTGTACCACAAAAAGAGAATTTTGTCATGCAAAATCAATAAAAATCAAATGGATATTTAGTGAGTTTTTTTAAATTATCGGTTGCAAAATGTATACAAATATGGTATAATTTTGAATATCGGTAATAAAAGCTGTTTTTCCGCAAAAGCTAAAAAATATTTATCTCACATAAAGCTATTCAAAAGGGAGTGAAGATATTGGACAATCTGACAAAGGAAAGATACAACGTAGGCGGCATGACCTGTTCCGCCTGCTCCGCTCACGTGGAAAAGTCGGTCAGTAAGGTAAACGGCGTGGAAAAGGCGGAGGTAAATCTCCTTACCAATTCAATGACCGTCTGGTATGATAAATCGGTTTGTACGGGCACGGATATTATTCGGGCAGTGGAAAGCGGCGGTTATACAGCCTCTCTTCCCGCCGAAAGCGCAAAAAAAGCCGATAAGTCCAAGGGCGAAAGCCCTGCTCAAATGCGGGAGCGGGAGTTCAAGGCAATGAAAAAGAGGCTTATCGGGTCAATAATTTTTCTTGTGCCGCTGTTTTACATTTCCATGGGTCATATGTTAGGCGCTCCGCTGCCGGGCTTTTTTCATGGCACCGAAAACGCTCTGACCTTTGCTTTTACTCAGCTTTTGTTGGCGTTTCCCATTGTGCTTATAAATAAGCATTACTTTGTAAACGGCTTTAAAAACCTTATAAAAGGCTCACCCAACATGGATACGCTGATAGCCTTGGGCTCCGGCGCTGCCTTGGTATACGGAATTGCGGCGATATATCGGATAGGCTACGGCTTGGGTCACGGCGACAGCGAGCTTGTACAAAGATATATGATGAATTTGTATTTTGAAAGCTCCGGCACGATACTGACTCTTATTTCCGTAGGAAAAATGCTTGAAGCGAGGGCAAAGGGCAAAACCTCCTCCGCTATCGAAAAGCTTTTGGATCTTGCTCCCAAGACCGCTACGGTAGAGCGTGACGGTCAGGAGCTGGAAATTTCCCCCGATGAAATACAAAAGGGCGATATTGTAATTGTAAAGGCAGGGGAAAGCGCTGCGGTAGACGGCACCATTACAGAGGGCAGAGGCGTTCTCGATCAGTCCGCAGTTACAGGTGAAAGCATCGGCATAGAAAAAACCGTAGGCGACAATGTTATCGCTTCGTCCATTAATAAAAGCGGCTACTTTAAAATGCGTGCGGAGCGGGTGGGCGACGACACCACCCTGTCGCAAATCATAAGGCTGGTGGAGGACGCTACAGGCTCAAAAGCGCCTATAGCAAAGCTTGCGGACAAAATCAGCGGCGTATTCGTTCCCGTGGTTATCACCATAGCCTTAATTGCGGGAATTGCGTGGTTCATTTCGGGGTCGGGCTTGGAAACGGCTTTATCCACCGCAATATCGGTGCTTGTTATTTCCTGCCCCTGCGCCTTGGGCTTGGCGACCCCCGTGGCAATAATGGCGGGAACAGGCAAGGGCGCCGAAAACGGCATATTGATAAAATCCGCCGCTGCGCTTGAAACGGCTCATAAGCTTAATGTGGTGGTAATGGATAAAACAGGCACTCTTACAACAGGCAAGCCTGCCGTGTCTCAAATCATAACCGCCCTCAATACAGATGAAGCTCACATTTTGTCAGTGGCTGCAAGTCTTGAGGAAAAATCCGAGCACCCTTTGGCGGAGGCGGTTTTGAGCTTTGCAAGAGAGAAAAGAACCGCTTCTCGCAGGACCGAAAATTTTGAGGGCGTGTTCGGCAAGGGCGTAAAAGCTGAGATAGAGGGCAAAAAGTGCCTTGCCGGCAATGCCGCCCTTTTAAGCGACAACAATATCCCCCTCGGCAATTGGCGGGAGCAAGCCGACGCCTTGGCAGACAGCGGAGCTACACCCTTGTATATAACCGAAAACGGCAGTATCATCGGACTTATCGGAGTTGCCGACAGACCCAAGG
>JAMPBF010000082.1 GCA_023666805.1 Bacillota bacterium
GCGGTAACTTGGGAAAATATGCACTGGGGTTATGCGGTAAGCGACGATCTTATACATTGGTGCGAAAAGGATATTGCGCTGTTTCCCGATGAAAAGGGAACTATGTTTTCGGGGTCGGCAATAATCGACACAAGAAATGTAACAGGACTGAAAGAAAACGATAACGACGTCATTTTGCTGTTCTACACCTGTGCGGGCAGCACCTCGGAAGCGTCATCGGGCAAGCCGTTCACGCAAAATCTCGCATACAGCGTCGATGGCGGAGAAAGCTTTATCAAATACGAAAAGCCTCTTATAGAGCAGATATGCGGCGGCAACCGAGACCCGAAGGTGATATACTATGCGCCCGACGATATTTACATAATGGCGCTGTTTCTTGAAGAACACGAATTTGCGCTCTTCAAGTCGCACGATCTCCTTGATTGGGAGGAATTTCAGCGCATAACATTGGCTGATGATGCGGAATGCCCCGATTTTTATCCTCTTGCCGCCGACGGGAACGAGAACAATATCAAGTGGGTATTCTCGGCGGCCTCCGACAGATATTATATCGGCGGCTTTGACGGTAAAAAATTCACTCCCGAAACCGAACTCAAACGGCTTAATTACGGCAACAACTCCTATGCTGCGCAGTCCTGGTCGGATATGCCCGACGGCAGAAGAATACGCACCGCATTTGCGACGGTCGTTATCCCGAAAATGCCTTTCGGCAGCGTTATGAACGTTCCGCAGGAAATGTCCCTGAGAACAATAAACGACAAGCTGCGGCTTTGCGCAAAGCCTGTAAAGGAAATCGAAAAGCTTTATGTTAAAACCGATAATTTTGAAAATATCAAAATTGACGGTGAAGCTCCGTTCAGCTTTAAAACAACGGGCAAGTGCTACGATATTTCACTGAATATCGGGAAATGCTCATCATTTGTATTTTCGCTTTTCGGTTTGGATATAGAATATTCCGAAAAAAACGGCGTGTTGAAGTGTCAGGATAAAGAAGCCCCAGTAACAGGCGTTGACGGTGCGATTGATTTGCGAATTATCATAGATACGGTCTATGCGGAGATATTTGCGGACGGCGGCAGCGTTTTTATGGGTATGACATATATTGAGGACAGCAGTCTGAATGTTCTTGAAATTACGTCGGATTCCGCCGTTGTTGAACGGTTAAGAATTTCGGATATGGGTAGATTTTGGGAATAATCCCGCAATCGGCGAAAAAATCGAATGACAGTGAATTTTTATCTGTCATTCGATTTGCTATTTTGTGGGTCGACTACACTTTTCAAATGTATATTATCTGTTACAGCGGTTCAATTTTTGAACGATACAGAATCGTTAAAGGCAGCGTAATTTGATCTCTTCAAAAAATTATACAGTTGGTCTTATTTCGGCAAATCATCGGGAAGAGGAATCTCGGAGAAATCAATATTCTCAATTACAAACGGAAGCCCGAAAATCAGCAAGCATGCAAAGGCAATAAGTGTGACGGCTGCAACAATGACGGCAAAAATTGTACGATTTTTTGTAGCCTTATAATTTCCTTGAGCAGCTTTCTTTTTCAGCAGACAGCAGCGAATCAAGTAAGTAAAGCTCCATATTGCGGTTCCGCACAGAAAAATCATGATCACCGTTCCAATAAGCGAAAGCAGAATAATAGAGATCACCTTCATAATCATTCCTCCTTTTCCTTATTATCGTTAAAGTGTGTTTTTTCGGCATAGGAAAAAATGTTCTTATCTTTTTTGCCGAACTGATTGGGATCGATGCGTTTTATCATCTCTATCATTCCCACAGTGCCGACAAGTGCACAGCCCATAATTACGGGAACATCAAATAACTTTATCATTCCAATACACCTCCAAAAAATTGTGAAAGTTAATCGATACGTGTTGATTTTGTATCTTGAATATAGTATAATATCATTGTGTTCAAAATTCAACCGTCAATCTTAACATTGGTGTTATTTTATCTACACTGTTTGCATTTATGTTGAATAAAATACACAAAACAAAAAGCTGATGCTTAAGGAGGGTGTTATTATGGCGTCTGATATGAGAGTTCGCTACACAAAAACGATAATTACACAATGCTTTACCGAGCTGCTTAAAAAGCAGCCGATAAATAAAATAACTGTTAAAGAAATTTGCTCTATGGCAGAGATAAACAGAGCAACATTTTATAAGCACTATCTTGATGTTTATGATCTGCTTAAAAAAATCGAGGGGCAATTTCTTGAGGAATTGCGTGAGGTCATGATTTCAAATGAAAATCGAACTGTCAAAGATGTGCTTGTTTATATTATGGATAAGTTTAAGCAGGAGGAAGAGAGATACAAAGCGATCTGTTCGTCAAACTGCGATCCGACTTTTCCGACGAAGCTGTTTGAAATATGCTATGATATTGCGATGGCGCAAAAAGATGTCTATCCTGTCTCAATGTCAGAGTTGAAAAAAAGTCAAACCTATCAATTTATCGCCCATGGCTGCAACGGGGTAATTAAACACTGGATAGCCGACGGAATGAACGAATCACCGCTCGAGGTGGCTGATTTTACAGAACGCCTTATAAAAAACACCTTATCTGATTTAAAATAGACAGCTCAATTTTTGATTTAGGTATTTTTATTGCCGGATCGTAATAGACTGTACCTCCCCAAAAACGCAATTTTTTGCATGATAGAGCGAATGTTAATATGCATTGCTTGCAGCAACGGGCATTTTATGCTATCCTGAGCATAGGAAAGGAGGCGGTTCTTAATGTTAAACGAAAATATTAAGGCTGTCAGAAAGTCAAAGGGACTTTCACAGGAAGAATTGGCTATCAAGCTGAATGTAGTGCGTCAAACGATTTCAAAATGGGAGAACGGAGTATAACATAATTAAGGATACCAAGCTAAACCCGCATTACAGTAGATTGCATATCTAACAAAAAATAACCGTAGTAATATAATCCTGCGGTCATTTTTGGCATCAAATATGTACTGTTAAGTTTCCATGAGCCGTCAACTCAGCAGTATATTTTTTAAAACCAGAACACCTCAAAGCCTTCTTCTGGTAGGTTAACGGCTTGCTAAATACTCACTTTAATATTGTCTATGTTATGCAGTGTTGCCCTAAAACACAATCATAATAATCCCACCTGTACAATAATCTATATTTGTGTTTTCCTTTGATTTTGAGGTTTTTTATTATTAAAAGCCCCAATTTTGATCAAATAATCTGTTATTGTTTATTTTTTGAGCTCAAAGTGAGATCGTAGTTACGGGGCAATATACTGTTAAATTTTCGGCAGCATAGTAGAGACCTCAGGTGCATTCGTGGTTAAGTTCCACACACCCACTTTCATCTTTTTGATGTGCTTGCCATCACCAAAATCCAACAAATCCTCACGCTTAAACGTGTTAAGTAGTTTATTCAATGATCCCAAATCCGCAGAAGTCATTAAGAAAGCCTCGTCGGGATCGATTAACTTGCAGTATGCCCAAAGCTGCCCTAAATCTCTTAACGTCAAGCTTGTTTTCTTGGCTTCAATAAAGAACAGCTTAACAGTCTTGCTATTCCGAACGATACCAAGTACATCAATTTGAATATCAATACCTGTTGCCGTATCGTTTACTATGCCGTAGCGATGAAGGACTTTATCTAGCCGCTCGCTATGGGCATCTACGGTTATTATCTCATAACGCTTGTATTTATCGGTAAGGTAATCGCTAAGCCACAGTCGCATAGGCTCGTAAAGTTCAAACTCGCTTTGAACATTAGTCTTATTTACCATACCCTAACTCCTTTGCAATCTCCTTCCAAGAGTCATAGTGCTTGCCTCTAATCTCAATGGGAAGTGAAGCATCGTTCTCGCTAGGGTGAGGCGGTTTAATTTTTCTTTTGCCGCTGCCTTCCCAATAGTAAACGTGGGTCACATCGGCAGCGTCCTTCTCTTCGGTTTTTAACCCCGCTATAAGCTCGTCCGAGAACTTGTTAAGTGCTTGATTTTTGTGCATAACGCTGAACCCTATCGGTAAGAACTCGTTGACATAAATCTTTATTTGATGTTCTTTTTTCCAAAAGTTTGTCGAGCCTTCCTTGTGCTTCTTTAAGTTTCCATCGCGCATATTAGGGTGCGCCCAATCTATGGATTGAACAGGTATGCCAACATCTTTAAGTAGATTGCACACATCAATAACCATAAGCCAATTATTGGGCACTTCAAGATATACTCTGTGCATATATGTTTTGAAAAAATAGTTGCTCCTTCTCACATATCCCGTTACATCAGCAAAACCGCGCAGAAACATTTTCTTTTCATCTGTGGTAAAACTGAACACATCTTGATGAATACGCATATTATCGTGGGTTGCAGCCGATCCTGTGTACCTTAAAATCTCACGGATAAGGTAATCAGTGTTAGGTTTCGTAAATGAAAGCACAGTACTATGCTCGTTCTGAATGCTCGAAAGCCCCGAACCGATTAACGGCTCAAGGATATTGCGAATATCAGCCAAGCTTGCCTTAACATACAGCTTAACATCGTGAAAATCTTCGGTTTCAAGCTTTTTATGCGGAATATCAACAGAAATAGTAGTTTCTGATAAACCCCTCTTTATCTCCCCGTTTCCACTAACCATTCCAAGGAGATATGCCATTTCTGCGTTCATAAAAATCACCTCTGTTAAATGTTCAAACCCGAGCAAAAAGCTCTTTGCTCTCTTGGGTGAGTGAACAAGCCCAAAATGTTACTTTCAATTGCACGCTCATTTTGATTATACCCTGGTACAAATCCCAGGCAAGCGCACGCCTCTATAAACAAACTGCCTGTCATACGCATTTGGCGGTCATTTTGCAACCGTTCGCGTAATTTATCTGGTATATTTTCAATAGTTTGAAAATAAATCCTATACTCGCCACTGTATTTCATTTCATTACCTCCAGATGTGAACCCGTTAGTTATCTCATAGCATCCAGGAATTGACGGCAGGTCTTCGGGGATTTCAAAATCAAACCGCTTATAGTGTCCCAAAATATAGCCTAAGGCAAAGCACAGTTCAACTGTATCATCAAAATAAATGTCCTCAGCCCGATAGCTAAATGCTGACGTATAATTAAAACCATTTCCTCTTAAAATGTCTTTTAGTGTAACCAAAACTTTTCCTCCTATTTCTTGATAAAAATCAACACATATTCGTGAACCTTGTTTATTCTGAACTTGTATGGAAACCCCAAAGGGCGCATATTGTTATAGTCATTCTGCCTATCCCAAATGATTATGTCGTCAAATACATATCCTCTGCGCTGCATCTCCGTCGCCAAATCGCTGTGGAGCGGATAGAACTTGCTCTTTTTTCGTATATCCATCACATTAACTAGGCAGTAGCCACCAACTTTAAGGCAGCGATTAACCTTTTGAAACAAGTCACCAAGCAGTCTTACGAAATCGTCATAATCAGGTATGTTGCCCATATCATTATCCTTGTCGGAATAATTAACAGACTCCTTCATATCCGCACTCCGTTTCATATTGAGAATATCCCAATATGGAGGTGAGGTTACGCACAGATCATAGCTGTTTGCCTTTAGGTTGTCCAATTCAAGAAAGCTATCACCTTCAATGATGTTAATCTTCTTGTCATCGCCAATGCGCAATCGCGCAATTTTACAGAACTCATCCGATAAATCTATTCCCGTTCCTTGACAATGAAGGTTGTGACAAGCTACCATAGTCGAGCCGATCCCATTGAACGGATCAAGGACATTACACTCGTTCTTAGTAAATGTGCGGATCAGTTTTTCACATAATGATACAGGATATGAGGCAGGGTGCTTGAAAGCCTTTTCTTCCTGCGTTTTTGATAAATCTCGCCAAATGCTGAACGAGTTCTGGAGCCACTCCTTCCCCGTCAGATCATTGCACCGCTTTTCTTCATTTCCCATTCGCCCACCTCTTTGACTGTATTGAAAGCATTTCAGTGTCTATGTATGCTGCCTCATTATTGTCAATACCGTAAATTTTATACACTAGGTCGTTCAAGCTGTCAAGCATATCAAACCACTCAGTACCCATATAATCCAACTTTTCAAGCGCTTTTACCACCTCGATAAGCTGTGAAAATTCTTTTGTCGTATCATTCTTCACCAAAGGTATATTTGCAAGGTACTTCTTGTCGGTGTGCATAGTCAACTTTGATGAATTATAGCAGAATTTTAATAGATAGAAATTACACAATCTTGAATGAAGAATGCCAACAATATATCGGCACATTTTCTCATCACCATCTGTAAAAATCGTTACTGTCTGCGAAGCCTCATAATCGCCCGCAAAGCTTGCTATTATGCCCGACTCTGCGCTATATATGTTTTGGATAAAGACTTTATTGCCTTTTTTAGGCACATCCCTATCCTTGAACCCAAATTTACGAATATTTTTACCCGCAACTGCATCTTCTGATGTAGATTTGCCGCGTCCAACATAACCCGTGCAAATATCGGAGAATTTCTCATAAGGTTTCTGCATTTTACAATAAATCGAGTATTCTTCTTCACTCTTGAAAAGAAGAATTTCATCTTTGTAAAAAGTTTGAGGAACGGTACAGCACTCAACAAAGCCGTTTTTATCCAAACGTTTAATGACGATTGGATTTTCCGATATGTGTGAATTTTGCAAAGTAAGAACAATTTGCTCTCCACGAACACCGGAAAAATAAGAGCCGATGTCAATAATTGAAACAATGCGTTTTTTGTTCAGAATTTCCCGTCTTAAAAGACTGTATGACTTAACGTGGAGAAAATTCTTCGGTATGATATAGGATATAAATCCCTCGTCCTTCGTGAGTTCAAATGCCCTATAAATTGCTGCAATAAAGAGATTGCTGCCGGCATTCTTAACTGAGCGAAGAAAGTCATAATCATCCGTGTCAATAACTATATCCTTATCCATAGGGGCATACGGGGGATTCCCTATGGTGTAATCCGCCTTTTCTTTTAAACCCAACGCCTTTAATACATCCTTGGCTTTTTTTCCGAGAGTGTCACATTTTTTTACGGCTGACAAGCCAGTCAGACTTTTACACATTTTAACCGCATTGTCAACCAAATCTGCGCCATACACATTATCACAGCCATTTGTTGTTGCGGCATACAGAAAACTTCCTACGCCACAACAAGGGTCAAGAACAATACTATTAGAATTTATGTTTAACTCTTTAACTATCTCTATTGCTAATTGAACATCAGTGTAAAAAATGCCGTTCTTTTTTTTGTAATCAACATCAAGTGAATTTTCAAAATCACTACTTCTAAATGAATAATCGTCAATGGTAAGATTTGACACACTTCACACCGCCTTTCAACAAAGAACACATAATATATCTATTATATTGTAGCACATTGGCACGAATTGTTCAATATATTTTACAAAAAATTGTGCAAAAGCACAAAGGAAATACTTAAATTCGTTAAATTTTGGATAAATAGTCGATTTTATGATTATAACGAAAGTAAATCTAAAAAAGGAAAAAGCTGCATTGAAATAAATATTGTAATAGAACAGTTCATTTTTTGTAAAACACTTCCAATTCATTCCTCTAAATAGTATCTTCAATAACCAAGAACATCGCATTGATGTCTTCTTTTTGGCACATCACGTTAATTTTTTATCTTCAAGCCATGTGTTGAAAAAACTTATCTGTTCGGATAAATTTGCTAAATTTCTCTGCCGAAACCTGCCCTTGCAAATATAAACTTTTCATTTTAGCAGCTTTGTCGAGCCAATCCTTATACTCATCAAAAGTCAACCGCATAACCTTGTCATTTCCGTTTGAATTTTCATACCGCTCCACCCGCTTATAATTTCTATTCTTGACACGCTCATATTCTTCAAGGATAGGGTCGTTTCGCTGTTTGAGTTTCCTTGCCAGTTTCGGTGCAATCTGCTTGCAGGTTTTGTCGTTAATGATAACTCTATCGCAATAAATCTCGGCACGATTGGATTTTGGAATAAACAGCTTGCCGCAGCACGGACATTCCAAGACTCGTCTTTGCTGCTCGGTAAACTTCAAGAACAAAAAAACATAATAGTCGGCGTAATTATCAAAAAAGAAAATCTGTGACAGCTTTGGCTCTCCCGAAAACAAATCGGTATTTATTATTTCACAAGGATAATCTCGACGAAAGAAATATCCTTCAGGCAGTACATTCTTTTGCAGCCACTCGCTGTGTGATTTAAATTCGCTTTGAGATTTAAGATACTTGTATAAAATATATCGTGCTTCCAAAGGCTCACGAATTATTCCGACAATACGATTCATAGTCATCAGCAGGAACATTGCCGTTTGATCGTCTTCAATATTACGCAATTTATGTAATGAAGCCCTCAGCAAAACTCCTGCTGTCAAATCATTTTCCCGAACAGCGTCAGCCAATTCCAACGCCGTGTCAAAAATATGGGTCAGTTGCTCTTCACAATATGCTCCGATGCCGTCCAACGGTTCGGTTTCATCTGCAATATATTCGACAACCGTTTCATAATGACACATATTAAATTCCAATTCGCTTATTAGTTCGTCTGACATAATTATTTTGTCCGTTTGCAGCTTGACATTATTCTCAACAATAACCCGAACTGCATTATCACCGTCTACAGATAGATATATTCCATTTTTGTAATTCATAATACTCGCCTCCCATTTATATTTTAACACCACAATGATAAAAAATCAATATGAAATTGTGTATGGAATGGATTTTCTTATTTTTTGAGTAAATCCATTCCATATTTATTTTTGAGCCGCAAATATGTTAATATAAATATCATCATTTGAAATTAAGCCGAAAGGAGAAAACTTATTGACAAAATTAAATACGATCAACTGCGAGGAAATTATGACCCAGCCGCTGAAACCGATCGAGTTCATAGTGGACACTCTAATCACACAAGGACTTTTCATTTTAGCGGGAGCGCCGAAAATCGGTAAGTCTTGGCTGGCGCTGGATATTTGTCTCAGCGTAGCTAAAGGAGAGCCTGTACTTAACTCTGCAACCGCACAAGGTACTGCATTATACCTTTGCTTGGAGGACAGTAAAATCCGTATTCAAAATCGTCTGTATGAAATGACGGACGAGCCGACGGAACAACTTTATTTCGCATTGATAGCTGATACTATCGGCGGCGGACTGGAGGAACAAATCGAAAAATTTATTTCTGAGCATCGGAATACAAAAATAATTTTTATCGACACACTTCAAAAAATACGTTCCGATTCTCCCGAAAGCACTTATGCAACGGACTACAAGGAGTTGTCCGTTCTGAAATCCGTTTCGGACAGGCACTCCGTTGCAATCGTTCTGGTACATCATTTGCGAAAAACAAAAGACGCCGATCCGTTCAACATGATTTCGGGAACAACAGGATTGAGCGGCTGTGTAGATGGCAGCTTTGTTCTTTCGGAATCAAAGAGAGGTTCACGGAACGCTACGCTGTATTGCGTAGGCAGAGATATTGAAAACCGTGAGATCGAATTAAAATTTGATAACGAAAAACACAGGTGGATTTCCGATGAAATATTTTCCGAGAAAGAAAATAAAAGTAAAATCTTTATCGAAAAGATATTTGATTTTATCAGCGAAAGGAAAAAATTTATTGGAACAGCAACCGAGCTTGCAAATCTGCTTGCACCGAAGTTTGAAACGGAAATATATCCGAACAGACTGACAAGAGATTTGGTTCAGAACGCTTACGAGTTGGAAAGCTGCGGAATAAAATTTTCTACCGAGCGCAGTCACGGAGCAAGGAGAATAAAGCTTGAAATTTTACCGTCGGGTGACGGTAGTGACAGTAAAAATATGCCCCCTTAATTTTACCGACTTACCGTCACCCGACTTTGGCAAAGTCTTTCACAGTGCCGATTTAGCAGGTGACGGTAACTCTTGGGGTGACAGTAAAAACAGGAATCGGGTGACGGTAACTTTACTGTTCCGCCAATACCGAAAAGCACCCCCAAACTGCAAAAATTTGAGGGGTTTGTGAGCTCTTTGACAAGGGGCAGGGTAACTACTGCCCTACATAGTTCTCCCCCAAATTTCGCTCGATTTGAGGGGAATGTGAAGTTGTGCAATTTGCCCGACAGGAGCAAAACGCAGATGTATGATTTTGATGCAGGTTAAAGTTCAGGCGGCTTTCCTGCCGCCCGAACGATAACAGCATCGGGCAAAGCCCGTTGCAATGCGGGTTTTGTGCAAAATATCAAAAGGGGTCAAAATATGGGAAAGTCCAAAATTACGGGGTCGTAAAATAACAAGAATACGGCAACCAAGCCAAAAACAGGCACTAAACAGGGTGACTGCAGCAAGCAGCAGTAAGATTTCAGGATTACAAGGAGGACGATATTTGAGAAAAGCAGAAGAACCCAAAATCAGTTTTACTATGCTTAAATTTTCAGGTGACAATACGGCTTTCAAATCCTTTATGAACGGCATGATCCATGATTATTTAAACTCGGATACTGTGCACAACATACAAACGGATCATTCTGTTGATAACGTAGAAGTTGCGGCAGAAACAGAATAATCTCTGGACATTAAAGGCACGTTGTGGTAGTGTTGCGGTAACGCAGCACCGCCCTATGTGCGTGCCGAAATAGAAAGGATGATGAAAATGAAAGCATGGCTTTACTACCGACTGTCCCGTGACGAGGACGAAGAAATGAACAGCCTTCAGAACCAGCGGCAGATACTGCTTGACTATGCTAAGCAAAACGAATATGAGATCGTTGGCGAGAGCTTCGATGACAATGTATCGGGAATGACCTTCAACCGCAAAGGACTGGGGGAGCTTGAAAATGCTGTGGACGAGGGAAAGATCGAGGCGGTTTTGGTCAAGGATC
>JAMPBF010000083.1 GCA_023666805.1 Bacillota bacterium
GTGACATTTGAAAGCAAGGTTACAAAATCGGGAAACTTAAAGGTTTCTGCACAGTTGAGAGATATTCTCGGTCTGTACAGCGGAAAAAAAGTGACGGTACATCTCGACTGTGATGAACCCGACGACATCCGAATTCCGCAGGATATACTTGACGAGGCGGGGATTCCTGCCGACAGCACTTGGGAAATCTATACAGACGAAGGAAAAATAATTATTCAGGAGGCTGACGAAGATGACGGAGAATAAGAACGAGATTATGCTGTTTAAGCATGAAGAATTCGGCGAGGTCAGGACTTTGGTTATTGACGGTGAGCCGTGGTTTGTGGGGAAAGATGTTGCAGCAGTTCTTGGTTACAATGAGCCTCACAAAGCCATTTCAAGGCACGTTGATGAGGATGACGGGATGAAACATCCCGTCATCGATTCTATGGGTAGAACCCAGCAAGCTATGCTTGTAAATGAAAGCGGATTGTACAGCCTTATTCTTTCAAGCAAGCTGCAAAAAGCGAAAGAATTCAAACACTGGGTAACATCGCAAATTTTACCCTCACTGAGAAAACACGGCGCATACTTCACTCCCGAAACGTTGTACAATACTTTATGCAAGCCCGAAAACCTTATCGAAATACTTCACGCCCTTGCAGATGAGCAGAAAAGAAATACCGACCTTTCTGTCGAAAATGCCTTTCTCTCTGTTAAGGCTAAGTATTACGATGAGATCTTGAACAGCACTAACAATGTCCCTGTAACGCAGATTGCAAAAGACTATGGAATGTCTGCTATCGCTTTCAACAAAATGCTGCACGAATACGGAATACAGTACCCTATCAGAAATACTTGGGTCTTGTATGCGGAGTATGCCAACTTGGGATATACGCAAAGCAAAACGTATAAGTATGCCGAGAATAAAGCCTCTATGCATACTTGTTGGACTCAGGCTGGACGCTTATTTTTATACGAATTTTTGAGGGAAAGAGGCGTTTTGCCTATGTGTGAAAAGGAGTGCTGCAATGAAGCCTTTGTATAAGCTGACTTTTGAACAGGCGAAGCGTGACGGTGAAATCGACGTGTTTCGGGAAAGCCTTCGTGAAAATATTCGCTGCCGAGATTTCATTGATAACGAGGTTGCAGAGAAATTTGACGGCATGCATTTGCCCGATGAATGTGCGGAAAATGTCGTTAATGAATTTGGATATGATCGCACTATGTGGGTGATTGCCAATACGATATTGGAACGGACAGGTGACGGCAGATTTCATAATAAAAACGTTGATTGGGCAAAAAGTTTGTCAATTCCCCAAAGCAGCCGAAATTATGAGTTTGCTTTGAGATCGCATAGCTGTATTGTGGACGGATTAGCGGGTCAGATTCAGAGTATGTATGAAAATTTGGAGCAAATTCAATCACAGCAGGAGCAAGAAACCGCTCCCGAAGAAACATTCAATCTTAATATGTAAAGCCGTGGAGAAATCTGCGGCTTTTTGCATATATATTAAATTTTTTGGAGGTAAAACTTTATGAGAAACTTTTTTGCAAACACAAAGAAAAAGGCACAGGCAAAGATGATTCAGGTGGCTATTTTGCTTACCGCAAGGAGGTGAGAATTTCGTTGACAGCGGCGTGAAAATTCTTATTGCCGTGGTCATCGGTGCGCTGCTGCTCGGTGGACTGTACGCTTTGTTCGGCGAAACCATTCTGCCCACTCTTACCGAAAAGGTAAAATCAATGTTCAATTTTAAGGGCTAATGCACAGCAAATTGACAACATGGCTTTTGATACTGCTTGCGGTTGTGTTTTTGGCACGACCACAGGGGGCGAAAGCCGAAAACAATGCGGAAATTGCAAGCGTGGAAAGTGTTGATGAGGATACAAGCGACGAGGCAATCTTTATATTTATCGTTATAGTTGTAATTCTTATCGGCGCAGCCACTGATGCTTGCGGACAGGAGGAAACCGGTGAAAATTGATGTAAGGATCAACAGCTTAACGCCCGATAACGGCAATGTCAAAGCGATAGCTTCGGCGCATTTTGACGAGTGCTTTGCTATCAAGGGGATCAAGGTGATGGAGGGCAGGAATGGGCTTTTCGTTTCTATGCCTTCACAAAAAGGAAACGACGGGCAATATCACGATATTTGTTTCCCTACTACTGCGGCATTCCGTTCTGAACTTAACAATGCCGTGGAACAGGCGTATCGACAGGCTATAACTCAGCTTCAGGAGCAGAGCAGAGCAAATTTTACACAGGCAGAGAGGATTGAAGAATCCGCTCCGATGATGTCTATGTAAATCAAAACAAAAACATTTTTATTACGAAAGGAACAAATTTATGAGAAAATTTTTAAACACAATCAAGACAGCAGTACAGGCAGCAAAGGAAGGCTTCCGCAACATCAAGGCTGTGGCTTGCCGCAAGATCAATACCGCTCGTGAAACGGTCAGAACAGCGGTTATCAACCTTATAATCCGCAGCAACACTGTGTTGGCGGCTAACCGTGGTGAGAATTTCGTTGACAGCGGCATAAAAATCCTTATCGCCGTAGTTATCGGCGCACTGCTTCTCGGCGGCTTGTATGCGCTGTTTGGCGATACCATTATGCCTACAGTTACAAAGAAGGTCGAAGAAATGTTCGCCTTTAAGGGATAACGGATATGCTGCAATTTTTCTTAGTTGCTATTTTGCTTGGCATAGATTCAGTTATTGATATTAAAACCCGTGAAATTCCTAATTGGATAAGCGTTGCAATAGCTTTAACATCACTTTTAAATTTTGATGTTCGCAACTTGTGGGGATTGATTGTCGCTTTGATTTTCTTTATCGTGGCTTTGGCTACTTGTAAGATCGGCGGCGGAGATGTCAAGCTGATTGTGGCTTTGAGCGTGGTGTGCGGACTTTGGGGCAGCTTTGCTCTGCTCCTGTTCGCACAAATTGCCATGCTGATTTTTTATGCAATAAAGGTAATTATTTTTAGATTAAGAGGTAGAACGGCAGATAAGGCACACGGGGGCAGCGTCTGCCTGCCGTTCGTGCCTTTTATATTACTTGGTTATTTATGCTCAAAACTCATTTTTTGAAAGGAAAAATGCAATGAAATTTTTAAAAAACAGAACTGTTTTAGGCGTTGTTTGCATAGTGTTGGCGCTGATCATCTGCTTTGCGATAACACCGCTGTTTAATGCAGCGAAAAGCCACACAATGAAGGTCATCAGGATTAAAAGCAATGTAAAAATCGGACAGGAAATTACTTCAGGTGATGTTGAGTCTGTGGAAGTAGGTGCGTACAATATGCCTTCCGATGTGCTTCAAAAGTCGGAGGAAGTTGTCGGAAAATATGCGGCTATGGATATGATCAAGGGGGAGTATGTTTTGCCCGATAAAGTAAGCGATACTCCCGCTTCGGAAAACGCTTATTTGTACAACTTAACAGGCGAAAAAAGAGCGATTTCTATCACTATTCCCTCTTTTGCGGGTGGACTGTCCGGCAAGTTGATTTCGGGTGATATTGTATCAATTATCGCCGTCGATTACAAGGAACAGGGCAAGACCCTTGTTCCCGAAGAATTGCAGTACGTAGAAGTCATAGCTGTCACCGACAGCAAGGGCAACGACGATGAAACCGTTACCGTAAAGCCCGACGGCGAGGAAGAAACGGAGTTGCCCGAAACGGTTACTTTGCTTGTAACTCCTATGCAGGCGAACATACTTGCCGAATTAGAGGCAGAAGGAGAAATCCATGTGGCGTTGGTGTACAGAGGATCGGCGGAGAATGCGCAGAAATTTATATCGGCACAAGAAAAATTATTGGAGGAATTGATTTCGGAAGATGAAAAAGAACAGGAAAGCGTTGCGGGAGAAACGCAGGAAAAGGAACAGCAGAGCGAGGCTGCCGAGAGTAAACCCGAATCGGAAAAGCCCGAAATTGATTCGGTTATTATCACTCCCGAGGTAAAGCCCGAAACAACAACCGAAACTGAGGAAACGGAGGTGACGGACAATGCCCAGCCTGTTTAAATCATTGATGTCTCACAGAGATGACGATGAGGAAATCGATCTTGAATTTGATCTTGCTGCGCCCGAAAATGATTGTTTTGAATTACCGCCTGATAGGCAGGATAATCAGGTGTTGGCGGTTTGGGGTTCTCCCTCTTCGGGGAAAACAATTATGAGCGTAAAATTGGCTCGATATATCGCATCGCAAAAGAAAAATGTAATACTCGTACTTGCCGATATGTCTGCGCCACCTCTTCCCTATGTTTGCCCTTCCTCGGATTTGGAGTCGGAAATGTCGCTTGGTAATATTCTTGGTGCGGCTCATGTGGACGGAAATCTGATAAAGCAGAATGCCATATTGCATAAAAAGAATGAGTATTTGACAATGTTTGCTATGCTTAAGGGCGAGAATGCTTTTAGTTATGCTCCTTACACAGAAACACAGGCGAGAGAGTTCATTAACGGTTTGAGGCAGCTTGCTGATTATATTATCGTTGACTGTACAAGCAATATTACAAATGATGTGTTGTCGGCAATTTCGCTTATTGAATCGGACGCTGTTCTGCGCTTGGTTTCCTGCGATTTGAAGTCAATTTCATATTTAAACTCGCAGCTTCCCTTGCTGCTCGATAATAAATTTAACGCCAACAAGCAGTACAAGGCGGCAAGCAATGTATCTTCATTTCAAGCAGACGATGAAATCGAGCAGATAGTGGGTGGCATAAACTTCAAAATTCCCCATTCCGATGAGGTTTATAAGCAGTTTCTTGCAGGGAATCTATTTGCGGGGCTTACAGAAAAAGACAGCAAGGATTTCCGCAGGGCTGTTTCAAAAATTACAAACGAGGTGTTCGCCTTATGAGATTAGCTTCACAAAACAATATTCAAAGCCTTTTTTACAGCGCAGATAAAAAGCGTTCTTTTAACGATGTTTTAAACGAGGTGCAGTCGGAAATATCCAATAAATATTCTTCTCTTGTGGTGGAGGGAATCAATAACATAAATTCCGGCAGTGACGAGGTAAAGCAGCAGGTCAAGCGGTATATCGGAAAATACTTGCTCGATCATAAAATATCCGTTGAGGGTTTGACGCAAACGGAGCTGATCGACAAGCTGTATTCCGAGATGGCGGAGTTCTCTTTTTTGACGAAATATATCTTCGGCAGCGGCATTGAGGAAATCAATCTCAACTCCTGGGATAATATCGTGGTGCAGTATTCCAACGGTCAAAACGTAAAGTTGGACGAAAAATTTGAATCGCCCGAACACGCTATAAACATCGTTCGTAGAATGCTTCACGTGTCGGGAATGGTGCTTGACAATACATCTCCCGCTATTCTCGGACACCTCAGTAAAAATATCCGTATAGCAGTATTGAAAACACCTTTGGTGGACGAAGATGTAGGAGTTGCTGCCTCAATCAGAATTGTCAATGCTCAAAAGCTTCAGCAAGGGGATTTTGTAAGGTCGGGAACAGCCACCGATGAAATGATGGAACTGCTTTCCGCACTTGTGCGCTATGGTGTTTCAACAACTGTTGCTGGTGCGACATCTTCGGGCAAAACCACATTGACGGGCTGGCTGTTATCCACTATCCCCGATGACAAGCGAATATTCACAATTGAAAACGGCTCGAGAGAGTTGGATCTGGTAAAACGTGACGAGAACGGTAAGATCATAAACAAGGTCATACATACCATTACCCGTGAAAGCGAGGATAAGAATAAATCTGTTACCCAAGACGATTTGCTGGATATGTCCTTGCGATTTAATCCAAGCTATATTGTTGTGGGAGAGATGAGAAGCAGCGAGGCTGACTCTGCACAAGAAGCGGCTCGAACAGGGCATACGGTAATAACCACGATACATTCCAACTCCTGCGAATCCACATGGCGCAGAATGGTAACGCTTTGCAAAAGAAAATATCCAAATGTTGACGACAATGTTATTTTAAATTTGGTTACCGAAGCGTTTCCAATCGTTGTGTATGCAAAGCAGCTTGAAAATAAGCAGCGCAGGATTATGGAAATTATGGAGTGCGAGATCAAGCCCGACGGAAAGCGTGAATATCATTCGCTGTACCGTTACCAAATCACCGAAAACCGTATGGAGAATGGGAAATTCGTTATCAACGGAACGCATGAGAAGTGTGAAAATATTTCATTGTCCTTGCAGCGCAGGTTGCTGGAAAACGGTATGCCTGTCGGTGAAATGAGAAAATTATTGGAAGGAGGTAAACGAGCATGAATGCAATATTGACGGTAGCTTTCATCGGCTTGGTTGTGGGATTTTTCCTGCTGTTCGGGATCTCGCCTATGGAGTTCACCGAGGGAATTTTTACAAAAATTCTTGCGAAACCAAACAGCATAAAGTCGCAGATAAATGAGGCTACCAAAAGGAAAAAACCCAATGTTTTTAGGCGTGAAGTATCCGAGACACAGGAGATACTTCGAC
Source organism: Bacillota bacterium (assembly GCA_023666805.1). Lineage (GTDB taxonomy): Bacteria > Bacillota > Clostridia > Oscillospirales > Ruminococcaceae > Ruminiclostridium_E. The sequence goes on from JAMPBF010000083.1 coordinate 6,446, forward strand.
TTACCAACAGAACAAATATGTTTGGTATTTTATGTGCTTGTTCTCTCGGATTGTCGGCAATCGGTATTTGTGCTGCGATTGCAATTGGGAATGCTTTTCTTGCACCCGTAATGGCAGTGGGATTGATGTTCGTGCCTTTTTGGTACGTTAAAACTACGGCTACAAATTACAAAAAAGCCATATCTTCCGAGCTTGAAACGGCACTGTCCATAATTACAACCGCATACCTCAGAAACGAAGATATAATTACATCGGTGGAAGAAAATGTACATTACTTGAATGCGCCTGTCAAGGCGGTTTTCGAGAATTTTATTAGTCGCATAAAGCTGTCAAATCCCGATATTATCGCCGCTATTTTGGATATGAAAGCCAAAATCGATAACGAGGTATTTTCCGAGTGGTGCGACAGCTTGATTTTGTGCCAAAGCGACCGCAGTTTGAAATCTACTCTTACGCCGATTGTTAATAAGCTGTCGGATATGAGAGTGGTAAATGCCGATCTTGAATATTTGGTCACTGGTCCGAGGAAAGAGTTTATTTCAATGGCGTTTCTTGTAATCGGGAATATTCCTCTGCTGTATATGCTGAACAAGGCTTGGTATAACAGCCTAATGAACACAGTTGTCGGGCAAATTGTGCTTGCAATTTCTGCGGTAGGTATCTTTATTTCAACGGCGATAGTAATTAAACTTACTAAGCCCATTGAATACAAGAGATAGGGGGATTTGAATGGAATTTTTATTATTTTTATTCGGCGTTTTGCTTTGCATAGGTTTATTTATGCTCCTTGCGAATGCCTTGAAAATCGCCTATTTAAAGACATCTAAGGCAGTTATGAACACGGGCAGGAACGATAAAAAGCTGTCGAAATCCATTGAGGCGTTGATGTTGGGAATCGCAGCGAAACTCGGCAAAATTATTCCGATGGATAAGTACAAAAAATCTCGCTTGGAAAGTACATTAAAGTCGGCGGGAATAAAGATGACTCCCGAAACATTCACGGCATTATCCTTTGTAAAGGCGTTTGGCGTGGCTTTACTTGCTGTTCCCTGTGCGTTCTTTATGCCGCTGCTGATACCGTTTTTCATAATTCTTGCAGTTGCAATATATTTTCGTGAAAACGGCAAGGCTGACGCTAAAATGAGAGAAAAACGTGACGCTATAGAACAGGAATTACCTCGCTTTGTTGCAACCGTGGAGCAGGAACTGAAAACAAGCCGTGATGTTTTATCCATTATGGAAAATTTCAAAAAGCACGCAGGAAATCATTTTGCTTACGAATTAGATGTGTGCTGCGCCGATATGCGCAGTTCCAGTTATGAAGCGGCTTTGACGAGATTTGAGGCAAGAATCGGCTCGGCGCAGCTTTCCGACGTGGTTAGAGGTTTAATATCCTTAATTCGTGGTGACGATTCGGCAGTATATTTCAAAATGTTGGCACACGATTTCAAGCTGATAGAACTGCAAAGGCTCAAGGCGAAGGCAGCGAAGATACCGCCTAAAATCCGTGTTTTCAGCTTTATTATGTTAATGCTGTTTTTACTGACTTACCTCGTGGTAATGGGAATGCAGTTGCTTGATTCGCTTGGTTCGATGATTTAGGGGGTGATCGTATTTTTAGGAAATTATTGAAAAGCAAGCGTGGCGAGGGATATTTCGATATTGTGATCGTTGTGCTTGTGGTGGTTATGGTTATCGCATTGATTATGGCGGTCGCTCCCGTTGTGTCGGCAAAAATACAGCTTGACAATTATGCCGACGAATTGGTGAGAGAGGCTGAAATTGCAGGACGGGTCGGCTCGGAAACTACGGCAAGGGCGCAGGTGCTATCCGAGAGGACAGGCATCATACCGACAATTGTATGGTCAAGGGTTGGGAAGATACAGCTAAATCATGAATTTACCGTTACACTTACTTACAAAATGAATATTGGTTTCGGCGAATTTGGAAGTTTTCCTATTACGTTGACTACAAAAGCAAGTGGAAGGAGTGAATGCTACTGGAAATGAAGAAAATATTTATTTTTTTGCGCTCAAAAAAAGGCTTTTCCTCAGCGCCTTTGGCGGTTGTTATTGCTCTCGTGGGTATGATGTTCTTCGTTGTTTTATGGCAGATAGTAAGGCTTGTCACCATTTCCGCAGGGGTAAAAGATGCTGTGCAGTCGGCTGTAATTGCGACTTCTGTCGGCAATTACAGCAATGTGTACGACGGTGTGCGTGAAGGATATTCGGGTGGGTATCGGTATTCGGGAAGCTCTTGGAGATCGGCGATTTCAACGGGTGATGTGTATGGAAGATTGGATAAGCTTCTTGGGCTGAAGTCAAGCGGAGGTAAGCATAGCAAAAGCAACTCCGACGGCGTTGAATACAGTGTTTACGGACTTTCGGTAAATGTAGATAATGCTCAGTTTGCGCCAACTTCAAGCGATATTCAGCAGTTTTGCGCAACCTCATATATCACTCTTGAAGTGCCGTTATCATTCTGCGGAGATGTGCTGCCGCCGATGAAGGTTACCCTATGCGTTAAGTCAAAATATACGCCGAAATTTTAGTAGTATTTGAGCTGGATTTTATTCGGCGGTTGTGATATTGTATGCTAAAACAAAAACAGTTTTTATGACGAAAGGACAGGTGAATCTTATGAAAGCTAATGTTAAAAAACACGTTATAATCGGCACTTTATCGGCGGTTTGCGTTGCGCTTGTATGCGTGATCGGAACACAGTTCCGCAGCGACATTCCCTCGGTAGAAAATGTTGCTGAGGAAAGCACCGAGGCGGAAATCAAGGTTGAAATTGTTACAAACGCAAAAGAAAAAAACGAACCTGCTGAAACCGAAATCAGTGCCGCAGGTACGGAAACAGCAACGGAAACAGGCGAAATTCAGCATAACGACTTCATCGACAATGGCGGGATCGAGGTAGATCAAAGCTTTGAGGCAGTCACCAAGCCCGAAGCACCTCCTGCTCCCGAAATCGAGGATAAGGAAGCATTGACCGATCCTGCCGAGCCGCCTCAATACGAATCGGAACAGGTTGAGATCAAGCCACAGGTAACCGAGGCTCCCTCGGATACTCCCCAGCACGGTGATAAAAAGGACGGTATGATCTACATCAACGGCTTCGGCTGGATTCCCGACGAAGGAGGCGGCAGCAAAAGTGAGTACGCAGGCGGAATGTACGAAAACGGCAACAAGATCGGATTCTTCGGATAAACGAAAAAACAAAATAAAGCCAAATACGAAATTGCGCTGAGTCAATGACTTGGCGCATTTTTTGGAGGTGTGCATGAGAAAAATTATACGAACGATTGCCGCAGTTATGGCGGCAATTTTCTGTTTACAAACAGTGATTTTTGCGGAAAGCGGCGGCGATCCAAATATTGACAACGGCGGCGGAGGCTTGGGCGAGGGCAGCTCGCAAAACTATTGGAATCCCACCGATGACGGAGTTAGAGTTACCGTTGTGGATTCGGAAACAGGGGCTATAAAATCGGCTTCTGTGGACTACTCCAATGCAAATATAGGCGATATTGCTTTCCATTTCGGTAAAAAATGCAAGGTTGAATATATAGGCGGCGCTTCGCTTTCAGCAAGCACCGCTCAATATGTTTACAAAACGCCTTCACAGGCTATTCCCACCATAATTTCCGACGGTGAATCGCTGTTTGCGGATATAGAACGAATCCGCAGCTATTTCACGGACGAACAGGTGGTGAGGGAGATTTCCTCCCATGTGGGCATCAATTATGATAAGCTGACAAACGGTGATTATAAGCTGATGTTGGAGCCGATTATGTATATTACTTATAATGGTATAAGGACGGCAATGACGGCTACCGAAGCGGCTTTGTATAACATTCAGACGGGCGGAGATTTGTGCAGAAAATTTGCTCCGCTTTCACATAAAAATCTTCCTCTTGCAATGTTCCTTGAAGATGACGATTTGGGATATCGGGCTTGGACGGGTTCAACAACCTCGCAGGTCACCGACTCCGATATTATCAACTATTTGGGAATGGGCATTGTTTCTTTCAAGGAGAAAGAGGAAATCGAGGTCGAGGGCAGCGATTACGAGTATCGCACCGATACCGACGTTTATACAAGCATTACTGTAAGCGGCAGCGAACATAGTCCCGACAATCCTGTTACAGTGCGGTTTTACATTAAGAACAAATGCTATACCGTGGGAAACGTAGTGTTCCCCGAGGGCAGCTCACAGCTTGTGTGGGTTAAATGGCATACCCCGACCACAAAGCAGACGGTAAGAATCTATGTCGTGGTTGA
>JAMPBF010000084.1 GCA_023666805.1 Bacillota bacterium
ATGAGTTTTTACGGGAAAACGGGCATAAGTACCCCAATCGGTATCTATGGTAAGATTTTTGCCCTCGTTGGGCTTAAAAGGCATTTCCATTTTTTTACTTCCTCGTTTTTATAATTTATTATATAATATCACAAAAAGAAAATTTTGTAAAGGTCACAATCAAATGAAAGACGAAAAAAAGAAAATTTCCGCTCCCATAGACGATTTTTTAAAAAGCTATGCGGCTAAAAGCCCCGTGCGCTGTCATATGCCCGGCGGCAAGGGGAAAAACGATCCCTTCGATATTACCGAGATAGACGGCGCCGACAGCCTTTTTGAAAGCTGCGGCATCATAGCGGAAAGCGAGGAAAACGCCGCAAGGCTTTTCGGAGCGGGAAAAACCCTGTTCTCCTGCGGCGGCAGCACCCTTTCGGTGCAGACAATGCTGGCATTGGCTAAGGCAGAAAGCCCCGAAAAGCACAGGGTCATCGCAGGGCGGTACTGCCATAAAAGCCTTATTTCGGCTTGCGTGCTTTTGGATCTGGAGGTTGACTGGATCATGCCTGCGGAATATTTATCCTGCAAAATCTCCAAAGAGGAGGTGGAGGCAAAAATAAACGAGGATACCCTGTGCGTATTTGCCCAAAGCATTGACTATTACGGGGGAGAATGTGACATCAGGGCTGTTTCGGAGGCTTGCAGGGCAAAAAATATCCCGCTGCTGGTCGATAACGCTCACGGCGCTTATTTGGTTTTCACCGACAGACACCCGCTGAAATCGGGGGCGGATATGACGGCGGACAGTGCGCACAAGACCCTGCCCTGTCTTACGGGCTGCGGCTATCTTCATATCGGCAAGGATTCCCGCTTTACAGCCTTTTCGGAAAGAGCGAAGGAGCTTATGGCCTTGTTCGGAAGCTCCAGCCCCTCTTATTTGATGCTGCAAAGCCTCGATCTGTGCAACAGGTTTATCGGCGAGGAGAGCCGGTGCGCCTTCGACGCTCTTGAAAAGATAAAGGAGCTGAAAACGGCGCTGTCGCAATTGGGCTTCGGGCTTTATGAAAGCGATCCGATAAGAATTACCGTAGACTGCTTCAGCGCAGGGTACGGCGGCTTTGAGCTGAATAAGCTTTTGGAGGAGCAAAATATTTTCTGCGAGTATTTTGACGGAAGATATGTTGTTTTGCTGTTTTCCGTTTCACAGGATCTCGGGGATCTTCATAAAATTTTAAGGGCGTTTGAGAAAATCCCGATTAAGGAAAAAATTTGTGCGGCAAAAATCGCCCCGAGGCTGCCGAAAGCGGTCGTCTCTCCAAAAAAGGCGGTTTTCAGTCCGTCGGCGCTTGTGGATACGGAAAACGCAAAGGGAAGGATATGCGGGGAAATAAGGTGCAGCTGTCCTCCCTGCGTGCCGCTTATTATGCCCGGGGAGCTGTTTGACGACGGGATAATAAACGCTGTGCGGGAATACGGAGCGGACAAGGTGAGGATCCTGCTGCAGAGCCCTTAAAAACGTCTTTCATTTTTTTCTTTACAAAATCCTTAAAATGTGGTATACTATCACTGAACAAACCCTAAAGTGCAATGAAAAGGTAAATTTTATGAAGCTTATATACGCAATCGTAAACAACGACGACTCTCATGCAGTTGCCAATGCGCTTACCAAAAACGGTTTTTCCGCTACAAAGCTCGCTTCCACGGGCGGATTTTTAATGGCGGGAAACACCACGTTTTTGGTATGCTCCGACGATAACAAGGTGGACGACATTATCGAGATAATAAAGCAGCACAGCCGCAAAAGAAAGCAGTTTGTGCCCTCCAACACCTCCTATGACATGAACAGCATGAACAGCTTTCCCGTAGAGGTAAGCGTGGGAGGAGCCACTATATTCGTTACCGACATCGAACGGTTCGAGAAGGTCTGAAAAATGAAAATATACGGCAACAAGCATGCCCTGGAGCAGATAAACGGTTATGCGCACTCGGGAAGGCTGCCTCATTCCATACTTTTTTTCGGAGACAGCGGCACGGGAAAAAGGACCTTGGCGGATTATACCGCCATGTGCTGTTTTTGCTCCGCCGAGGAAGGGCTTCCTTGCATGAGCTGCCGCAGCTGCAAGAGGATCGAGGAGCATATTCACCCCGACGTGATTTGCATCGACTGCTCCGCCATAGATAAGGAGAGCCTGAGGAACGTGCTTAAGGGTTCTTTTGAAATGCCCGTTGAAGGAAAGATCAGGGTCTATATTTGGCAGGAATTTCAGCTGCTCAGCCAAGAAAACCAAAATTCCCTTTTGACAAGGCTTGAAGAGCCGTCGGAAAAGGTCAGGTTCATTCTCACCTCCTCCAACAAAAACGGCGTGCTGCCCACCATTCTTTCAAGGGTCACAATTATCCGCACCTACCCCCTGACGGTCTCGGAATGTGCTTCGGCGCTGGCAGAAATGGGCTTTGACGACTGTGAAAGGGCTGCGGAAATTTACGGCGGAAATTTGGGGCTTGCCTTAAATGCGGCAAGGGATAAAAATTCCTCCGTGTATATGGAGACGGCTAAGACTTTTGTCAACGCCGTTTGTGAGAATAAGGAATACAGAGCCTTGATTTCACTGCTGACCCTGCCTCAGCCCAAGGAGGACAAGAGAGAGCCGTTGAAGCAGACGGTTTTCGCTGCGGAAAGGCTTATCCACGACGGCTTTGCCATCGCTTCGGGCGGCAGCGGCGGTCTCGGCTGTGACAGGGCGCTTTCAAAAAAATTAAGCGAAAAATATTCGGCGGCGGTTTTAAACAGGCTTTGCGGGATTTGCAGAAGATTTTCAGCCGTAACAAGCGATGTGAATTTCAACGGCAAAATCACCGCCAACGCCTTCACCGCTGCGATTTTCGGAGAGATAGCGAAAAGCTGACAAGGAAAGGAAGAGAAATGACTGAGGTTATCGGAGTTAGATTTAAGGAAGTGGGCAAGGTCTACTACTTTTCCCCAAAGGGCATTAAAATAAACGTCGGGCAGAAGGTGATCGTGGAAACGGCTCGGGGAGTGGAATGCGGCGATGTGGTCATCGGCAATTTCATGGCAAAGGACGAGGAGATAGTTCAGCCCTTAAAGGAGATTTTTCGGGTGGCTACCGCCGAGGATCTGAAAACTCTTGAAAAAAACAAAGCCCGCAAATCGGAGATCATGAAGGTCTTCACCGAAAAAATTGCGGAGCACAAGCTTAATATGAAGCCTATAGATGTGGAATGCACCTTTGACTGCGGCAAGATCATGTTTTATTTTACCGCCGAAAGCAGGGTGGATTTCCGCGATCTGGTCAAGGATCTGGCGGGAATTTACCGCACAAGGATCGAGCTTAGACAGATCGGCGTGCGGGACGAGGCAAAAATGCTCGGCGGACTTGGGATCTGCGGCAGGAAATTATGCTGCGCCTCCTTTCTCGGCGAATTTCAGCCCGTATCCATCAAAATGGCTAAAGAGCAGTCCCTGTCCCTTAACCCCACAAAGATCTCCGGCACCTGCGGACGGCTTATGTGCTGCCTGAAATACGAGCAGGACAGCTACGAGGAATTGCTGAAGATCACCCCCAAGGTGGGCGCTTTGGTGGAAACAGCCGAGGGCAGAGGCATTGTCACCGACGTTAACCTGCTGACGGGAATTTTAAAGGTATCCATGGACAAAAACAAGGAAGCGCCCCCCGTGTCCTTTAACAGAAACGACGTTAAGCTTTTAAAGGATTCAAAGATCAAGGTCAACAGAGACGAGATCGCAGCTTTGAAATCCTTGGAGGATTGATTTGTGATAAAAATTCAGACGGCTGTGAGAAGCCGTCTTTTTTATTATTATGAGTTATGCTGCTCGCTGTATCTGCCGTAATAATCAAGATTAAGATTATTAAACACGGGGCTGCAAAGCCGCCACTCTCCGTTCTCTTTAACCGCTTTTACGGTTATTTCGTTTTTATGAGGATATAATTTTGCTGTATCGTTGTTGTCATAGTCAAAATAATCCCACAGAATAAAGTGATAATTGAAGAAGCATTCCTTTTCGTCACTGCTTATGATCTCAATATAGGAATCGTCGATAAAGGACGTCACCGACCATGCATACATACAGTTCAGATCTGCATAAAGCCTATTGTCCCTTTCCAAAAAGAGCTGTCTGTCCTCTCCGTACAACCGCTCAAAGGCTAAATCTGCGGTGTAGACCTTATTCATTATGCTTTCGATCTCATCAAGGCTGTTAAAATAATCGGATCTTATGGCGTAAACATTGGTTTCTCCCGTGTAGGGGTTTATCTTGCCGAAGCCTTCCTCCTCTACTTTATAATCGAGGGTAAAGGCGGGCTCGCAGCCGTAAAAAATGTCTGCGGCGATTATATTTCCGTTCACAAGATTTTGAATTATTTCCCCTATGGCTTTTCCCTCTTGTGTTTGATTCATAAGGCTGTCAAAGCTCTCATAAGGTTCGCTGCCATGCATAACGGGGATCCAGCTGTCGGGAACTGTAAAGCCGTCCTCAGACCATTTGTAGGGGTGTATGATAACATCGTCCTCCATTTTGTCATAGCCTTCGGGGAAATTTTCCCTGCCGTTAAGGGAGGATTTTCCCAAAACTTCAAGCTCCTCGGCTCTCCAGCCGTCTTCGGTTTTTACAAAGCGGTTTCTGATAACGGCTTTTTTGTAGATGTCTCTTTTTTTCGGGTCAAATTCCGTGTTGTGCCATGTTCCGTCGGGATCTTGACAATAAGCGTTTTGCCAGCCGCCCTCGGGGGCGTAGCATATCAGGTTAAATTCCACCTCGGTATCGGTTGCCGTTATAGGCTCTACCTCGCTGTGCCAAATCCCGCCGCCGCTGCTTACGTATGAAACCCAAAGTCCATCATTGTAAGAATAAGTGAAGGGATAGGTTTCATAAAGCATTTTATTTACCGCTTCCTCGGTAAATACAAGACGGCAGGCTTTGTAAAAGCTGTCATAGCTTATGCCCGTTTCGCAAAAGCTGTCGTAATCGCCTGAACGGTTTTTTGAAGGAACATATACATAATTTCCGTTATAAATCTCCAGCTCCAAGCCGTCAAAGCGTTCCGTATTGCAGCAGATCTCCGCCAGCGCCTTTGCGCGGATAAAAAGCTCCGTCAATTCGGCATCGTTCAGACTTTGGATATAATCATAGCCGTTATCCCAATAATCCTCCTCTTCCCGATTTACATTGCTGTTGCGCACTGTTTCCACAAATTTTTCATACTTGAAATCTATCAGCTCGTCTTTCTCTAACGGCGGTTTATTCACCAAATGCTCCTCGCCCGAGGAATCGGTTATTACAATGGGAGTGGCGTAAATACTGCCGTAATTGTTGGTCAGTGCGACAGTGATCTCCGACTGCTCCGCAGCGGCTCCGTCCGTTTCTTCGGAAGCTTCCGTAATTGTCGTGCAGGCAGTTTCCTCGGTCGCTTCTGCCGTGTTTAAGGGAGACCGAGTTATATCTGCGCCCGAGCTTCTGCTTACCGCTATGCCTATCCCGAAAATCAGGACAAAGCAGGCGGCTATCCACGCTATGGCGAAAACGGGGGCTCTCGATTTTTTTGTCGGAGCATTGACAAATTTAGGCTGTACCGATTCGGCTGCTGCGGTGTTTGCCGCTTCCTCTATAAATTTATCATCTATCTTATCCAATGTAAAGAAAAAATTATTTTCATTCACCATAAAGTCCCCTTTCCTTTAAATAGTCCTTTAATGCGGTCTTGGTACGGCTTAATATAGCCGAGACGTTGGATCCGGTAAGCTCCGTATCCTCCGCTATATCCTTCACGCTGTGGCAGAACCAGTAACGGCGGACAAAGATGATCCGTCTGTCCTTGGGAAGCTGCTCCAAAAATTCGTTTACCGCTTTTACCGTTTCCCTGTCCTCTGTCTCGGCTTGAATATTGCGGCTGCTTGGGGTCAGCTCCTCCAGCTCCTCAAAAACCAAGTCGATCTCGCCGCTGCCCCGCTTTTGGCGGTGGTTGCTGCGGTATTTGGAGAGAGCGGTGTTTTTTGCTATTCGGGATATGTAGGCGGTCAGGCTTTGGGGCTGCTGAGGGGGAATGGTGTTCCACAGCTTCAGATAGGTGTCGTTTTCACATTCCTCACAGTCCTCCATGTTTTTCACTATATTCAAAATTATTTTTTTGCAGAGACAGCCGAATTTGTCCTTTGCAGCCTGCACCGCTTGTTCACTGCGGCTGTTAAACAGGTCTATAAGCTCCTTATCCTCCACTCGATCACTTCCCTTCACTTTATAAGACGCCATAGCGGTTTATTTCTTACAATAATTTTATCATTATTTTTTCCTTTTTACAACGGTAAATTTTTCTTGACAAGGTTGAAGCTTAATGATACAATAATAATGATTGGTTTGTATCGTCAAAATTTTATATATGAAAGGAAGAAAAAGCTATGAATTTAAGCGCAGGCGCAAGGCTCAAAGGCTTTTCCGTTACCCAAATACGAGAAGAAAAAGAGTTGGGCGGCAAAATGGTCGAAATGCTCCATGACAAGACGGGGGCTAAGCTCTGTTGGATCGACAACGGAGAGGAAAACAAGCTGTTTTGTGTTTCCTTCAAGACCTTGCCCGAAAACAGCACGGGAGTATTCCACATTTTGGAGCACTCGGTGCTTTGCGGCTCGGACAAGTACCCCGTTAAAGAGCCCTTCGTGGATCTGCTGAAAAGCTCAATGAACACCTTTTTGAACGCTATGACCTTTCCCGACAAGACTATTTATCCCGTTTCCAGCCGCAACAAGAGAGACTTTTTAAACCTTACCTCGGTTTATCTTGACGCCGTGTTTGCGCCAAAGCTGCTGGAAAATCCCAGCGTGTTCCACCAAGAGGGCATACACACCGAATTTAACGACGGCGTTCCCTCCTACAAGGGCGTTGTTTTCAACGAAATGAAGGGCGCTATGTCGGGTATCGACGACCGCATTGAGGAAGGGATCATGGAGCTTTTGTTCCCTCATAACTGCTACCGCTTTAACTCGGGCGGAGATCCTGCGGTTATCCCCGATCTGACCTACGAAAAATACAGAGACACCTACTGCCGCTTCTATCACCCCTCCAACGCCAAATTTTTCCTTGACGGCGATATTCCTTTGGAGGAGACGCTGGAGCTTATAGATTCCTATTTGAGCAAAAAGGAAAAAAGCGACCTTAAGTTTGAGGTGGAGATCGAAAATCCCGCTCCCAAATCCGGCACCTGGTACTATGAGATAGGAGAAAACGACGATCCCGACAAAAAAGCGGCTTTGGTATTCGGAAAAATCGTGGGCACCTGGAAAGAAAAGGACAAGATCTTAGCCTCGCAAGTACTTTGCGACGTACTGGCGGGCACCAACGAATCTCCTTTGAAGAGGGCCGTGCTTTCCTCCGGTCTTGCAGAGGATTTCGAGATGAGGATCAGCGACGGCATCGCTCAGCCCTTTATGGTCATGGCTGCCAGAAATATATCCGAAAAGAACGGCGACAGGATCGCCGAAATAATCGCAGACACGGTAGACAAGCTGATCTCCAAGGGCCTTGACGGAAAATCCCTGTCCGCTTCCATCAACCGCTTTGCGTTTCAGACAAAGCAGCTGCCCGAGCCACAGGGCTTATACAGAGCTATATTGGCGGAAAATTCATGGCTTTACGGCGGAGATCCCATGGATTACCTGCTGTACGACAAATCTATGGAAAATCTTCGCAGGGAGGCGGAAAACGGCGGCTTTGAAAAGCTTCTCAAGGAGCTTTTGGGCGACAGGGACAGCCTTTGCGTTTTAAAAATGCTGCCCTCGAAAACCTTGGGAGCAGAGCTTAGAAAAACCGAGGAGGAAAGACTTCAAAAGGAAACGGGCGCCTTTACCGAGGCTGATAAAAAAGCCAACGAGGAATTGAACAAAAAACTCACCGAATGGCAGACCACACCCGATTCAGCCGAGGCTGCCGCCTCTCTGCCGAAGCTTCCCTTAAGCGAGGTCAGCGAAAAGCCCCGCATGTACAGATCGGAGCTTTCCCGAACAGATGAGGCAAGGGTGATCTACCACCCCGTATCCACTCACGGCATTGTGTATATAAGGATATACTTCCCCCTCACCGATTTAAGCCTTAAGGAGCTTTCGGCGGCGTCATTCCTGCCTCTGCTCTACGGCGAGCTTCCCACAAAAAATTATTCTATCCTTGAATTGCAGCAGATGATAAAGACCTATATCGGCAAGCTGGGCTTCAAGGTCGACTGTTACGGCGACAACAGTGACGTTGATCGCTGTATGCCCTGTCTTGAGGTTGCAGCGGGGATCTTAAAGGAAAACCTTGACGAAGCCAAAAAGCTGATAATCGAAATCATCAACAATACCGAGTTCGATCACCCCGACAAGATCAAGGAAATTGCCGCCCAAGCCTATGAGAACGAAAAACAGAACGCTATGTACAGCGGTCACGTTCTTGCCAGAACCGAGGCGCTGGCGCAGTACACCGCCAAAAATGCGGTCAACGAGGCTATCTGCGGCTACAGCTTTATAAACGCTCTTAAGAAGCTTTCCAAGGACTTTGACAAGGAAATAGCAGGCTTTACGGCGGTAGTGGACAAGATCTACGGCGAGGCGATCACCAAAAACGGCATCACCGTCAGCGTCACCGCCGAGGAGGAGCAGGATATTTCCGATATTATAAAGGCTCTTCCCGACAAAAAAGCGTTGGAGCAGACAGCAGAATACAAAACCGAGCTGCCCGAGAGAATGGGCATTGTTATCCCCGCACAGATCTCCTTTGCGGCGCAGGCCTTGAACCTTCCCGCCATGGACAAAAGGGTCAGCGGTGCGCTTAAGGTCGCCGCCAACATAATTTCCTTCAGCTATTTGTGGAACGTTATCAGAGTGCAGGGCGGCGCTTACGGTGCGGGAATAAAGGAAACCATGGCGGAAAATCTGTTCTGCTACACCTATAGAGATCCCTCCCCCGCAAGGTCGCTGGGAGTTTACGGCGGAATAGGCAGCTTCGTAAAGGAATACTGCGACAGCGACGAGGAGCTGGAGAAGTACATTATTTCCGCCATCGCCAACGGCGAGCCTCTTCTGTCGCCCGAGCAGACGGGCTATTATGCTGACTGCCGCCTGTTCTCGGGCATTACCGACGAGGACAGAACGGCTGTAAGGAAGGAAATGCTTACTGCCTCCAAGGATCAGCTCAGAGAGCTTTGCGGCTTCTTTGACGAAATGGCAAGGGACGCTGCGGTCTGCGTTGTGGGCTACGAGGATTCCCTTAAGGAATGTGGGGAATTGACGTTTTTCGAGCTTTAATTATCCCTTGACGCCATCATATCCGAAAGCTGCGGAGCATTTAGGACGCTGCCGCAGCTGACAAAATATAAATTAGGGGGTACTCTTATGATTATCGTACCTACGGACAAATTAAAAGAGGGAATGACGCTTTACGCCAATGTGGATTCCTCCACCGGCTCAAGCTATATGACCCTTTTCCCCAAGGGCACGGTCATAACCGCCGCAATAAAGGAAAAGCTCCTGGCAAGGGGCATTAAAAGCGTAAAGATCGTAGGCGGCGACGATGACGATAAGATCCGCACCAGAGTGGTCCACAACGTTAACCCCGAGGAGGAAAGGCAAAAGCAGCGCATTACCCGAGCCCTCAGCGACCTGGAGGAGATATTCGACTGCAACGAGGAGATCAAGGAGCTTTCGCAAGCGGCGGTGCAAAAGGTGGATCAGATCGCCGGGGACATTATAGACGACATCGCCAAGGATACTTCCTTTCTCGGAAACCAAATGATAGCGCTGCAAAACTACGACGATTACACCTACAAGCACTGTCTGCGAGTATCCATGATGGCGGCGTCGGTGTGCGCAGAGCTCAAGCTTTCTCCGCAGGAAACCAAGGAGACGGTTATAGCCGGCTTGCTCCACGACATCGGAAAGTCGAACATCGACCATGAAATAATCATAAAGCCGGGCAAGCTTACAAACGACGAATTTGACGAAATAAAAAAGCACCCCATTATCGGCTACAACATTTTAAAGCAAAGCGGAGAATACAACGACCGTATTCTTGCGGGGGTGCTGTATCATCAGGAAAAATTCGACGGCTCGGGCTATCCCACGGGTCTAAAGGGCGAAAAGATCCCGCTGATCGCCCGAATACTTACTATCTGCGACGTGTTCGACGCTTTGACCTCCAACCGACCCTACCGCACGCCCTGGTCGGTGGCGGAAACGGAGGAGTACATTTTCGGCTCCTGCGGCTCTCATTTTGACTATCAGGTCACTTTGGCGTTCCTAAGCGCATTCAATCCCTATCCTATCGGAACGATGGTACAGCTTTCCGACGGACGCCACGGAGTAGTCACCGCACACAACCAGAACGTTCTGCGCCCTACGGTGACCACCATGGGCGAGGGCGGCAGAGAGGTGCTGGATCTGTCCAATAACTACGATCTGCTTACACTGTCGGTCAAGGGAGTTTATAACGGAGAGGTGGATCTGAAGCTGCCTCAATAGGCGAAACTTACCTTCTGCCGATACCCTTGTCCCGTCTTGTATTCGCATTGTTCACAAATTTTAAATTTTTAAAAATCGGCTTGCAAAAAAATGCGAGCCGACAGCTTGTCGAAAAACCTCCCGTTGGTCGGTTTTCCGCCAAGCTGACGCCGTTTTTTGGGCAA
>JAMPBF010000085.1 GCA_023666805.1 Bacillota bacterium
GGAATAATATAGATTTTGAGAATAAAATTTTAAAAGTTTCTGGTAATTTAAAACAGGTAAAAAATCGTGATGAAAATAAAGGAGAAGCAAAATATATTGTAATTGAACAAACTACAAAAACTAAGTCCGGCAATCGTATAATACATCTTTCTGACAAAGCAATAGAAGCATTAAAATATTTTGAAAAAAGAAAATTAAAAAAAGATTCTTATGTTCTGATTACTAAAAACGGTAAATCGGTTTCTACCAGAAATATAGACACAACCTTTAGACAGATTCTTAAAAATGCTGGAATAGATAAAATAAGTGGAGTGCATAGTTTAAGACATACGTTTGCAAGTATGCTATTTAAAAAAGGCGTTGACCCTAAAACTGTATCAGAATTATTAGGACATAGCGATGTTTCTATTACTTATAATATTTATATTCACATTATTCATGAGCAAAAAACAAAAGCAATTAACCTATTAAATTAGAAAAGAGGAGTAGCTCTTTTTTGTGAGAGCTACTCCTCTTTTCTAATTTAATATAAAGGACAAGAATATGATAAATATTTTTGATTAATTATAAAGCAAAAAAATATACAAAATTGATTAAAGTATATTATGCAAAAAGTAGAAAATATAGACAATTTAATATAATTGCTGAAGAATATATTGAAAAATAATATAAATTGATGTATAATTATATCATAAATTTAAGTCGATTATAAAAATGATAATCGTCAAAAAAGTAAAGGAGTTTAAAATATGAAGTGTTTAAAAAGATTAACCGCTGTTTTATTAACAGCAATAATGTCTGCTGTTTCTGTAGGAAATATGATTTCCGCATCAGCGGAGGATGCAGATATATCAGAAGATGCGATTTATGCTAAAAGATATTGTTTTTACGCAAGTAAAAATACATACATAGCTAAGCTTAATGCTAATGTTTCATATAATCCAAATTTAACAATATGTGCTGTAAATAAAATCGGAGATATCGGTGGCGAATTTAAGGTAAATAATATTAAAATAACTAATACACAAAATATAGTATATATTAACTATTTCAACTCAAATCCTGACAGCCAATCCGGATATATGGGATGTGTAGATTTTATGTCATCACAGTCTACTTATCCAGATATCAAAGACGTTAATATTACACTTTTAGAAAACGACAGGGGAAATGAACTGGCGAAAAGTAATATTTATATTGATGTTTTAGATATGGGCGATGTTAATTGCGATAGAATAGTTAATATGAGGGATGTTGAGCTTTTAAATATGACTATTGCTGGAAGTTATCAGCCATCTATAACAGGAATGTTACAAGCAGACATGGATGGTAATGGAGAAATAACCCTTGATGATACTTTATGTCTTCTTAAATATTTTCGTGGGTATTTATAATGTAACATCCTATGTATCATAAGGTTAAATAACATCAACATATGTTATCAAACCTTTATAAAGATAGAAAAACAGGGGAGCAGATCTCAATGAAAAGAATCAGATCGGTCAATGATCCAGCGGTTGCGCTTTGTAATCGCTGATTTATAATGCGCATCGGATAGTTCCATCGGAATAATAATATCGTCATACAGATTTCTATATAAATCTTTATCAGTATTTACTTTTGCCATCATATACGGAAGAACAACCATTAACTTTATATCAAGTTCAGGATGTCGCCGCTTTGCTGTTCGGACAGCGGCGGAACACATTTTATCAAATTCGCCCATATCGCCGGAATAGAATACAAAGGAGTTGTCTTTTTTTAGAATACTCTCAATGACGAGTTCTATCGAACTTTGAACATTGCGACCATAAACCTCCCGATGACCTGCAAATGTGCAGGAAGTCACTTCAATTCACCTCTTTATTTTCTAAATTTTAATCCATATCCGTAGTATACGGATATGGATTATTATAATACATCTGCTCCGTGGATACAATATATTTAATGAAAATTCTGAAATAAAGGGGGTGCAATATGGAACTCGATTATAAGGCTATCGGGAAAAGAATCAAGATTGCTCGTATCAAAGCGGATTTAACACAAGAGAAACTTTCTGAAATGGTCGGCGTTTCTCCCACACATTTAAGCAATATTGAAACAGGAACAACCCGTGTCAGCTTAAACGCTATTGTCAGCATTGCAAATGCTTTGAAAATTACAAGTGACGATTTGCTTTGCGATAGTGTCATAAAAGCAAAGGTTCAGTTTGAACAGGATATTGCGCTCGTTTTGGAGGATTGCGACGAATACGAAATTCGTGTTATCCGTGATATAGCGGCTGCAACCAAAGAAACGCTGCGCCGTGACACTCATCTTCGTAAGCAGACCGACTGCTAAAATCATACTCGACTATATTATAAGGGGCAAGTCTGAAAAAGACTTGCCCCTTTTTTCATCGTGCAAAATCTTGATTTTGCTCTGTTCTTCCAATAACAGCGCGTACATAAAGGTTCGGGCTTTGAATACGGTATTCTTCGGGAATGTTCTCAATATTGCCGTCGTAAATGTCAACAAAGCGGCCGCCGTTTGAGCGTACATAGCCGTTGTCGGTAAATACGCCGCTTTCATCAAAGCGAATATCACGCCCGAAACCCTCATAGTCAATATAGTTTGAAAGAGCGCCCATTGCTTTTGTGTCGTAACAGCCGCTTTCCTCAATCCAGTAATAGCCGAGGTCAGAATCATCGGTAACACCCGGAAGATAATCAAAGCAGTCCATATTTTCGGTAAGATTGATTAAATCCCGCACGCTACCCGTATTTTCGCCCAAGTCTAAAACCGCCTGCCAGAAATCTTCGCTTTCGTCAAGCTCCATAATCTTTCCCGCAAGATAGTTGAGCTCGCTTAAACTTTCGTATTCTCCGAGCAGGTCATAAATGTGGGAATCGGGGCACTCATAATCGGTAATGAACCATTCCTCATAGCGACGGTTAATGCCGATCCGCTTAAAAACCTCCTGCATTTCCTCATTGGTAATCGGGAACTTGACCCATTCGCCGACTAAATAACCCTCGTTGTATTTGCCGAGGTTGGTAATAAAGGCTTCAAAGGCGCAGTCCCTTGAACCGGATAAATCCTGCATAGCTTCGCCTCCTTACCGTTCTTGTACGGCGGTTTTTCGCTGGCGCGGAATCGGGAAACCGTGTACTTTTGCAATTTCATCACCAAGCCTGCGGGTGATTCTCACAATGTCTGTGCGGGTCGCCGTACCGCGGTATAGCTTTTCTTTCAGATTGTCAATCTGCGTTTCTGAAATGCCGTCTTTATAGGCGCGGTAGAGATAATAATTTGTACCGTCGTGATGAACAGCCTCACAGCGAAAATCACCGTTTTTATCTACATACCAAGTGGCGTTGTCAATATCCCGTTCGCTGCAAAGGCAGTCACGGATATTGCCGCTTTCGATTTCCTTGTACCCCATACGGCGGCCATGCCAAAGCCCCAAATCTCCGACAACGAGAATCGGGCGGGATAGCTGAATATCCAGATTCGTTTTCTCGTCTTGAAAATAAGTGCCGTTGATTTCATACATCAAATTCATACGCTCATTTTCAGATAGTTCGGGGTATTGTGCCTCAAAATCTTCTTTCCAATCGTCGTAGTCAAGATAATCAGTCCAAATAATGTGTCTGTCGTCTTTCATCGTGCGTCACCTCGATCCTTTTGCTTCGGTCTGCGGGGATTGCCGAGCTCGTCATAATTTTTCGGGTTTGCGCCGGGTATGCTCCAACTGAATATAGAACCGACAAGCATAGCCGCCTCCTGTGCTTTGGAAACGCCAAGCCTGCGGTTCATATCGTCCGCATATTTTCGGGCGGCGACGGAATCTATCGGCATTTTCAGCGGAATATAGCTGTGCTCACCCCGAAACACCTTGATAACCTCGCCGCTGGACGGCAAAGTAGAATAGCACATTTCCGGCATAGGCGGTTCAGCAGGAAGATAAACAGCACCGCAAGCCTCCATACGCTCGGCAAACTCGCAGATGTGATAGCTTTCCTTTCCGATCTCTGCATGTGTTTCGTCTACAAATCGGCAGTAGGCTTTGATTTGATTGCCGTCCCTATGGGTAATGATAATACTTCCGCCGTCGGGCAGACGGAAAAGGTCGTTATAATGGTTGTCAATAAAGCGAATCCCTTGCGCCGCCTTTTCCATGTGAGCGTTCAGCAGGTCGGAAACATAGGCGTAGCAATAGAAATTGTTGTCGCCGGGCGCAGGAATACAGCGCAAAAGGTAGGTGTATTTTTCGGTGTCAACCCGATACCCGTACTCACGGCTGAAATTCCCCATGAACCGCCCATCGGGACGGGCGCAGCAGTATTCCAGCATAGAATCACGGTCAGCCAAGATACCCACCTTGTAAAACTCCTTGATAACGGAATCAAACTCGGCGGCAAATTCGTCCGTCCTGTACTGCTTAATCTGATCCTCATAATCGGGATAAAAAGTCTTGCCGCCATTTCCGAAATCCCCACGCATAAGGGTAATGCAGCCGCTTTGTGACATAAGCTGATAGCTTTGCGTATAAGCGTAATCCCGTTCATTCGGGAGCATTTCTCGGATATTCAAAGTCATTGTGTTTTCGCCTCGCTCTCTGTCATAAGGAATTGTCCGAACTCGGTAAAAGCGTACCAGTTCGTGCGGTCAAAACGGCTCTCGTTGAAACGCCCTTTTGTAAGAACTCGCCCCCGTATAAGCTGTTTCAGGGCATAGCGGATTTCATCATAGGTGAGAAACGGAAAGAACCCCGTCATCATCTGCACCGAGCAGCGAACCCAAACCTTGCCCTCGTGAAGCCGGGGCGACTGCGTGCTTTGCTCCTCGATACAATCCCAAAGGAAACACGCCAGCACCGCTGCATTGACCCCGTATTTTTGCGCTATGTCTGAATCAAAGAAATGAACCATAAATAGAAACCTCCTTTTGTTTTTTCGGGTATGTAAAAAGCCAGCGTTTCCGCTGGCTTCGGCGGCCTTTTCAGCCGCCCCGGTCGTTATTTCTTCTTACCTCTGATTTTCAGGAAAATCAAAGCACCCACAATGAACACAACCAGTCCGATTGCAACAATCGTTTTCAGTTCCATTATTCAGCGTCCTCCTTTTCAGTTTTCTTTTTCTTCCAGCCAATCACGCCGAGGGTCAAAGCGCCTGCCGCGGAAATGCCGAGCAGGGAGAGCCAAAGAATAGGATTGCTGTCGTCGCCTGTTTTCGGTGTGTCCCTTAATTCGTTGTGCATTTCTACTTTGGTAACAGCGCCCTCAAATACGCTTGCCGTCTTGTCTGCGGGAAGAATATAGGCGGCAGAAGCGCCGTCCGACACCTCGGAAACCACATACTCGCCGATACGGAGATTTTCAATGAGAATTTCGCCGTTCTTGTCGGTGGTAAAGATTTCGGAATACCCGTTAGGCCCGGTCACACGGAACGAAAAACCTTCAATCTTGCCGTCGGAAGATGTCTTAATGATTTTGAGTGATCCTACCTGTGCCGCATTGACAAAGCCTTTGCCTGCCTCGTTTTCCACGGTGACGGTCTTGCCGTGTTCGGCAATCTCAAAATAATAAGTGTTTTCGTCCAGATAGAAACCCTCCGGCGCTTTCTGTTCTTTCACAAAATAGCCGCCATAAATCAGATCGGGCATTTCATAAACGCCTATGCTTTTTTCGGTGAGTGTGCCGAGCAGTTCATCGTCTGCGTCAAGCTCCTTGTTGCCGTTAGAATCACGGTAAACGGCAAATTCCGCGCCCGTCAGCTTGTTGTCGGGATAATCCTTATCAACCTTTGTAAGCTGCACCGTACCACGAATCAGCGTGTTTTCGATTTCTACCTCAATTACTGCGCCGTCCTTATCGACCGTCACGGCAAAGGTTTCATCAGA
Source organism: Bacillota bacterium (assembly GCA_023666805.1). Taxonomy (GTDB): domain Bacteria; phylum Bacillota; class Clostridia; order Oscillospirales; family Ruminococcaceae; genus Ruminiclostridium_E. The sequence continues at coordinate 5,884 of JAMPBF010000085.1, forward strand.
CAATACAAAGCCTGTCGGAGCTTCGATTTCACGCACGAGCCAGTTTCCGTAAGGCACATCAGCAAAAGAAAAACCGCCGTCCTCGGCAGAGGTGGCGGTGAGAATCGCATTTTCTCTTGTAAACTCGTTGCAGTCTGATTTGAACAGTCCGATCACGGCGCCGCCAAGCGCGTTTCCGTCCTCGTCCTTTTTCAGTCCGTGGATTTCGCCGTAAATCAGGTCATTGTCAATCGGTTTGCCGTCGTTTGCCTTGATTTCCACAAGGGCGGCGTCCTGTCCAGCGTAGTCAAAGACAATCGGGTGCTTTTCATCAGAGAGGATATAATGTCCGTCGGTGGAAAGCTCTTTGAGATAGAAGCTGCCAAAGGGCAAATCGGTTTTGCATACGGCGTGGCCGTTCTCGTCAACCGAGAGAATTTCAAGCAGACCGTCGGCAGGGATAACGGAGCCGTCCGCTGCGGTCATATCTTCTGCGGTAAACAAGCCAAAGGTCACAGCGGACATTTCGCCGTTCATGCCGATTCCAAACTGCGTATTCTGCTCTAACGCCTTATCAAGCGAAACAGCGGCTTTCTGTCGCTCGTTGTAGAAGCTGGCAGAGGTTTCGGTAATCTCGATTTCCTGTCCCGCATAGACAAGCTCGGCGGTACGGATTTCCTCATTGAGAACCATTCCATACGGTGCGGTGATTTCTCGGATTTCATATTTTCCGAGATACAGCGGTTTGCTTTCGGCAATTCCCGTTTCATCGGTCGTTACGGTATCAACAATTTCGCCTTTGCTATATCGGGTTGTGCCGTCGGGCGTGATAATATCCTCGGCGGCGGTGATTTCATAGGCCGCACCCGGCAATCCCTGAACAGAGAAAACAGGCTGATACAGTCCGTCCGCTTCGGTCACAGAAGAAAAGACCTCGCCGGATTTACTGATCTTGATAACGCCTTTCTGTGCCGTATTCGGCTTGACGACCTCAATCACGGTAACGCCGTCCTCGTCGGTAGAAGCGTCCTGCGTTACATCAAAATATACAGGTTCGCTGTTCAGCGTGTAGCCGTAGGGGGCAAATACTTCGACCAGCGAATACCCCGAACCGTATTCCAGCTTTTCGGGGGTAATCAAAGTTCCCTCGTCATTGGTGTAGAATGTGTCGATTGTTGTAACTTCGGGATAGGTGAAAGTCTGCGTAATCAAGCTGCCGTCCGGGCGGTAAAGCTGAAAGCCTGCGCCTGCATACGGAATCACCTTGCCGGTTTCTGCGTCCACTTTAACGATTTTAATATATGATTCAAAGTTTGCGTTGTTTGCAAGGTAGCGGTAAGTCTGACCGTCCTTTGCGATATACACATCAAAATCGGCAAGTAATTCGCGTCCGTCCCAGCCTTTGACCTGATGAACGGTGTAAATGCCATAGGGCAGGTCTTTTGTCTGTGCAAAGCCGTTTTCATCACAGGTGAGATAATCACGCTCGGTTTCCTTTGCGTTTCCATAGGAGCCGGATTTTTTAAGATACACTTCAAATTCAGCACCTGCCTCCGGCGTTTCAAGCTGTGTTTCGCCGTCGTCCGTATGCTTAATTAAAGCGATATTACCCTTGATAACCTGCTCGGTCACATCGTTAGCGGTGGAATTGTATTCTACGGTATAGTTTTTAGCCTCCGCACCGATATGGTGTGCGGATTCGTCAAGCAAATAGCCCTCGCTGGGACTGATTTCACGCACCGACCAATCATCACCGCAGACATAATATTTGGTGGTGAACTGACCGTTTGCGTCGGTGGTATAAGTGTCGATAAGCTGTTCGCCCTTGAAAATCCCGTAAACCGCACCGCCAAGAGAAGCGTCGCCCTGTGCTGTGCCTGCTTCATAGTCGCTTTTGGTGACGGTGACATTCCACTTTTTCAGAATGTTGGTAAAGCTCTTATTTGTGACCTTGTTCCATTCAACCGCCGCCGTTTGATTATCGGGAACGACATAACGGATTGCGGTATCAACTTCTTCCAAAACATAGCCTGTTCCGATCAGCACATCACGAAAATATGCCTTGCCCGAACTATCGGTTACGGCGTATTCGTCCACCGCAAGCCCCGACAAGGAAGTGCCGAACAGGTGGAATTTCACACCCTCATTCAAACCGTCCTCCGAGGTTTTGGTTACGGTGAGATCGCCACGCTTCAGAACATTGCTGAAATTCACAGTAGCAACCTGACCGCTGACAACGGTAACACGGCGAACCTCCTGCGGCTCGTATTTGTCGTAGTTCTGTTCGGTTACGGTGTAAACGCCGGGGGTGAGATTGTCGATCTGAATCGTACCGCCTGCACCTGTCTGAACGGTTTTGTTCACGCCATTGCCCGTAATGGTAAAGGAAATACCCTCAACCTTGCCGTCCTCGGAAGTTTTAACGATTTTCGCTGAACCGTAGGAAACCTTGATATTCAGATAGCCTTTTACGGGGTCATTGACCGACTGCGCATAGGTGACAATATCTTGCAGTTTTCCGTTCGGGCCGTAAACGCCGTCCGTCCAAGTGATAACCCCACGCCTTTGTGAATTTTTCTTTTCGGCTGTAATCGTAACGGTATCGCTCGGCGCTTTGTCGGCGGTAATCGTCAGTTTGTTTCCGTTTACAGAAAAATGGATTCCCGAAACACCTGCGGAAAAAGAGTAATTGGAAAGGACATTGTTTGTGTCGGTGAGTGTGGCGGTGTACTTTTCGCCGTCCCATTCAAGCTCAATGTTTTTTGCCTTGCCTGTGGATTTTGCAAAAAAGCTCGGCACTTTGGAATGGGTCTGAACGCTTCGTGCAATGGAATTGTAGTAGCTCATAATCCTGCTATACAGCGGGTGGTTTGTGCTGATCTGGTCGCAAATTGCGCTCTTGCCGCCTGTGCCGACCTTGTTAAAATCGGCGTCACGCTCGCCAACGACGGTTTCCCAAACTAAAAGCTGTGTGGCAACAGCATGAGCCAGCTTGTCGCCGCCCTCATTCTGTGAACGCCAAGAGGTCGAAATCGTACCCGTATAGCCGTACTGAAAGATACGGCCGATAAACAGCTTAATATCATCGGGGGAAATGGTGTGATTATAGGACGAGGGGTAATTATCCCAAAAATTCTCGCCCTTTTTCGTGAAACGGTCGCCCGATTCCTGCGGAACGCCGGGTTCAATGCAGTAACAGATATTGCCGTCATACGAACCCATAGCGCGGACGGTGGTATAGCGGGAACTGCCAGACGACCAGCCGTTCATAAAATTAAAGCTGCCGTGTCCCCATTCGCCGCCATAATTGGCGTCACCGTCACGGGGAAAGGAAACAAGGCAAACCTCATCGGTTTCTTCCGCGGCATAAGCGGTCGTCCCAACCCCAAACAGAGTAGTAACGCACATCAACGCCGCCAGAAACAGCGACATACACTTTTTGATTTTCTGCGTTTTCATTTGAAATCCTCCTTGAAATGAAAAAACGCACCGTGTTTTTACACAGTGCGTTCATAGTGAAATATTCGGTTTTGATTTTGTTTAGGCGTAGCCGATATACAAATCGTAGCTCCCGTCGGAGCGTGCCTGCGCCCATATCCAGACATCGGTAATATCTTCGTCACGGCTGTACCGATCCAGCCTGCCCGCAATATCCCGTTCCAGACAAGTGCTGTATGCTCCCGCCGTAATGGGATTGTCCCAACAGTCAACCGCCGAGCTTTCAAGCCGTAACCCAACACTCACAGCGTAGGTTTGGGCATAGTCAATCCAAGTCTGAATGTTAAATTCGGGAACGGCAGGTTCTTCGGGCGCCGGTGTGGTTTCCTGCGGCTGCTCAACCTTTGGCGTTTCTTCCGCAGGGGGCGGCGCGGTCTGCTGTGTCGGTGCAGGCTTTGGTTCAGGCGTAGGCTCAACGGCTTTCGGCGTTTCAGGCTTCGGCGTATTGTTTGGAACAGCGGCCTGTGGCGGTTGCGCCCCCGGCGCAGGGCTTTGTTCTGCGGCAGGCTGTGAATTTTCAGCCTGTGCTGATTCAGTTTCAGCCTTAACCGTAGTCGTACTCTCTGCGGTGCTTTCCTTACTCTCCGAAACAGAAGCGGACGAACGATCTTCCGGCTCTGTATGCTCGTAAGTTTCGCTTGCCACCGTTTCAATGTCCGAACTGTCCTGTATCGCCTGCGGGTAATCCGTATTCGCACAACCCGACAAAGAAACAATCAATGCTGCTATAACAGCGATTATCCTTGCTTTTTTCATATTCGCAAACCTCCTTTGCAGCTTCATTGTACGAATTTTTGCGGATTTCTGCAAAGGTACGAAAATCGCTGCCCTGTAATATCTCTTTTTTTCGGGTAGTACAGGTAGTTTTTTGAGGGGGAGAGGTGTGGAGAGGGGGAACAAGCGAACACCGCCGCACCTTGCCTTATTTTAGGGTATAGTTATCCCTTGTTAGTGAAATTCTACCTTTCGGCTTCACGATCACGCTGCCGTTTGCGGTATAGCTCCAAAGCCTTAATAATGGTATCTTCAATTTTCTGTGCGGGCGTCCCCGGCGCAAAATATTTGCTGATACGCTCTTTCGGCATTTTGAACTGCTCTTTCTGATTTGGCTTTTCCTCCTGCATAATGGAGAGAATCACCTCGTCGGTCAGCTTGCCGTCCT
>JAMPBF010000086.1 GCA_023666805.1 Bacillota bacterium
GTGTACGGCGGGTCAAGCCCCTCCCCTACTAAATGCATTTTTTTCGTGCATAATGTAGGGGCGGGTCTTGACCCGCCCGTTGTACAAGTTCATCATTTGCCGCCGCATTGGACTTTTTCGACAACCTGAATCGGGCTTAAATATAGACAAAGTCTATATTTAAGCCCGATTGATTATTTCATTCAACTAAAGTCCTTTGCGGCGATCAAGCCTTATCCTCAAATCCCTCTTTATCCTGCTCCTCCAATTCCTTGCAGCTGCCGTCCTTATCGTAAATACCCTCTTGAGGGATCCTTCTGCGGAGCTTATCCTCCTTCTCCTCATTGTTCTCAGCGCCGTAAAGCTTCTTTTCGTTATCCTTCTTTTCAGCCTTGGCGGCAGCCTCGGTATCTCTGTTGGCGTCTCCCAGATCCGAAAGCTGTTCTTTTTTGGCTTTTTGAGCTCTTACCGTAAGCTTTGCGGCAGTTTCGATCTTGTTCTCGGAAGCTGCGCCTCTTCCCCCGTCAAGCTTTATCTCGCTTTTAAGCTCCTTGGCTCTGCCCTCCAGTGCAGCGGCGGTGTTTCCGTGAACCCTTGAAAGCTTTACGGAGTTATCTGCGGAGAGCATGGAATGAAAGCCCTGCTTTGTGAAAGCGGAAGCGCTGACGTAAGAATCCTGCTTTTTTGCCTCTCTTTCGGCTTCCTTTTCAGCCTGCCTTTCGGCTTGCTTTTGAGCTGCCTCGTCTTGCTTTTTCTGACGCAGCTCCGCCTGCCTCTGCATGGTTTGACTTTTGAGATCTGCGATCTGCTGGAGCATTTCCTTTTTCTTCTCCTGCTTGAGCTTGGGATCCATGTCTGCTTCGGCTAAGTCCTGTATACGCTGCTGCAATTCCTCAATTCTTTGCTGATAGCTCTTGATCAGCGAATCCTCCATTTCGGATTTGGTGGCCTTGACTTGCTGAGGCTTGGACGAATTTTGCGCTATTCCTGCGATCTGCATAATATTTTCCTCCTTGACGGTATGCTGCTGTTTAAGGCAGCAAGGTTTAAAAATGAATTTATCCGTATTTTTAAATTTTAACGTTTATCGGTGTCGGAAATCGGCATTATTTGCCGCTGCCGTTATTTCCTGCCAAAAGCGACGGGGATCTGCCGCAGGACACGGAAACCGAAACGGTTTTGCCCGATCCGGGATATTTTTTCGGCGTCAGTCGGGTAAGATCGTAGATCCTTACCTTTTTGATTTTCCGCTTGATATTTTCCTTGGCTGCCGCTTTCCTTCTGCCCTCTAAACGAAGCTGTTCCTCCTTGCGCCTGCTGCGCTTTTCTTGGAGAGCGGCTTCCTCCTTTTTCTTTTTCGTTTTCTTTTTAAGGATCTTGTTCCTAAGCTCGTTCATGCGCTCCAGCTGACCCTTAGTAGCTTTTCTTACGGTTTTTGTGACCGACCAGCTGCTGATGGAGCCGTCCTTTTCTATGCGCCAGCCTCTGGAAACAACGGTTTTGCCCTGCTGCTTCGCCTGACGTTCAAACTGCTTATCCAGCCGCTTCATGTTTTCGATTTCGTCGGCGTATTTTTTCAGCGCCTCGGGATTGTCCCTGATGCTGTTCATAAACTCCGGGTCGATCATTATCACGGATTTTTTGCCCGAGCTGATACAGTAGGAGAAACCGTCGTCCGCACTGCTTCTTACAACGCTGTAGCCGTTGCTTGAGGCTGCCCTTCTGAAATAGGCGTAGGCTTCCTGAAGCTCCCTTGCTTTTTTATCGTCAAGCTCCTCGCCGTTTATAAGGCAGACGGTTTTCTTTTCCGCACCGCTGTTTTTTTCCGCATGATTTGTCCTGTTTTTGTCCGCCGCCTGATTGGCGGGGCGGGTGTACCGGCTTATATTTTTTCCGCTGTCCGAGGCGTCGGCTTCAAAACTGTCGAATTTTCTCAATTTCTCCCAAAAGTCGTTTGTGTCGGGGGAATTTTGCCGTACCGCATTTTTGTTTTCAACGGACGCAGCACCGACAAAGCAGTCAGCCTTGCGGAAGCTGCTTACGGACGAATTGACCGTCGTGCTGCCATACATACAAAATCCCCCTCCCAACATTTTCTCTCATTATTTATATCGGCAGCTTTTTGAAATTCTTTAGCAAAAAAATACGCAAAAAGCATATTTCTCAAATAAAGTGAAATAATAGTGAAAAGAAAGAATCGGGCGTCGGCTTGCGCTGTTTTTGCTTTAACTAATTTCTGTTTAAAATATAGATTTCGTCTGTATTTAGCTAAAATCAAAGATTTTGGGGAAAACAGTATAAGTCCCCCGCACGGGATCGAGCGTGAAACCGCCCAAGCCTTTCTGTGAATTATTTTTTATTGCTTCCGCTTTAAAAGACAGACAAGGTCTGTGTTTTAAACCGGAATTAGTACTACTTTTTCGGAAAAGGAGAAATTATCATGATCAAAAAAATATCCGCATCAGCCTTGCTTATAGGCTTAATGCTGACCCTTACCGCTTGCAGCGGCAATAAATCCAATACGGGAAGCACCGCAACCGGCAGCGCCTCGGGCAGCGCCGCAGCTACCCAGCCGATAACAACCTCAGCCACCACCACCGCCAGTGCAGAAGCGGATTCCGCTTCCTCAAGCAGCACCTCCGCTCCCGGAGAAAGCACCGCAGCGGACACGGATCCTCTTACCACAAGCTGAGGGAGGAATACCCCAAAGCATGGATTTTCCGCATACAATAAACCAAGGGTACAGGAACCGTGGATTCCTGTACCCTTGGTTTTGTTTCAAAAGACAGACTTGCGGATCTTTAAAGCGAAAGCAGTATAAGCACAAGCCTGTTTCAGCCGTGCAGGTCTCACTCCTCCAAAAACTCGCAGGTGACCATATAAGCCTCTTCGCCTTCCCAAATAACCTCTACAGCCCGACTTCTGATCTTCTTGCCGAAAACGGGGTTTAAGACTTCCACAGCCTTGCTCTTGCCCGTCGTTTTTATTATATCTATCGGGCAGCTGTCCAAAAGCTTGTTTTGACAGAATACATCGCAGCATTTCTGTCCCACAAGATTTCCCCCCACCTTTTTTTGCGTAAGATTGTTGAGATACATCAGCTTTTTTGTTTTCTTGTCCACGATGTAAATCAAATGCGGGTGATTGTCCAGTATGGATTTTGTGGATTTGGCGTAGTTTTCCGTTATGCGCCTGCCCCTTTCCTTAAGCAGGAAAATGGAGAGCACCCTCGAAATGAATACCAGTGCGTCTATCTGCTCCTTGGTCCAGAAGCGGTTGCTCCTGCATTCGTCAAAGCCCAAAAAGCCCTTAAACTCACCGTTATCCATGATCGCACACTGAAGAACGGATTTTATATTCTGCTTTTCCAAGATATTGCGCTGAGCGTCTCCCAGCTCGGTTATATCATGGCAGTAGAAAATTCCGTCGTCGTTCATGTTTTCGCGATAGTTGCCGCCTAAGTCCTCCTCGTAGGATACAAGCTGCAATTGGTCGATCTCGGGGCTTACTCCCTCGTTGCACCATTCAAAGGTGTTGCAGCAGTATTTTCCGTCGTCGGTGTCCTCGAAAATATATACTCGGCTTACGTCAAAGGCTTTTCCCACCATTGCCAGTATTTGGCTTATGCCCGAATTAAGATCGCCGCTGGTGTACAGTGCGCTGAAAATACGCATGATCAGCGACGCCGAGCCGCTGGGATTACTGCTTATGGCTACGGGAGCCCTGCCGTTGTCGGCAACCTCCTCGGTGCGGTAAACGCCCTCCTCCATAGTGTCGGAATCAAAGACGACAATGCAGTTCTTGCCCCTGTTTTTGGCGGCGTAAAGCGCCGTATCCGCTTGCTTCATAATTTGGGAATACCGTCTGTTGCCGGGGTTGACCGTGGCTATTCCCACGCTGCCCTTTACGCTGCCGATCTCGGGTATTTCCATGGCGGCGATCTTTTCCAGTATCTGAAGACTCTTATGCTCAGCCAGCGACACGCCCGCATGCTTTATGAACACGAAAAATTCGTCTCCGCCGTAGCGTCCCACAATATCGCTGTCTCGGAAGGTGTTTTTCAAAATGGAGGCCATTCGCTTCAAAAATTCGTCGCCGAACAGGTGACCCAAGCGGTCGTTGATGCTTTTAAAATCGTCAACGTCCACCATCAGCAGCGCTCCTGCGGTGCTTTCCTCAAGCTCCGCCTTTATCAGATCCTCGGTGGTAGCCTTGTTGTATACGTCAACGCAAAGCGCATCGTACATTGCCTTTGCCTTGATCTTCTCCAGACGCTCCATCTCGTCGTCAACGTCCTCGATCTTGCCTATAATGCGGAAGACCTTGCCGTTGTCGTCGCTTATGCTCTTAAAGAACGCCTGATACCGCCTGTAATATCCCTCCACCAACACACTGAGCATCAGCTCCCTTGTGCCTGTCTGCTTTGACAGCTCGCAAAGGGTGCGGGTAAATTTGCTGCGGTCCTTTTCCTCGATAAAGCTGAGCTTATCGGGATTTTCGGCAATGCTTCCCATGGCGGTGTATCTTTCGCCGATCGCCTTGCCCTCTAACTTTGCTGGCTCGTAATAGGTGAATAGATCGTCTATGGTGTTATAGTCAAAGATGATCGTGCCTGTTTCATCAAGGAGTATTTGATACAGCTGTTCCTGAGCCGCCTGTTTTCTGGAGGCTTCAACTCTTTCGCTGCAATCTTCAATGGAGGCATAGATGAATACCGACCCGTTTTCCTCCAGCACGCGGTATTTTGTGATAAGCCAAAAGGCGGTTCCGTCGGATCTGGTGCAGCGCTGGATATACTGTCCCTCCGTACCCGGTTCAAGCTTATTGTTTTTCACAAATTCCTCGGTAACGGAATGGTCGAATTTTTCGTGCGCACCCAAATTCCTGAGACCGAACAGCTTATATGTGTTATCGCTGATGTAAACGGGTATGGGCTCTCCGTCCTCCAACTGATAAATTCCGACTCCCACGGGAATATGACGGACGGATTTTCTCATAAGAGCGTCCATTTTTTCCGCCTTGTTTCTTGCCTCTACCTCGTCGTTTACCTGATTGATCGTGCAAAGGGATTTTATTATCTTGCCCTCGGAATCTTTTTTAAGGGACACGCACATGCGGCACCACTTAAAGCTTTCGTCAGCCATTTTAAGGCGAATGGTGATATACCTGAGAGTATCGTCGTCCTTCAGCCCCTTAAGATATTCAACAAACGCCTTCTTGTCATCGGGGTGAACGCAAAAGCCCTCGGTGTAATCTACTCTGAACTGTTTATCTGTCAGCTTTGCAAACGCATAATCCGATACCGACGGGGAAGTGACCACCTTATCGTTGATATGGTTAAATTCAATGACCGCAGTGTTGGTCTGTTCTGCCACAAGCTGATACAGCCTGCTTGTTTCCCTGACCTCCTCGGAGGTAAAGGAATCGTCTATGCGGTTCAGATCCTTGCTGAACAGCATGGCAATATCTGCTCCCGCCCTTACCAGTACCATGCCGAAGGTTTTATACTGATTGTCGAGAATATCTCTTACTCGAATGACTTCGTAGGTGTCGGTGAAATCGGGATCGAAGGCGGGGGCGTCGAAAAGCTCCCTCGCTCTTTTCATGTCCTCGGGGTGCACATATTTATCCACCCATTCTCCGATTATGGAATCCAAGGGCAGCGGTTTTGCGTTTTCCGCTCTGTTGGGGGAACGGCGGCTGTAGGTCATCTTGCTTGTTCGATCCCTGTAATCTACCTCGAACACCTCGTCGTAAAGCCCCGTGTTTGCATTGGCGCTGCGCTCGGCGATCCTGTTGATCGCCTCTTGACGCTTTTTGGTCACGTCCTCCGCCTCCGCAATGTAGGAATCGCCATGGAATTTCGCCCCAATATCTATTATGCGGATATTTAAAATATGCTCGCTGCCGTCCTTGTGGGCGACGGTAATATCGGTGCTCTCCTTATCGCTTACGATAATGTCCGTCAAAATCTCCTTAAGTCTGTCCGAATCCTCGGGCTTTTCCTTGTCCAGATCCATAATGGAGTAAAACAGACTGTTGGCGTAACCGAGGCTGTAGCCTCCGCCGCTTTCGCAGTTTAACAGCGCCAGTCCGCTGCCGAAGTTTCTTACAATTGCGTCGAGCTTATATGCGGTGATATACTGATCGGTGATATTCATCAGGATCGCCATGTATTGCTTGCCGCTGTCCTGTGACCGGACTGCCACAAGGGTAAGCTCTATCCAAAGCTCTCTGCCGTCTCTTGTGATCAAATTAAAGTTGCAGTGGGACGCCTCGCCCTTGTCGGCGGCAGCTTTAATGCGCAGGGTTTCCTTCTCCGTAATGTACTTGGATATTTCCTCGAAAAAGTTAAAGCTGCTGTCGGGCTCTCTGTCCATGAAACGCCAAAAGGCTTCGTTGGCGTATATGAATTTTTCCGCTGTGGGATCGTCGTTATTTCCGCCCTCCTCGGTGACGAAAATGCCTGCGCTGATATTTGAAAGGGCGGTATTTATCTGATCCTGAGCGGTTTCCAGGGCGATAGACGCATTTTTCTCCGCATCTATGTCAATGGCTGTTCCCATAAGGTGACAGGGCTTGTTGTCCTCGTCAAAGCTGAAGGTTTTGGTAAGCCTTATCCAGCCGTAGCCTCCCGTGGATCTTTGCACCCTGAATTCCTCGGAGAACTTGCCCAAGCCCACCAGGCTGTTGAACGCCTTGATCTTCGCCCTGTCGTCGGGGTGAACGGTGGAGATCAGCTCTTGGGGGATAGTGTCCTCGGGGCTTTTGATCATATCCGCGATCTGCTGCGTGTTCAATCCGTAGGTGCTCAGATCGCCTGCGCAGTAGGTGTTGCCGGTGGTAAAATCGATGTCCAGCACCGCCGATCCGGTAACGTCCAGTATATTGTGTATCTGATTGCGGGAACGGCGTATCAGCTCGTCGTTTTTGATCTGCTCCGTAATATCGTTGAAGGCGATACAGAAAATGGGGTGGCTCTCGCTTCCGCCAAGTCTTCTGCAAACTCCGTCCAAGTGCAGCAAATTACCGTTTTTGTCGTATCTGCGTATAGTGGTACGCACCGCCTTGTCCGTAACCGCCGCCTCTCGGTAGGCGGCAAGACAGCCCTCTATATCGTCGGGGTGGATCTTCTCCAAAATATTGTCGTACTCGCAGGATTTATCCTCGGGGCTGTAGCCCATTATCTGCATATAGCCGTCGTTTACCCGGATAACCTCCATTTTTCCGTCTACCAGCTCGTAAATTCCCAAGCCGCCGAAAATTCCGCCTATAAGCTTGGAGATAATGGGGTTGTGACCCAGTATCTCATTTATCTCCTCGCCCATGCCGTAGGTTTCGAGCTGGCTTGCCGCAGGGGTGACCTCCTCCTTGGCGATAAGTGCGGTAAATTCCTCCTCATTTACGGGCTTTGAAAAATAGTAGCCCTGTATGTAGGCGCAGCCTATGCTCTTTAAAAATTCGTACTGCTCCTTGGTTTCCACTCCCTCAGCCAGCATAGGAACGTTGAGCCACTTGGACATTCTTGCCACGGAGGTGACGATCGTGCCCACTCTGCCGCTTTTTTCAAAGCCCTCCATAAACTTCATGTCGAGCTTCAACAGATCGATGGGAATATCCTTAAGCGTGTTCAGCGAGGAATAGCCGCTGCCGAAATCGTCCATTAAAATAGGGTAGCATTTTTCTCTCAGCTTGTTTACCGTGTCCAACAGCTGAGTGGGATTGTCGTTATAGGCGCTTTCGGTTATCTCTATGCGGAAGTACTTGGGATCCACCTGATATTTGTCCGTAAGCTCGCTTATGCACTCAAAAAGCCTCGGATTGTAAAGGCTCATTCTTGAGATATTTACCGATACGGGGAAGGGAGGCAGCCCTAAGCTGCGGCGCTTGCTGTGATACTTGCAGACCTGCTCCAATACGTACATATCCAGCTCCGCAATAAGCCCGTTCTTCTCAAAAACGGGTATGAATTTGCCGGGAGCGATAACGCCCTTTTCGGGGTGTACCCAGCGCACTAAGGCCTCGGCGCTGACAAATTTCTTTGCCTTAACACCGTAGACCGACTGATAGTACATCTTAAATTCGCCCTTCTCCATGGCTCTGTGGGCTTGGTCGCAGATCTCCTGCTCCTCCAAAATACTGCTGCGCATGCGGTCGTCGTAATAGGCTATGTGCTGCGTAAAGCTTCCCTTTATGGACTGACAGGCAAGCATTGCTCTGTCGCACATGCTTTCTATGGATATGCTTTTGTCCTTTTCGGCGACCTTAAACACACCCATGTAGTACTGTATCTCGTGGGAAACTATCTCCGTCTTTTCCACGCCGCTTTTGATCTCCGCCATCAGATCCAAAAGATCCTCTTCTGTATAATAGCAGCTCATCAAAACGAAGTGATCCGAGGAGAAGCGCGCACAGATAGCCTTATCCACAGTCAGCTTCCGCAGAAAATCGGCAACGGTGATAAGCACCCTGTCGCCCGCTTCCCGTCCCATAATATCGTTTATCAGCTTAAAATTGCCGATATTAAAGCGTATTACCGAATATTCCTTGTCGGGATTTGCCTTTAACAGCTTTTTGGCATTGAAGTAAAAGGCCTTGCGGTTGTAAAGCCCCGTCAAAATATCGTAAAAGGCATGTACCTGAAGCTCGTGCTCGTAGCTTTTTTCCTTGGTTATATCCGACACAAAGCCGTACATGCGAAGCCGTCCGTTTTCGGTTTTGGTAAGCTGTCCCTTAAAGCTGAGCCAAATGGGCTCGCCCGTGTAATTGCAGCAGCTGAAGGCGTAGTCTACCACTCCGCCCTCCTCTATGGCAATGTTCATCTGTGCCGTAAAGGCGGCATAGTCCTCCTCCGAAACGCCCTCTCTCGGGTTCTCGCCGATAGCGTCAAAGCACTCTTGATCGTTCGGATAGCCCAATATATCCGAAAGACCTCGGCTCAGATAGAACACCTTCATTTTTCCGTCGTCGGCTCTCTCGCAGAATATAAGCGCTCCGGGAGCGTTGTTCAGCAGCGACTCCAAGCGGCTTTCGTTTTGCTTTATGCGGTTGTCCGCCTCTTGCGCCTTCCGTTCCTGCTCCTTTTCGCTGTTTATATCCAAAAATACGCAGTACATCAGGATCTTGCCGTTTTTCTCGCCCATGCCCGTAGCGGACATCTTGATCCACTGGCGGTTTTGGTCGGTTTTTTCGGGATCTCTGCCGCTGACGGTGCCGTCCGGGTCAACGTAAAAAATATAGCTTAACTTGGCGTCGCTTTTTGCCTTTTGAATAAAGTGCTTTATCCACGGCTTTAAGTCATCTTCTCCGAACTGTGCCACAAACTCGTTTTCGCTTATGCGGAACAGAGAGGGGATAGCATGGTTGCAGTAGGTGCAGGCGGCGGTCTCTCCGTCGGTTTCGATAATGGCGACCCCTCCGGGAAGATTGTCCAGCAGCGCAGCCAAGTGCCTTTCCGTCTGCGATTCTATTTTAAGTCTTTCGTAGTTGGTCAGGGCGGTGTCCAGATCCCGTTTCACCAGTGCGCTGTTTACCCGGCGTATCACGGATTTTATGTTGAAGGGTCTGGAAATAAAATCCACAGCTCCGCAGTCGTACGCCTTTTTCTGCGATTCGGGATCGTCGTCGGCAGTGATGATTATGGCGGGAATTTGCTTCAGCTTCTTGTTTTTGCTCATGATCCCCAGCAGCTCGTAGCCCGACATTTTCGGCATGATCGCATCCAGCAGGACCACGTCGATCTCGTCCGCCTTGCTCTCCAAGATCCCAAGCGCCTCGCCGCCGCTTATGGCTGTGATTATATTAAAATCGTCCTTGAACAGATCTGACAAAAGCTCTATATTTTGCAGCAGATCGTCCACGATTAGAATGGTTTTTACTTTATCCATAGCTCTCCCGTACCTGTTCTTAATGATTGTCTCAAAAAGTTATTTGAGTACGCCTCCATGCGTTTTTGCATAAATTTGCCTTTGCATACAGTTACTCACATTAATTATACAGCTTTAATAAATCATTGTCAATAGTTGGTTTCATTTTAGTATATATTAAACAAAAAAGCAGTGCTGTTTTTTACAATGTTATAATACCTTACAACATCATGATCCAATTGTCGCCGAAAACTTTAAAAGCTCGGCAAAACTGTTGATATTGCGGCAAAATGCGTTTTTGTTTTCCCTTTGTACGTACTATGCGAAAAAAAATCAAAAAAATCCTTGACAAATGCGATCATCTGTGTTATACTTAACAAGCGTTATTTAAAAGATATACTTTTAAATACCCAATGCCGCGGAGTGGAGCAGGGGTAGCTCGTCGGGCTCATAACCCGAAGGTCGAGGGTTCGAATCCTTCCTCCGCAACCAGCCGCAAGGCGGCTTTAATACGCTCTCAGTTTACGGGGGCGTATTTTTATACCTTTTCGCTTTAAAAGAGAACGAAGCATGCACTTGAAACGGTGATGAAAAAAGCGGTTTTGCATAAACCGCACAGGCTGTCGAAAAAGTCAAAGCTTATAAATTTCGGAGGGAAAAGAGGCTTGGAGAAAA
>JAMPBF010000087.1 GCA_023666805.1 Bacillota bacterium
AAAGCCGCCTTGAAAAATCCGCAAAATATGATATTTTACCGAGAACAAATGACAAATCTCTTGAATCCAATATTCATGGCAGTATTACAAAAGTGTATGAGTACGAGCCTATAACAGTAGTGGATACAAATGATCAATTGCAGCGTTTCGGTCGTGTGAAAGTTGAAGCAACCTCTTTTACAATCAGCAAACCGTATGAATCCCTGCAGATTTCTTCGCTGATTTATTCCGAGGCTTTGCCGGAGCAGCAGAAGATACTGGAAACGGAATTCGGTGTCAAACCGTTTCAAATCAACACGATCAAACTTGAACGAATTTTTTGTGATAAAATACTCGCAGCAGAATTTTACTATGTAAGAGACAAGCTTTTTGATACTGCGAAACATTTATTTGACTTATCGGTCATGATGGAAATGCCTAAAATACAAAAAATGCTTGTGGATACAAATGAGTTTGTTGAAATGCTTTCGTACAAACGAAGGGAGGAGCGTGAAAGGAAAGGCAGTGATCTTGCTGAAAAACCGTTCTCGGAATTCATACTATTTTGTTCAATGGGCAGCGATAAAAAACTGCGTGAAGCGTTCGACGAAATGCAGAGAATATATGTTTTTAAACAAGAGGATATGATGAAATATTCGGATATGACAGAAAAAATTAATGTGTTGAATGATAGAATGCTTGAACTTGATGAGGGGCTGTCACAGGACGAATTGCAGTCACCGAAACTTACTATGTAGAGATTTGATTTATGGTTATCCGCAGAGAAATCTGCGGATTTTTTGTGAAGGTTAAAAGATTTCTTTTCGTCGAGAAGAAATCTTCAAGTACGCCGAGCAGCTTTATAACAGGATAGTACCTCAGAATGTACGGGATTATATTGATATGGAGGAAAAAGAACAGAGTGCTTTAAAGCCGAAAAACGTTGCAGCAAAAGCAAATCACACCACTTGACAACCGTGTTGGCGGCTATATCGAACTGTGTGCGGTTTTGTGGCAAGAGTAGGGTAGTTTATCCTCAACGCCTAAGTGACACAAATTTGGGCGGTTTTGGAGGTGGTTTCCAAACTGCGGATTGGTAGGGGTGGGAGTGGTGGGAAAGTATGATTTTCATGCAGGTTAAATTTCGGGCGGCTTTTCCGCCGCCCGAAAGATTACTGCGTCGGGCAAAGCCCGCCGCTGTGGGATATTACGAAGAATATGAAAAGGGGTCAAAATATGAACGAATCAAAAAGTCGGGAGTCAATCGAGCATTTCGATGACGGAAAAGGCGTTGTAAAGCCAAAAATCGAGGGGTCAGATAAACAAAAGTTTGCGCTGCATATCACTTCTCAAAGCATGGAATCGGTCAATTTGCTCTACAAATCCGACAACTGCTCCTCACGCTCGGAATTTATAGAAAAAGCCGTGAAATTTTATACGGGATATATTTGTGCAAGCAAAAGCGTCAACTACATTTCGCCCTTGCTCACATCCATGCTTGATTCTGTGGTATTAAATTCCGAGCAGAGGATCAGTCGTAATCTTTTCAAAATAGCTGTAGAACTTGGAAAGCTGTCACATATGATCGCTGCGGCAAACGAGGTGGACGATGATACGGTCAAGGAGCTGCATAAAATGTGTGTTGACGAGGTGCGGCATATTAACGGATTGATCAGTTTTGAAAGCGCCGTTAAATTTCAGCAGGAGGACTAATGCCGAGAGTAATTGTCACAAGCAGATATTTAAAAAGCGGTGCTTCGGTAAAGCGGAGCAATCTTGTAAAATATATTGCCACCCGAGAAACTGTCGCAGCCTACTCTCCGAAAGAACAAATCAAGCTCGCAACCGAAAATCAGGAAAAGCTTATAGAGCAGCTTCTAAGCGCCTTCCCCGACGGAAAGGAAACGCACGAGTATGACGATTATAAAATAAACCCGACAAAGGAAAATGCTTCGGAGTTGATCAGCGAACTGATCGAGCGCAACTCGGATCGGATAACCGACAGAAAAATTTTTGTAAAATATCTTGCGGAACGTCCGGGAGTTGAAAAAATCGGAAAGCACGGTTTATTTTCTTTCGGCAACGAAGAAATCGATCTTGCGCAGGCAATGAAAAATGTAGCGGAGCATTCGGGAAACGTGTGGACGCATGTTGTTTCCTTAAATCGGAATGACGCTGAAAGGCTTGGCTACACTTCACCCGAGGTATGGCAAAATCTGATTAGAAAAAATATCCCGGTAATAGCGGAAGCACAGAAAATTGATTTGGATAAATTGTGTTGGTATGCGGCGTTTCATAACACGGCGCACCATCCTCATATTCATTTAATCGTTTATTCAAGCGACCCCAAGCAGGGGTATCTCACAAAATCAGGGATAGAAAAAATCCGCAGTACGTTTGCAAATGATATTTTTCGTGATGAACTTCAGAATCTGTATCAGCGACAGACGGAGGTATGGGATAGTCTGCGTTCCGAAGCCAAAAACGTTATGAAAAATTTATTGTCGGAGTTAAAGAATAGCGGTGAATTTGATCCGAATATAGAACAGCTTGTTTTGAAATTACAGTCGCAGCTTAAAAATTCCAAAGGCAAAAAGGTGTACGGATATTTGCAGCCCAATGTTAAGAAAACAGTCGATCAAATCGTTATGGAGTTGGCAAAAAATCCTGTTCTGAAAAAGATGTATGATAAGTGGTGCGAGTTGGAGCAGCAAAAATATGACACATATACAAGTGTCGTTCAGAAATTCCCGCCGCTTGAAGAAAATAAAGTGTTCAAGTCTATCAAAAATGCTGTTATCAAATCGGTATTAGATATGGAATTCTTGGCACAGGATATTCAACCGAAATCTATTTCCGATGATGAAATTCTTTTGCCAATAGACATTGAAGATACCGAGCCTCAAGAAAATGTTGTCGGCGATAATTTCCACATGAATTGGAAAGGCGATTATAAGGCAGCAAAAGAATATTTGAAAGACAAACAATATGAACAGGCTCTTGAATTATTCCAATCCGAAGCAAAAAACGGTAATGTTCCTGCAATTTACAGTATTGCAAAAATGTATCAAAAAGGCTTGCCGAGCAAGGAAAATATCCCGAAAGCAAATGAATATTTTGCCCAAACGCTGAAGGGCTTTCTTGCATTAGAATCAAACGCTGGAAAAATGCAGCCGTACATTTGGTATCACCTCGGCAGACTGTACAATTTTGGATACGGAACGGAAAAGAATTATTCCGAAGCCTTTAAATGGTTTGAGAAAGCGGCTTTAAAAGGAAACAGCTACGCACAATATTCGCTCGGCAGCTTGTATTATTATGGCAATGGCACAGAGCAGAATTATGAAAAGGCGTTTGAGTGGTACAAAAAATCTGCTGATTTGAATAATGCTTTCGCCTGTTATTCAACCGCAAAAATGCTTGAAGAAGGTATCGGTATTGAAAAGGATTCGGAACAGGCAAAGATATATTTTAGGAGAGCCTATGTTGGTTTCCGAAAAATCATTGAGGACAATCCCGATGATAAAATCTTGTATCGGCTTGGTGTAATGACGGCAAAAGGTATAGGCTGTAAGGCTGATTTTGATTTGGGGATTGATATGATAAAGCAATCGGCAGAGCTTGGAAATGAGTATGCACTGCAGTTTTTGGAACAAAGAGAACAATATAACCAATCACGAGTGCAAAATGCTGCGTTGTCAATGCTTTTTGCTTTCGGTAAATTGATTTCAGACAATTACAACCGCAGCTCAAGAGGTCAGCAATTCCGTACAGAACATAAGCTGAAATCCGCTATCCGCCGAAAGAAACAAGCGCTTGGTTTGAAAGAAAGTCCATTGGAAAACCAACAGATGAAGGAGTGATGTTTTGCTTAACAACCGTGAAATTTATTCGTCGGATCTTCCGCATAGGGCAATAGCTGTATATATGTATCTGCGTGACCGAGCCAACAAGGACGGTTCTTGCTATCCAGCTATAAATACGATAGCGCAGGATTTGAAAATATCTAAAAGCACTGTGAAAAGAGCGTTGACCGATCTTGAAAAAGAGGGATATATCAGTCACGAACGCAGATACAGGCAATCGGGCGGCAACTCGTCCAATATTTATTTCGTTACACACCCGCCTTAATTTTTAAAAAGCCACTAACAAGGAGTAACTCTATCAATTTTGTGGACTCAGGATAGGTTCACAGTGAACATAGAATGTTAAGTTACCAATTTAAGAAAAGATATATTGCAAAGGAAAGAAGTTAAAATGCAAACCAAAAAATATATACCGTTCTCTGAACAAGACCGACTTATGGCTTCCAAAGTTGATCTTGTTTCTTTTTTGCAGTTAAGGGGTGAGAAGCTTGAACGAGTTGGGAAAGAACATAAGCTGATCTATACCGATGCCACGGGAAAGCACGACAGTATAACCGTAAGCGGAAACCATTGGTACGATCATAAAAACCAAATTGGTGGAGGTCCGATCAAGTTTCTCCGTGAGCATTACGGAATGTCGTATCAAGAAGCTATGTTGGAGCTGCTTGGCGGTGAGAGAGCAACTGCGCTTGAAATAGTTTCCGAAAAAAGTAATGTTCCGCCCAAAAAGGAATTTAAACTGCCCGAAACTAATGACGATATGCGCAGAGTTTTCGCATATCTCACAAAGCAGCGGTTTATTGATTCCAATGTTATTTCTTTCTTTGCTCATCAGCATAAAATATATGAGGACAAGGAGCATCACAATGCTGTTTTTGTGGGAACGGACGAGAACAGCATACCAAAACAAGCGTCATTGCGGTCAACGATCAGCTATGGAAATGCGTTCAGAATAACGGTTTCGGGATCGGATACAAAATACAGCTTTTCGCACTTCGGAGAGAGCGGAAAGCTGTTTGTTTTTGAAGCGCCGATTGATATGTTGAGTTTTATAACTTTGTATCAAAAAGATTGGCAGCAGCACAGCTATATTGCAATGAATGGAGTTTATGAAAGCGCTGTTTTAGAGGCGTTAAAATGTCATTCAAATCTTAGTGAAGTGGTATTATGTACCGACAATGATGTGGGCGGGATCAACGCAGCGGAACGGCTGAGAGATATTCTGCGTGAAAATGGGTATGAAAAAATATTTCGTATTGTTTCAAAAAATAAAGACTTTAATGAGGATTTAAAAGAATTACATGGGATAGCGCCTATTCCCGCTGTCGCTCATCTGAGAAAAGAATTGTTCTCTGAAAACGTTTCACAGCTTGAATTTGTGCCGATAAATCTTAACAGAGTTACAGGCAGTCTAAATACAGCAATTAGCAGAAATAAATATACCGATATTGCAAATATTGCGCTAAGTGTTTCCGCCGAAATCCTCGCAAAGGTAAATGAAAAGCCTGTCGATGATGTGTTTGAAAATCTGAAAAGGCATTTGCGGAAAGAGTACAGGGCTTATGCCGACCGAGGAAAAATATTTTCGAAAATGGATACTTTGAAAAAATATCATTTTGATGCGATTAAAAATTTAAGGAATTATCCTGCTACAAGGGAGCAGATGAAAAAAATTGCAAAATCATTTTTTGATTTAGCGGACAGTGCTTTGAAATGCAATACCGAGCAGAAGATGTCGGAACAGGAAGAAAGCCCTCAACAAGCAGAAGAAATACGAATATCGATGTAAAAGAAAGGAAAAATATGACCTCATCACAAATTTTATTACTTGTAATTGGCGGCGGCTTATTTTTAGTCATAGCCATTATTATTGCAATAGGCGACGGCGGTTCGCTGAAATCTTTTAAAAATAAGCCTGTTGGAAATGGACAGCATGGAACGGCAAGGTTTGCCACCAAAAGCGAAGTTGCCAAGACATATAAGCAAATACCCTACACTTCACAATTATGGCGCAAAGGAGAGCAGCTTCCAAGTGCGGAAGGTTTAATAGTCGGCTGCCATGAATCGGCAGCGGGAATGACAGCTCTTGTTGATGATGCAGATATTCATACGCTTATGATAGGCGCTTCGGGCGTAGGCAAGACCGCAAATTTTCTCTATCCGAATATTGAATATTGCTGCGCAGCGGGAATGTCATTCGTCTGCACCGACAGCAAGGGCGATCTTTACCGCAACACGGCTACCATTGCCGAAAAATATTATGGTTACAAGATTTCGGTTATTGATTTGCGCAACCCGACTCGCAGCAGCGGATATAATATGCTCTATCTTGTAAACAAATACATGGATTTGTATAAATCCGAAAACAAATTGGAGTATAAGGCAAAAGCTGAAAAGTTTGCGAAAATAACCGCCAAGACTATAATTTCAGCAGACGGAGATGTGGCAAGCATGGGTCAAAATGCATTTTTTTACGAGTCGGCAGAGGGCTTGCTGACCTCGGTTATTTTACTGGTAGCGGAATTTTGTCCTCCCGAAAAAAGACATATAATCAGCGTATTCAAGTTAATACAGGATTTGCTTGCGCCTTCGGGAACAAAGGGTGTATCTCGTTTTCAAATGCTGATAGGTAAGCTGCCTGGAGAGCATAAGGCGAGGTGGTTTGCAGGCGCAGCTCTTAACTCCTCTGAACAGGCTATGGCAAGCGTTATGTCTACAGCACTGTCAAGGCTGAATGCTTTCCTCGACACCGAGTTGGAGCAGATTCTGTGTTTTGATACTTCAATTGATGTTGAAGATTTTTGCAATTACAAATCCGCTATATACCTTGTTTTGCCCGAGGAGGATTCGACTAAGCATTTCTTAGTATCACTCATTTTACAGCAGGTTTACCGAGAAATGCTTACGGTAGCGGACGAAAAAGGCGGGCAGCTTGATAAGCGGGTAATGATATATGGAGATGAGCTGGGTACGCTGCCGAAAATAGAAGGCATCGAAATAATGTTTTCCGCTTCACGTTCAAGAAAAATATCCATTGTTGCAATCATCCAATCTCTTGCTCAATTTGAGAAAACCTATGGCAAAGAGGGGGCTGAGATTATTGTTGACAACTGCCAATGCACTTTATTTGGAGCATTCGCACCAAACTCTAAAACCGCCGAGGTAATGTCACAGAATCTCGGTAAGCAGACTGTTCTGAGCGGATCAATATCCAAAACCAGCGGTAAAGACGGTAACAGCCGTTCATTGCAAATGATCGAACGCTCGTTGATGACGGTCGATGAGCTGAAAAGTATGCCGAAAGGACATTTTGTTGTTATGAAAACAGGCTGTCACCCTATGAAAACTCGGCTCAAGCTGTTCTTCAAGTGGGGTATAAAATTTGAAAGTGCCTATTCCATTTCCGAAAAATCCGAACGGCAGGTGCAGTATGCGGACAGTAAGGAATTGGAGAAAGAAATACTGAAGAAGTTTCCTCAAGCGGCTGCGCCTGTTAATTTCGTGGAAGAAATTGATGAAGCCGGATTATCAAAAAAAGCACCGAAAATAAAGAAAAAGCCGCCTATAGAAAATATTCCTTGATTAAAATCCGTTTATAGAAGCAGAAAGCAGGTACTTTGCGATGATTGTACCTGCTTTTTTGTTTCGTAAATTCTTCAAATATGAGAAAGTGATCGTTATGCGGTTTCCAATCTTTGTGATAAAATTTAAGCATATTATATCACAGGATTTGTTGTTTGTAAAGTCCAAAAATAACGAAATATCAATAAAATTTTTGGCTGTATAATTTTTTCAGCCGTCAGACTAAGTGTCGGAAAGGAATATAAAATGAGAAACGCAATGAATATTTACAAGAGAAAAGACGGACGTTTTGAGGGCAGGATACCGATCGGATATGATGACGGCGGCAAAATCAAATATAGGTATTTGTATTCAAAAACCTTGCCCGAGTTAAAGGAGAAAATGATTTGCGCTTATGCAAGCTTTAATAATTCCACACTGAATAGCTGCGATAAAACATTAAAAGAACTATGCTCGGAGTGGCTTTCATCGGCAAAGCTGAGGGTTAAGCATTCCAGCTACTGCTGCTACGAAAAATTGATAAATAAACATATTTTACCGTATTTTGAAGATATAATGTACAATGAATTAAGCACTCCCATAATAAACTCCTTTACCGAGCATAAGCTGAAATGCGGTAAAATAAACGGATTTGGCGGACTTTCCGCAAAGAGCGTTCACGATATTCTTGTTGTAATGCGCTCTGTGGCAAAGTATGCAGAGCAGGAATACGGCTACAGAAATCTTATGCGCAATATTTCCATGCCAAAATCAGAAAATAAGAAAACCGAGGTCTTTAGCAAGGACGAACGCAGCAGACTTCACAGCTACATCCAAAATAATCCCACCGAAAGCAATCTCGGAATACTTCTTACCATGTATTCGGGGCTTCGGATCGGAGAGCTGTGTGCGTTGACATGGAGCGATATTGATTTTGAAAGTGGAGTTGTTCGTGTTTCAAAAGCGGTACAGCGGGTTTCGGGGAAATCGGGCTGTAATAAAACAAAGGTTACCGTGACATCGCCCAAGAGCAAAACCTCAGTGAGAAATATTCCTATACCTTCATTTATATTAATTATTCTGAATCAAAAAAGACGTTCCGACGGCAGTTATATTTTATCGGGAACGAACAAGCTTGTGGAGCCTCGTACTATGCAGAACCGTTTTAAGGCAGTCCTTAAAAACTGCGGCGTTCGCAATGCCAATTTCCATTTACTCCGTCACACTTATGCGACTGTGTGTATTGAAAACGGGTTTGACGCTAAAACGGTGAGTGAGCTGTTGGGTCATTCGAGCGTTAATATTACGCTTAACCGCTATGTCCATTCTTCTATGGAGATGAAGAGGAAGTGTGTGGATAGGTTAAATTTTGCGGCGTAATTTTTTAGCCGTCAATTTTAAAGATGTAAATTTGCTGTATGCTGCTTTACAATGCTGACTTTCTTGTGGTTTTACCTGTATTTGAAGAATTTGCGAAAATAAAGTCCAGCCGAAGTATTTATATTATACCGCTTTTTTGTTAAATTAGATATTGCTTTTGAAGGGATTATTTGGTATAATGTCATTCAAAGGCGGTGAGGGTAATGATCAGAGTTGCGGTTTGTGACGATATGCATGAAGTAGTTAGGGAGGTAGACAACTATCTCTTGGAATATCAGGAGCAGAATGATTTAAAATTTTGTATAAGTAATTTTTATAATGCAGAGGATTTGTGGGAATTTGTGAAATCAAATCACTGTGACTTGATATTTCTTGATATTGAGCTTGGTGAAATGAACGGAATTGAACTTGGAAAGCTAATCCGTAAAGAATTAAATGATCAGGATATAAAAATAATAATTATTTCAGCAATGGACGGTTATTACCAGCAGTGTTTTGATATTCAGCCGTTGAATTTCCTTCTTAAACCTATTGATAAAGCAAAATTATTTGAGATGATTGATCTGACAGTACGCCTTATTGACGATCAAAATCATATTTTTGTATTTAGAACCAAGGAGAGTACATATCGGCTTAAAGTAAAGGATATATTATATTTTGAAAGTTACAATCATAATTTTAAAGTTGTTGCAACCAACGGAAATTATTCCTATAGGTCAAGTTTTTCCGAGATAATGAATCAATTATCTGATTATGGGTTTATACAAGTTCATAAATCATATGTAATAAACTGTAATCAAACCAAAAATATTGAGTATGATAAGATTATTATGGCTAACGGTACGGAAATACCTATTGGCAGGGATCGAAGAAAAGAAATACGAAATTTCTTTTTGAAGTTAGGAGTTTAAAAGTTATGCAACTATTTACCGCTTATAATATAAGCTATTTGCTTTCACAAGCATTAGGCGTTTTTGCTGTATATAAACTGATGAAAGCCTTTTTTGAAAATAGACATGTTAGAAAAATAACAGAGGTAATTTTTTATATAGCATATTATTTTATAGCCTCATCAGTTTACTTGTTTATAAACATTCCGATTGTTAATTTTATTGTAACGCTTATTTCATATTTTATATTAACCTTTTTATACTCATCTTCGGTTAAGAAAAAAATCTTTGTAAGTTTAGTAGTATTTGTTTTTGGAATATGCACTGAAATGCTGGTTGTTATATCAACAGGGTATATCCATTTTCCGATTAGCGAAGTTAATGAATATAACTCAATATTTGGCATAGTTACATTAAATGTGCTGTTTTTTATTGTATCTATGATAGCAAATGGTTTTAAAAACATTAAAAATGATAACGTGATGCCAAATTCTTTTTGGGTGGTTTTATTAATAGTTCCTATATCATCCTTGTTCGTTTTAGCAATGTTTTTCCAATCCAAAGAGCTTTCTGATTTTGAAATAAGTTTTGCAGTAGCTTTAATACTGATAATGAACTTTACAGTATTTTTCTTGTTTGATAGAATAGCCAAACTTTATCAGGAAAAACAGGAAAGTATATTTATAAAACAGCAAAATAAATATTATGTTAATCAATTAAACGTTACTGAAAACTTATACAACGAGTCGAAGGAATTAAGACACAATATTAAAAACCACTTGGTCACAATCCTTTC
>JAMPBF010000088.1 GCA_023666805.1 Bacillota bacterium
CGCAGGAAACGAATTTTGCGTTTAATCTCTCTATAAGGATCTTATCCACAAATTCCTCCGCCCACAGATCCCTCAGATCCGCAAAATCCGGTGCAAAAATGTAGTCAATGCCGATTTTGGACAAAAGCTCTGTTTTTAAGTCATAAGAGATTATGTTTTTCCTTTCCTTAAACTTGGGCAGCGCCGTTTTGTCATTGAAGGTGAGCACCGCCGAATTAAACTCGGGGTGATTTAAAGCCTGCTTTATTACCTCGATATGCCCTAAGTGCAGTCCGTCAAAAAATCCCAGCGCCACCGCCGCTTCTCTTGCGGGTCTGCCCTTTTCGGTTATGTCCGTCATGGTTTATCGCCTTTTCCTTATGTTAATTTTCGTTTAGCCGATTTTATATGTTGTTTGCTTTTAAATACGGCAGCTCCTGTGTTTTTTAAAACCGTCAAGCCGTAGTGCGCCGAAATTTTCCTATTCCCGATTGTCTCCGTCCGCTTCGTTCTCGGCCGCCTCGGGATTTTCCGCCGTTTCCTCGGCAGGGGCTTGGCTTTCTGTGCTTGGGGGCTCTTCCTTGGGTGACGTTTTGTCTGTGTTGAATCTTCTGAATACGGATAAATTGTGATCGACGCCGATTTTTCCCAAGCCTAAAAATACCCCGTCGCTTCCCTCTATATAGTAGCCCTTGTCGTAAATTTTATCGAATAATATCCTGTTGGCGTCCAAAATTGCGCCGTTTCTGAAAAGCCTCGTCTGCTCTTCGTCAAGATGCGCCTTCGGCATACTGCCGTAAAGCTCCTCTATCGGCATTAAAAGCTTTTCCAGCTCCTCGGGAGGCATATGGGACAATTCGTTTATCCCATAGCACTGATCTATGGTGAATACACCCGATTTGGTGCGGACAAGAGAGGTCATGACCCCTCCCACTCCCAATTCTCTGCCTATATCGTGGATAAGCGTGCGCACGTAAGTCCCCTTGGAGCAGGTGACCAGCATTGTCCCTTGATTGTTCTCGTAGTTTTCGATCTTCAGATCGTATATCGTAACGGTGCGGGGCTGTCTTTCCACCTCAACGCCTTTTCTCGCCAGATCGTAAAGCTTTTGACCGTTTACCTTGACTGCCGAATACATGGGCGGCACTTGCTTTTGCTCCCCCTTGAACTTTCGCTCGATCATTATCATTTTGTTGCGGCTTACGTACTGGTTTGAGGTAGCCAAAATATTGCCGGTTATATCCTGAGTGTCGGTGGTCATGCCGAATCTGAAGCCTGCGCGGTACTGCTTGGTATCGTCGGGACAAAAATCCGCCGCCTTGGTGGCATTGCCGATAAATATCGGAAGAACTCCCTCCGCCAACGGGTCTAAGGTGCCTCCGTGACCTACCTTTTTTGTGCCGAAAATGTGCCTTACAGCGGCAACCACGTCAAAGGAGGTAGGACCCTTTTCTTTGTAAATACAAATAATTCCGTTCATAATCTTTTCCGTCTCACAAAGCTTCTATAGCCCTTGTTACAGCCGCCTTGATTTTTTCCTTGATTTCCTCGGGGGTTTGATTTTTAAAGGAACAGCCTGCGGCTCTTATATGACCGCCGCCGCCGAACAGACCGCAAAGCTCTTGCACGTTTACATTGTTGGAGCGCATAGACGCTTTCCAGCCGTTCTCCTTTTCCTTAAGAACGATCCCCACTTCAACGCCCTCGATCTGTCTCGGGATAGCGGAAATTCCGTTTATATCCTCGGCGTCCACGCTGTCCAAAAGGGATTTGGAGAGAATTACGACAGCGCCCCTTCCCTCCGCAAAATATTCCATGCCCTCTATGACCTTTTGCTCCAAGGCTATGCGAGCCTTGGACTTCATATCGAACAGCCTGTAGTTCAATGCGGCACAGTCAAAGCCGTATTCCATCAGCTTTCCTGCCTTGATGTGAGTGGAGGGGGTGGTGTTGCCGAATTTAAAACAGCCCGTGTCGGTGGCGATCCCCGCATAAATACACCGAGCCAGTGCAGGATCGATTTCAGTCCCCAACAGCAGCACCAGATCGTAAATTATTTCGCAGGCAGCGGCGGCATTATCCTCAACATAGATCCTTTTGGCAAAGGGCACGTGGGACAGGTGGTGATCTATTGCCAGATCCACCCTGTCGCCGTATTTTTCTTCCAATTTCCCCAAAAGCTCCTTATCGGCCACGTCTACAGTGATTATTGCTTTCGGCTCAAAGTCCTGTTCCTCGATCGCTTCCTTCATAAACAAAAGGCGGCTTGACATTGGGTCGGCGCACTCTATCCTTGCCCTTTTTCCTATTCTCTGAAGTGCGCCGCAAAGCCCGTGAGAGCAGCCGAAGGTGTCCCCGTCGGGGTTTGCGTGAGACAGGATAAGAAAATCGTCGTTTTCCTTTAAAAAATCCGCCGCTTGTTCCAATGTGATGTTTGTAGCTTTATTCATAAGCCGTCCTTTCGGTTGCGCCGCCTTTAAAAAATAAAGCGGTGTTTTGATTTTTTGGGGTTCGGTATTATATTGTTTTTGCTTTAAATATAGACGCAGTCTGTACTTATACTGATTTTCCATCGACGGCAAAAATGTCTGTGCTTTGATCGAAAATTAGTATCAAACAGGATTTTGGCATTAATCCCCGCCGTTTTCCGATGGCTTTTCGGCGCTTTCCGCCGTTTCCTCTGCGGCAGGCGGCAGCTCGCTGATTATTTTGCTTATTTTTTCGTAATAATCCAAGGAAGTATCGGCGATAAAAATAAGCTGCGGAAGCTTGTGCATTTTAATTCTGCCGTTTATCCTCTTTTTGAAAAAGCCCTCCGCTTTTTGCAGGACTTTTACTGCCTCCTCGGTTTTTTCCCCGCCGCCCAGTGCGCTGACGTAAACCTTGCAAAAGCTCAGATCGTTGGTCAGCTCCGCCTGTGTTATTGTGATAAAGCCTTGGGAAACGGTCTTATCCTTTAATCCCGACATTGCCACGGATATTTCTCTTTTTATATCCTCCGCAAGCCTTTGAATGTTATGATTTGCCATAAAATTTCTCCATTAGGTTGAACAAAGTTCAGGTTCGTAGGCGCAATTGCTTTTGCGGCAGCTTTTTACCGCTCTTTAATATTTTTATATATAGTATTCCGCAATAATTGTACTGCAATACAGCAAAGGCGGCAAAATAAAATGCCGCCGAATTGCTTAGTCCCGATATTCCTCCATATAGTAGCACTCGAACACGTCGCCCTCTTTAATATCGCCGAATTTTTCAAGGGAAACACCGCACTCAAAGCCTTGAGCGACCTCCTTGGCGTCGTCCTTAAAGCGCTTTAAGCCTGCGATCTTGTCGTCCGCAACTATTATGCCGTCCCGCACCACTCTTATCATGGTGCTGCGCTGCAATTTTCCTTCGGTAACATAGCAGCCTGCAACGGGACCCACGCCCGTGATCTTGTAGGTCATTCTCACGTCCGCCTTGCCGAGCATTATCTCCCTGAATTTAGGCGCAAGCATGCCCTTCATGGCGGTCTGAACCTCTTCGATCGCATCGTAAATGATCCTGTAAAGTCTCAGCTCTACGCCGTCCCGCTTTGCGTTTTCCTCCGCTGCGGGATGGGGTCTTACGTTAAAGCCTATTATAATTGCGTTGGAGGCGCTGGCAAGCATTACGTCGCTTTCGCTGACTGCGCCTACTCCGCCGTGGATCACTCTTACTCTTACCTCGCTGTTGGACAGCTTTTCAAGCGACTGCTTCACAGCCTCCACGGAGCCCTGTACGTCCGCCTTTACTATCAGGCGCAGCTCCTTCATCTCGCCCTCCTCTATCTGCTCGAAGAGGTTGTCGAGAGTTACCTTTTGATACTGGCTGAACTGAGCTTCCTTCTCCTCGTACTTGCGCTTTTCCACCAGCTCTCTTGCAAGCTTTTCGTCCTCTACTACCGCAAAGGAATCGCCTGCGGAGGGAACGTCGCCCAGTCCCATTATCTCAACGGGAACGGAAGGACCTGCGTCCTTTATGGAGCGTCCCTTATCGTCCCTCATTACCCGCACGTGACCGACGGCAGTGCCTGCTATAATAACGTCTCCCGCATGGAGAGTGCCGTTTTGCACCAAAAGCGTAGCGATAGGACCTCTGCCCTTGTCCAGTCTCGCTTCTATGACCGCACCCTTTGCAAGACGGTTGGGATTTGCCTTAAGCTCCGCCACATCTGCGGTAAGGTTGACCATTTCCAAAAGATTGTCCATGCCCTCGCCTGTTTTTGCGGAAACGGGCACGCAAATCACGTCGCCGCCCCACTCCTCGCATACAAGCTCGTATTCGGTAAGCTGCTGCTTGATCTTGTCGGGATTTGCACCGGGCTTATCTATCTTGTTGATGGCAACGATTATGCTTACGCCTGCGTCCTTTGCGTGGTGGATGGCTTCTACGGTTTGAGGCATGATGCCGTCGTCCGCAGCCACTACCAGGATCGCTATATCGGTGATCTGTGCGCCTCTTGCTCTCATAGCGGTAAACGCCTCATGACCGGGGGTGTCCAAGAAGGTTATATCCCTGCCCCCTGCGGTAACTCTGTAAGCGCCGATATGCTGGGTGATTCCTCCCGCTTCTCCTGCTGCTACATGAGCTTTTCTGATATAGTCGAGGATAGAGGTCTTGCCGTGGTCTACGTGACCCATGACCACCACCACGGGGCTTCTGGGCTCTAAATCCTCGCTGCTGTCCTCTTCCTCGTCGAAAAGTCTTTCTTCAATGGTGACAACGACCTCTTTTTCCACCTTTGCGCCCAATTCGTCCGCAACAAGAGCGGCGGTGTCAAAATCTATCACCTGATTTATGGTGCACATTTCGCCAAGTCCCATTAATTTCTTAATGACCTCGGCTACGTTCACCTTAAGTCTTGAAGCAAGCTCGCTCACCACGATCTCGTCGGGTATCTGAACCTTAAGCTGCTGCTTTCTCGCTCTTTCCAGCTCCAAGCGCTTAAGCTTCTGGGCTTCGGTTTCTCTGACGTTTTTATTGCCGTACTGACCCTTCCTCTGCTGGCTCTTTTGGTTGATCTTTTGCTTTCTTCCCGCAAATTCGGCGCCCTTTCTGGAGGTTTGGGTGGCTATGCTCTCGTACTTTTCGTTGTACTTGTCCAAATCCACATAGCTTCCCCTTGTATCTACATGCTTGGTCACCTGTTCGCCGTGCTTTTGAACGCTGTTCTCGTTCTTTTCCTTGCGCTTTGCCACAGGGGGCTCGTTGGTTTTTATGGTAGATATGTCAACCTTTGCCGCAGGCTGCTTGGGGAGAATTTTAGCGGGACGGTCCTTTTGGGGCTTTTGAGGCTTTTGGGAATTATCCTGTTGAGGCTTATCGGCAGCGGGTTTTTTGGCAGGCTCGGGCTTTTTGTGTGCGGCGGGAGCTTTCCTTGCTTCCTCCGTCTTTTTGGCGGTCTCGGCAGTTTTTCTCGCCTCTTCGGCTTTTTTAGCCTCTTCAGCCTTTTTGGCTTCCGCCGCTTTTTTTGCCTCCTCTGCCTTTTTGGCTTCGGCTGCCTTTTTTTCTTCCTCGGCTTTTTTTGCCTTTTCGGCTTTTTCCTTTTCTGCCTTGCGAACCCTTTCGCCCTCGGCGTAAAACTCGTCGAAGCCGGTCACCTGATTATCCTGCGACAGCTTTTCCAGTATTACGTCCAGCTCTTTCCCGACAAAGCTGGCGCCTACCTTTTTTTCAACCCCTAAGTACTTGCCGACTATTTCGATCAAGTCTGCGGCAGGCACGTTAAGCTCCTTTGCTAAATCTCTGATTTTTACTTTAGAATTGCTTTCCATTAAGTTTCCCCCAAAATCATTTTGGTATAATTTATACTGTTTTCGCCAAAATCTTTGATTTTGGCTGCCGACTGAAGGCCGGCTTTAAATATAGACGAAATCTGTATTTTAAACAGAAATTAGTATTATCATTTATTTAAAAACAAATTAGATCTTTAGACACCGACCGCCAAAAGCCGTCGTCCGTTATTGCGATAATTCCCGTTTTCTTGCCCAAAACGCCGCCGATTTCTTCCATGTCGGCGTCCAAGGCCGCTATTTTTACATCGCTGCGGTATTTATCCCGCAAAAAGACCGTTTCCTTTTTGCTTTTCTCGGACAGATCTCTTGCCAAGACTATTCCCGCAAGTTTTGACTTAACGTCCTTAAGCTCTCTGCCTACGGCGTCGAAGCCGGTTATGATAACGCCCGTTTTTTTCATCAGACCCAAGGTGGAAATATTCACTCCGATCCCTCCTCGGGCTTTATGCCCTCAAGCTCCTGCAACAATCTGTCGTAGACCTCTGCGGGTATCTGACATTTTAGGGATCTTTCCAGCGCTTTTTTCTTTCTTGCCGTCTCAAAGCATTTTTTATCCCTGCAAATGTAAGCGCCTCTGCCGTTTTTCTTTCCGGTAAGGTCAAGAGAGATCCCGCCCTCTTTATCCTTAACTATCCTGAGCATTCCTTTTTTGCCGATCATTTCGTTGCAGCCAAGGCATTTTCTCAGCGGTTCAACCTTTCCCACAGCTTACCTTCCTTAAATTTACTTTTGCCGTTATCAGCCCTCGAAAAATCCGCTTTCGGGCTTAATATCTATTTTAAAGCCCGTAAGCCTTGCCGCCAGCTTGGCGTTTTGCCCCTTGTTGCCGATGGCAAGTGAAAGCTGATTGTCGGGTACTACTACCGTGCAGCTCTTGACTCCCTCCTCGGGTATCTCCACGCTTAAAACGTCTGCGGGCTTTAAGGACTGCTTGATGAACTCGCAGGGATCGTCGCTGTACATAACAATGTCTATCTTTTCGCCCTTAAGCTCCTCGCATATCTTGGAGATCCTGCTCCTTTGAGGACCGATGCAGGCGCCAAGAGGATCTACGTTGGCGTCGTTGCTGATGACCGCCATTTTGCTGCGCTGTCCGGCTTCTCTGCTGATGGACTTTATCTCCACGATACCCTCGTAGATCTCGGGCACCTCCAGCTCGAACAGCCTTTTGATCAAGTCCCTGCCCGTTCTGCTGATTTTAAGCATGGGGCGGCGGTCGCTGGGTGATGCTCCGCTGACAAATACCTTGATCATATCCCCTTCGCGAAGGTCGTCCGCCTCCAGCTGCTCGCTTCTGAACAGGGGCACCTCGTGCCCGTTGATCTCCACGGTGGCGTTTTTCGTATTCGGTTCGACCTTTATAACTTTTACGGTAACGGCTTCGTTCTGAAGCTCGCCCCACTCCTCGATAAGCTTGCCCCTTTCGGCGTCCTTGATACCCTGCTTTATGACCTGCTTGGCGGTTTGAGCGGCTATTCTGCCGAAATGCTTGGTGTCAAGAGGGATCTCGCACATCTCTCCGACCTTGGGCTTTTTAACATATTTTTTTGCCTGCTCGGGAGTCATTTGGTTGGCCTCGTCCTCAATATCCTCGGTGATCTCCTTGGCAATGGAAACGTTAAAGCTGCCCGCCTCCTTATCTATTTCAAATACAATGTTTTCGCTTCTGGGATATTCCTTTTTAACTGCGATCGTTACCGCCGTCTTGATTTTTTCGATCAAAAGCTCGGGCTCGATCCCCTTTTCCTCAGCCAAAAGGGTTAATGCATCCAAAAAGGACATATCGTTTTCATTGGTAGCCATTGTAGGTTTCCTCCTAAAATTTATTCTTTGTTTTCCGTTGCTTCTTCCTTTGGATCTTCCGTGTTTTCGTCAAGGTCTTCAAGCCCGCCGCTGTCATATCGGATCTCGTCGATCTCCTCGGCTGCTTCGTCGTCGAGCGGCTCCAAATTGACCTTAATGCACTTGGACAGCTTTATTTGCTGCCCGTCCACGGTGATCGTGCCGTTTTCCTCGCTGTAATCCTGTAAAATTCCGATTATAAATGTCTCGCCCTTTTCGGTCTTGACCTGCGCTCTTATTCTCTCTCCCGCTTCGGTGCGAAAATGCTCCGGTTTTCTCAGCTTTTTGTAAAGCCCGGGCGTGCCGATCTCCAATATATCCACCTGCTCGATAAATTTCTGATCATCAAACAGCAGGTTTATGGGCTTGGAAATTTCCTCGCATCTATCGCTGTCCACTCCGTCCTTGCAGTCAAAGAGAACCCGCAGATACCACATTGCCCCTTCCTTTTCAAAGCACACGTCCCACAGATCGCAGCCCGCTTCCTTTAAGAGAGGCAGGGCGAGGGCGGCGGCTTCCTGTTCTATTTTGGGGGCAAGGGCTTTTTTTCCGCCTTTTTCTTTCGCCATAAAATATTCCTTTGCAGTATTGTCGTCTCGGTTACGGGGCAATTTTGCAAAACCCCTATACAAGAAGTTAAGACCGAGCCGCAACTCAGTCTTACCATACTTTATCATCCTTGGGTATTATACCACCAAAAAAAACCTTTGTCAATGGTTTTTTGGCAAAATTTTATTTTTTTGTTGACATTTTGAATATTAAGTGATACAATAGCAAGTACAGGGAGCTGATATTTCGGCTGAGAGGAAACGGATTGACGTTTCGACCTATTGACCTGATTCGGATAATGCCGACGTAGGGAAAAATAGATTTGTATGTATAATACCTCGTCCCTGTGCATTATTTATGCACAGGGATTTTTTACGGCAGCTTCAATTTGCCGAAGCGCCGTAAGGTCAGGAATCCGCTCACACTGTAATAAAATAATCAGATGTGAAAGGAAGCAACAAAAATGAAAAAATCCTTAAGACTAACCGAAACTGCGATCATGCTGGCTTTGGGCTTTATCCTGAGCATGCTCAAGATAGTTGATATGCCCTTCGGCGGCTCGGTCACCGCCTTCAGTATGGTGCCGATCATACTTATCGCTTACCGTTACGGCACGAAATGGGGACTGCTGGCAGGCTTTGCCGCCAGCCTGCTTCAAATGCTGATGGGGCTTAAAAATCTCACCTATGCTACCGGCGCTGCTGCGGTTATCGCCATAATTTTCCTTGATTATGTGATTGCCTTTGCCGTTATGGGACTGGGCGGAATTTTCAAGGGAAAGATCAAGGATCAGGGCTTGGCTGTGGGAGCTGCCGCTTTGGTTGTGTGCGTTCTTCGCTACATATGCCATGTGATTTCGGGCTGCACCGTTTGGGCAGGGGTTTCTATTCCCACCTCCGACGGACTTCTCTACTCCTTTGTTTACAATGCAACTTACATGATCCCCGAAACCTTGGTGACGGTAGTAGGCGCTTACTACGCTGCAAAGGTATTCACCTTAAGCACCGAGCAGGTTAAGCGTATTCCCTTGGACAACAAGGCATCAAGAAATATGGTGTCTTCCATTCCCGCTGTGCTTTCTGTGGTAATCTCCTTTGTACTTATCTGTGCTATGTTCCAAACAGAGGACGGGGGCTTTGATGTTACTGCTATCACTCGCACAAGCTTTTGGAGCTGGCTGCCTGTTGTTATTACCTTGGCGGTGGGAATAGCGGCTACTGTGATCATAAAGAATGTGGCTTTTAAGAATAAGGCTTAAGAATCGTATTCGGTATCTTGGACGTTCTAATCAAAACCACCGCTGAAGCGGTGATCAGTCTGTTGAAAAAGCCTAATGCGGAAAAAATTATTATTGTGTACGGCGGGCGGGTCAAGACCCACTCCTACGAAATGCATTTTTTCGTGCATAATGTAGGGGCGGGTCTTGACCCGCCCGCTGTACAAGTTTATAATTTGCCGCCGCATTGGTCTTTTTAGACAAGCTGAGGGGCTGTAAAAACAGCCCCTCATTTTAAGATTAAATTCGATTTTACTTAAAAAGCTCAGCCACGGTGATCGCCTTGGAAAGATCGCCTCTGTAGGTGATTTTTCCGGTCTTTGCAGCGGCGAGGAAATCATACTTTCCGGCAGCGATCTTCTTGATCTCGTCTGCCTTAGTCTCCAAAATGCCGTCGGCAAGATAGTAGTCGGACTGAATGATCTGCTTGTCAAATTCGGGGTTTGCGTTTACTGCAACATAGAAGGTGCCTACATCATAAACGTTGACCTGAATTGCTATAGAGCAGGAAATGGACTTAACGTCTTTCTTTTCCAGCTTCTTCCAAAGAGCGGTGGTAAGATCGTCAAGACTTACAGTCTTAGCAGCCTTCTTTGCAGCAGGCTTAGCGGCGGTCTTTTTTGCAGCTGCGGGTTTAGCGGCAGCTTTCTTTGCAGCTGCGGGCTTAGCGGCAGCCGCTTTCTTTTCGGCAGGCTTTTTTACTTTCTTTTCAGCAGGCTTCTTAGCTGCCGCCGTTGTTTTTTCTTCTGCCTTTACAGCAGGTTTTAAGGTTTTTTCGTCTGTCATGATACTCTCTTCCTTTCAATTTCCGCACTGCGGCAGACTTGATTATGCAAGGCAAAACGAAGCAAAATTTGTTCACATATGCCTTTTCATAAATATAATAACACAATTCCATTAAAATTACAAGTATTTTTCCCCATTTATG
>JAMPBF010000089.1 GCA_023666805.1 Bacillota bacterium
CTGCGATTACTATGGCTGCGCTGTCGGCTGTGTCCCTGTATGCGGACGATGTGGTCAATAACGATACGGTACTGTTAAACGGCTCCTCGGGCAATGCCGACGTTGTGCTCAATAACGGCTCGGGGGACACTCGGGTATCTATTCCCGTAGACAGCGATGATACGGAAACCGAACCCGAGGATACGGAGGATACGGAGGACAGCAGCTTATCCGAAAGCGAAAGCGAAAGCATTCAAAACCCGCCTCAAAGCTCCGACACCTCTCAAAGCTCCCAAAGCGACAGCAGCAATACGCCTGCCGAGCCTGATAACGACGTGCACTTTAACGAAACCAGTGCAGGTATTTTGAAAGGCTATATGGAAATGCCCGCAGCTCCCTCCAGCCTTAAGGGAAGCAGCATAAGCACCTTTGAAAGCAATATGAGATGCGTTTCCGTAACGGGAGAAAATATAAGCGGCGCCACTAACGATATTACGATATACATGGACACCATTACAGGCGAAATGCAGGCTATTAACGGCAAGGCAAGAGCCTATGCGTTGCTTTTAAAATTCGATAACGAAGCCACCATAAGCACCGTTTCGGGCTATACCCTCACCACCACCGACAGGAACGACGGTTCGGCATGGAAGACGGCGAACGCAGGCAACGACGGCTATCAGTACATAGTGGTTTGGCTCAATGCCAACACTCCCACCACCGCAATAACCTTTAACGAAAGAAAAATGGTCAACGGCAGGTGGACGGACACCCGCCAAAAGGTCACTGTGATCAGGAGAGACACCACTCCCATAGACCCCAGTATCACAACTCCCCCCGAGACCACCACCTCCCCCGAGGATCTGGTATCGGAGCTTACCACCGACTGGCCCTTGAAAACCACCGTTACCGACAGAAGGGGCACGGTGGATCTGAGCGGCTACAGACTTATGGTTGACCCCTGCAACGAAATTTTCCTTAACGCTTCCTCCAGATTTCCCACACTGGTAAGCGCCATTAAGGACGACAAGGCGTTTACCTACGAGATAGAGCTGGAAAGAGGCAATGTGGCAAGAGATGTTACAGGAAGCTTTAAGGTGACCATGGCTCTCCCCGAAAAGATGAAGAGCAGCAAGGACGTTTACCTCTACAAGGCTTCCAGCACCTCCTATTCCTCTATCGAGATAGTAAATCAGACCTCGGGCGAGGTATCCTTTGTGACATACGAGCTGGGAATGAGGGTCATCATTTCCACCGTCAACCTAAACGGCTATGTTGGAGAGACCACCACAGGCACGGGCACGGGCACAGCCTCCCCCGTCATTACGGCAGGCTCCGGCTCAGCCTTAAGCGGCGCAGAGATACAGGTGTTCAGCAACGCCACCCTGCCCAACGGCACAAGGCTTCAGATAACCGCACTGAATACCGCTCAGTCCAATAACAGAGCGGTAGAGCTGGCGATCAGCGAAGGCAAGGCATTGCCTTACGACATTTCCCTTGTAAACTCCTCGGGCGTGGCTGTTTCTCAGACGGGCATAAATGCGGTCTCCGTTTCCTTTAACATACCTACTCAGTTCAGCGGGATCACTCCCCTTTATGTTTACCGCAGAGAGAGCGATGACACCTTTACAAACATGAACGCACTGATAAACGGCGGCAAGATAAGCTTTGTCACTCAGCATCTGAGCACCTACATAGTCTCCACCGTTGCTTTTGACGGCTCTTCCGTCAGCACCGACAACGCAGGCAATGTGGTCACCACCACCAAAAAGCCCACCAACAACGGCGGCGGTAACGGCGGCGGAAATCAAGTGACGATAAACGGCGGCGGCAGCGGCGGCGCAGACAACCAGCCCACCGGCTTCCTGTTCGCCCTGATCCCCGTAGGTATAGCCGCAGCGGGAATCGCCGTCACAAGAAAGAAGAAAAGATAAGAATAAGGCTTTAAAAGCTGCTGTAAAATATTGCGGCAGCTTTTTTGTTATCACCAAAAGGAGTAAAAATGAACGCAGAGCTGTACTTGGGAGGCTTCGGCACGGGAAAGACCGCCGCCGCATACGAAAAGATCAAATCGCTGGCGGAAAAGGGGGAAAGCTGTCTGCTTTTCGTACCCGAGCAGTTTTCCTTTGACGCAGAAAGAGCCGTCTACTTTGCCGTAGGGGCGAAAAATCTCCAATACGTTAAGGTAACGGGCTTTTCCAAGCTTTCCCGGGAAATATTAAAGGAATACAAGGCGGCAAAGCCCGCAGCGGACAATGCGGTAAAGCTGATAACCATGTGGAAGGCGGTGGAGGCGGCGAGAGAAAGTCTTGTCTGCTACGGCAAGACCCTTAACACGCCCGGATTTTGCAGGCTTATGCTGAAAACCGTAGCCGCCTTCAGAAATGCGGGAGTTTCTCCCGAGGATTACCGCAAAATCTTGGAGCGGGAGGAAAATCTTTCGGGAGAGCTGGCGGAAAAGGCGGAGGACTTTTTAAAGATATACAGCCTCTACGACCGCAGTCTTACCGAAAATCTCGACGATAAGCTGGACGACGTGTCGAGAGCGGCGCTGCTGGCAAGGGAGCATGGCTGTTTTAAAGGCGCTCATCTTTTTTTC
Source organism: Bacillota bacterium (assembly GCA_023666805.1). Classification (GTDB taxonomy): domain Bacteria; phylum Bacillota; class Clostridia; order Oscillospirales; family Ruminococcaceae; genus Ruminiclostridium_E. The sequence goes on from JAMPBF010000089.1 coordinate 2,579, forward strand.
GACGGCTTCGACAGCTTTTCGGCAGTGCAGAAGAAATTTTTGTCGGCGGCAGCGGACAGCTGCGAAAGCCTTACCTTCTGCCTTGCGGCGGAGCCGGAGGATATGGGCGCACCCTGCTATCTGTGCATTGCCAAGACCGTAAGAGATATACGGGAGATAGCCCCTTTTCTGACGATAAGGGAGTTTAAGACCCGCTACAGAGCCTGCGGCAGGGACGAAAGCCCGATAGAGATCTACTCGGCAAAGACCCCCTACGAGGAGGCAAGACTGGCGGCGGCAAAAATACACAGACTGGTCATGGAGCGGAGCTATCGGTACAGGGATATTCTGGTGCTTACCGCCGACGATTCCTATCAGCGGATATTGGCGGAGGAATTTGACAAGGGGGAGATACCCTTTTTCTGCGACTTTCCCCGCATTATGACGGAAAAACCCGCAGTTGCGTTCGTTTTACAGGTCTTAAAGGCGCTGGAGCTTGATCCGACGGAGCTTTTAAAGCTTATAGAAAGCGGCTTTAAGCGCATACCCTCCGAGAACAGGGAGGATTTCAACAGACTGCTGTCGGGCAGCGAAATATACCGCCTGAGTACTGCCGCCGCCTGCCACAGACTTACCCGAGAGGATTGGGAAAGGGATTGGAGCAATGACCCGAGAAAGCTCTTAAATCCCTTGGAGAGCTTGAGAAAAGCGATAACGGAGCCGCTGAAAAAGCTCAGAGAAGACCTGTTGACCGCCTCCGACGGCGCAGAGCTGTCCGCCGTTTTCATGAACTATCTTTTGGAGCAGGAGGGGCTGAAGGCTACCTTCGTCGCCCGCTCGAAAACCGGCGAGGGAGAGGGCACGGACTATATAGAGGTGGAGGAAAACGCCGCCGAGGAAAATCTGCGCATATGGGACGCACTGTGCGAGGCGCTTTCCTCAATGGCGTACTGCCTAAAGGGCGTGAAAATCGACTGCAACAAATACTGCCTGCTTTTGGAGGAAATACTGTCGGGGGTCAACCTGTCAAATCCTCCGCAGGTGTTGGACTGCGTCACCGCAGGAGACATAGAGCGCACAAGAAAGGCTTCCCCCAAGGCGGTGATCATATTGGGGGCAAACGAAGGGGCGCTGCCGAGAAAAAGCGCCCTGCAAAGCATATTCAATTTCAGAGAGATAGAAAGCTTGAACGGGGCGGGGCTGGAGCTGTACGATACCAACCTTAACCGCTGGTCCAAGGAGCAGTATTTTGCCAAGAGAGCCATGGAGCTGTACGGCAAACGGCTTATTATCACCTATTGCCGCCAAAGCGCCGTCGGCAGCGAAACAAATCCCTCTCCCCTTTTGGAAAATATGGGGACAGCCGTACCCTGCGAGGCTCTGCCCCTCGATCTTTTCTTAAACACCGAGGACGATATAAAGACCGCCTTGGCGGAAAATCGGGACGGCGACCGACAGACGGCGGAGGAGCTGGAAAAGCTGATCTCCGACAGCGGCTATAAGGCGGGGCTGGCAAATGCCTCCGATTACTTGGAGGGCAGAAGGAGCTTTTCTCTTTCACCCGACACCGCAAGGCGGCTCCTGACTATGGACAGGTATTCCCCTACCGCCCTCAACGGCGCTTTTCAGTGCCCCTTTATGTATTTCTGCACCTACGGTTTAGGGCTGAGGGAGCAGGAGGAAATCGCTGCGGCGTCCCCCGCCGATATTGGAACGGCGGTGCATAATATAATGCGCACCGCACTTTCCGAGGGGATCAAGGGCAGATCCGCCGAGGAGCTTTCGGAAATTGCCGAAAAAGCGGTGGAGAGGGAGCTGAATAAGGCTCTGGAAAAGGACCCCTCCTATCCCGAAAGAATGAGGGCTGTCTTTCGCAGCCTTTCCCACCGCATACCGCCCCTGTTGGAGCAGGCAAAGGCGGATATGGAGAACGGCGGCTTTGAGCCGCAGCTTTTTGAGAAAAAGGTCGGCTATATAATAAACGACGCCGCCCTGCCCAACGGTCGGGTGGAGATATACGGCATTGCCGACCGTATAGACGGTATGGAGCGGGACGGAAAAAAATACGTCCGCATAATAGACTACAAAACGGGAAGATACGCCAAGGAATTTAGCGGTGAGGGCGTGGAAAGCGGCTCGGATCTGCAAATGCTGCTGTATCTCTTTGCGGAAAAGGCTGAAGCGCCCCACCTTATTCCCGCACAGGTGGGCTATTTCAACGCAGGACCCGCCGCCGCAGCCTATTTCGACAGCTTCCGCCCCGTAACCGAAGAGGAGGAGGCAAAAAACTGGTACGAAAAGCACACCTTTTCGGGCGCAGTGTTTGACGACCCTGCCGCCGTCGCCGCAGCGGAAAAGGCGGAAAAGGCAATAAAGGAAAAAACCCGCTCCCCTCGAAAAACCTATAATAAAATGCTGAGCCTGTCCGCCGAAAAATTCGGCGAGCTGCAAAATTACGTGGATAAAGAAATAATCCTGCCCAAGCTTTACAGCCTGTTAAGGGGGGAGATCGATTCCCTGCCCTTGGAAAAGGACGGAAGAACGCCCTGCGCCTACTGCGGCTTTCAGACGATTTGCGGCAATAAGGGCTTCAGAGTGAGAGCCTTGGATCCCGACAAGGAGCTGAGAGAATTTGCGGGGAGGGGAAAATAAGCCATGAATTTCACACATGAACAGCTTTTGGCGGTAGAATACAGGGACGATAAGTCCGCCGCCGTTTCCGCCTCGGCGGGAAGCGGAAAGACCGCAGTGCTGGTAGAGCATATAGCAAGACTTATCTCGGATAAGGTCAACACAGTCCCCGCCGACCGTATCGCAGCGGTGACCTTCACGGAAAAGGCGGCGGCGGAGCTTAGACAGCGCCTTGAAGGCAGAGTAAAAAGACTTATGGAGGAAAACCGAGGGGACGAATTTTTCAGAGATCAGCTGGTGAGACTGTCCAATGCCCGCATTTCCACCATAAGCAGCTTTTGCTTGGGTATCATAAGGGAAAATCTTCGCTATCTGCCAAGGCTTCCCGAGGATTTTACCGTCTGCGATGAAACAAGGGGAAGAACCTTGTCCAAAAAAGCCTACGAAAACACCCTGAAGCGGCTGTATACCCAATACCCCGAGGAGGTGCAGATAAAGGCGTCAAGGCTTTTGGGAGAGGAGTCGGACATTATAGCCGAGATAGAGGAGCTTCACAGATTTCTGTCCAACACCCCGAACCCCGATCTGTGGCGAAAGGATCAGGAGGAGTATTTTTCCTCCCCGCAGCTGTTTTTCAAGGAATATGTGCACAAGGCGGCAAAAAGCATTGCGGACTATACCGATCGGATAGACCGGTACAGAGACTTTGTCAAGGTCTATACCGACGGGGAAGGCTTCGGCAAAGCGACCGTTCAGCAAGCCGAAGCGGTCTTGAAAGCGATGGACAGCCTGAAGGATTTGAAGCCGTCTCTGGAGAGCCTGACATCAGAGAGCCTTGAAGGTCTTTCGGAAGCCTTAAAGGCTCTTACCCCCCTGCCTGATCTGAAGGGCGAGCTTGCCAAGGACAGCCTTGTAAAAAGTGCGGCAGCCAAGATCAACTCCTGCTGCCGAATGGCGGCTCTTATATGCAATGGGGAGCAGGACAGGGAAAAATGCTGCGAGGCGTTTTCCCTGCTTTTGGAGCTGGAAAAATGCTATGACGGGGAATACCGCCAAATCAAGGAAAGCGAGGGCGTCTGCGATTTTTCCGATCTGGAGAGATACGCATTGGAGATACTGTCCCTTGACCGATGCAAGGATTACGGCAGAAACAGCTTCGATTATATAATAGTGGACGAATTTCAGGACAGCAACGATATTCAGTACGAGATCTTCAAAAGGCTTTCGGACGGCGGAAAAAACCTTTATCTTGTGGGCGATGTGAAGCAGTGCATTTATGCATTCAGAAACTCCAATCCCGACATTTTTGCGGGACTTTCCCGCAGCCCCGATTACCGTCATCTGTCGCTGAACAGCAATTTCCGCAGCAGCGAGGACGTAATAGATACGGTGAATAAGTGCTTCGGAGCCTTTACGCCGCCGACCTTTACCGGGGAAAAATGGCAGGATATGACGGCGGCAAGAGGCATAAAAAAACGCCCCGAAAACAAGTCGGAGCTGGTGATCATAAACTGCAAAACGGGAGAGGGAGACAGGGAAGCCCTTTACGTTGCCCGACGGATAGAGCAAATGGTGGAGGAGGGCTTCACCGTACATAACGGCGACAATTCCGAAAGGCCCTGCGGCTACGGCGATTTTGCGGTGTTGGTCAGGAAAAATTCCACATGCAGCGATTACCGCAAGGTTTTTGAGGAGTACAATATCCCCTGCGTTTCGGTGGGGGACAAGGCGTTCACCGACCTTACCGAGATAAAGATCGCCTTGGCTTTGCTGGAAACGGTGCTTTATCCCAACGGCGACCTGTCCGCCGCCGTTTCCATGACCTGTCCCGCCTACGGCTTTACTGCGGAGGATATGGCGGAGCTTAAGCTTTTGGGACGGGACGGGGCGGCGGAGGGCTCTCAAAAAATCACCCTCTACAAAAGCCTTTCCTTGGCGGAAAAAACTGACGGCGCTTTGGGAGAGAAGGCAAGAAGATTTTTGCGGGATATGCGGCTTTTCAGGAAAACCGCCGCCGATTCGGTCACCGAGGAGCTGATCCGAAAAATATATTCGGTGACCGAGCTGGATAAGCTTATGAGAGTGGGGCAAAAGGGGAAGGAGCGTCAGGAAAATCTGAGGCTCTTGCTCCACTATGCCAAAAACAATCCCCGCCCCGGAGAATTTTCGGCGGTAATGAAGAATATCAGCCGCAGCAAGCTGGAAATGCCACAAGCCGCCATTAAGGAGCAAGCCGACAGATCGGTGAAGATAATGACCATTCACGGCTCTAAGGGCTTGCAGTTTCCCGTGGTGTTCGTCAGCAGCACCAACGGCATACCTCCCGCAGCGGAGAAAACCAAGCCCTTTGCCTTTGACAGAACAAGCGGCGCAGGGATATGTATCTGTGATTATGAGAAAAAAAGAACCTTTAACACCCTTTCCCGCCAGCTGCTTTTGAATACGGAAAACGACAGGATAGAGGGGGAGGAATTAAGGCTTTTGTACGTGGCGATGACGAGGGCGGAGGAGAAGCTGATAGTTACCTCTAAAATCGGCATACGGAAGGACGAGGACGTAAACCCGGTATACCGCTCGGGCAGCTATTTTGATTTTCTCTACGGCGCTTCCCTGAGAAATCCCGACGCCTTTGACCGTCGGAGAATAACCGCAGACACGAAGCTCCTCCCGAAGGCTTTGGAGCCGCAGCGGGAGATCGCTGCTCCGATAGATTTCAACGCCGTCAAGCGGCGCTTGGGCTATAAGTACCCCTATCAAGCCGCAGTTAAAACTCCCGCCAAATTCACCGCCACCGCATTGGGCGTAAATGCGGAGCAGTCGGGTGAAAACACCGTCTCCACCGCCTTTTATATGGGTCTTCCGCTGTTTATGAAGGAGGGAAAGGCGCTCACTCCCAAGGAGCGGGGCGACATTTACCACAAGGTAATGGAAAAGCTGGATTTTGCCGCCGCTTCCGCCGAAGCCGAGCTGGAAAGATTGGAAGCGCAGGGAGAGATCACCTCCCAAGAGCGGGCGGCGGTCAGCGGGGAGGAAATACAGGCGTTTTTGGACAGCTCCCTTGCCAAAAGAGCGGTAAGTGCCGAAAAGCTCCGCCGAGAGTTCCCCCTGTTCACAACAATAAACGCCATGGAACGGGAAAACGCTTCGCCTGCCGACAACGAAGACTTGTCCTTTATACAGGGCGTTGCCGATATGTTTTTCATAGAAAACGGGGAAATAGTCCTTGCCGACTACAAAACCAACCGAAACACCACCGCCGAAAAGCTTGTCAGGGAATACAAGGGTCAGCTTCGGATATATAAAAAAGCGCTGGAGGAAATGTTAGGGCTGAGGGTGAAGGAATGCGTTTTGTTCAGCTTTTCGCTTAAGAAGGAGATAATGGTGGAGGCGTATTAGCGGTATCCCGAAGGACACAAAAAATTTAAGCGCTGTATTCGGTTTGATGACCGCTGCGGCGCTGTTTTTCGCTCTTTTCCTTCAGGCAGTCCACCAGCGTCATCACAAGGGCTTTTTCCTTTTCTCCAAGCTCCGATATGTCAACCGATTCCTTTTCCGAATTCAGCATGCTGTCCACCGTGATGTTGAAAATTCGGGACATTTCCACCACGTATTTCAGCTGCGGAATGGACAGCCCCATTTCCCAAGCGTTTATTGCGCTTCTCGTCAGTCCCAATTTTTTCGCAAGTCCCGACTGGGTAAGCCCTGCGGCGGCTCGGTGCTTTGCGATCTGCTCGCAAAGGTCGTACATAATGACCATATTCGTTCTCCTTTTGCGGAATGATTTTTTGTGTTCTTATCCCCTTTGACAAATATCCCTGATATTAATTATATCTGTCATGATAATTAAAAGCGTATCATTGAGGACATATAGATTTGACGTTATCCCGCAAAAGGCAAAATATAGGCAAATGGCGGTATCTTTTTTGACATAAATACTTGACAACGCTTGGAAAGAATGGTATAATCAAACTACAAAAGCATTTTCTTGCTTTTCATTATGCTTAAAATTTTATTATGGAGGAAAATGATCATGAAAATGACAAAAATGGTTGCCGCATTGTCGGCAGCCGCTCTTGCCGTAACTTCATTGAGCTTGGCAGCATTTGCAGACACTCCTGCCCAAACTCAGGACGTTACATCTAACAGCCAGTTCATGCTTAAGGTCGAGTCCACGAAAAGCGACAACAGCAAAAATTACGACGGCGCTTACGCAGGCAGCGGCTCGGTAAAAACTCTTACTCTTGACGGCAGCAAAATTCAAGCCTCAACCGACGGTGCCAGCAATGCATTGGCATTTTTCTATGCTGTCGGACCTATCGACGATACATACGAGATAGGCGACGAATTGACCGTAACCGTTACAGGCTTGACGATCAAGGCTCAAAAGGACAGCGTAGACGATGAAACATTGGTTAACAATCAGGACGTAACCTGGACGCAGACAAAGGCAGACGGATATTGGAGCGGCGATAAGGCTCTCACAATTTCCACCAATACCTATGACGACATTGACGCCTTCAAGGCAAGCGGCAGCGCTATCGTTGCTACTTGGTCATCTCTTACCGTTACCGTGCCCAAGGAAGAAGAAGAGAGCGGCTCAGGCAGCTCCAGCTCCAGCGCAGAACCCGAAGCTCCCGCAAGCGGCGACTACACCGAAACTGAAACTCTGATCGATGGTGTTAATGAAGACTGGGTAACCTATACCTTCACACATGATGTAGAGGCAGGCGACGTTATTACCTTCACATATTCCGACAGAGGCTCGGTTGATGATCCTACTTGGGCAAAGATTATTGCCGGATATCCCGAACATGGAGACGAGATTTTTGACTCGCTTAGCTCAAATGAATACAAGGCAAACGCATCCGGTACTGTATCGTTCACGGTTACGGCAGCTCATGTAACTGCTCTTGACGGAGCTAAAATGACCGTTCAGGCGCATCAGGTTAAGATCACCAAGATCGCTGTTGCTAAGGCTTCCGGCGAAGCCGAAGTTACCACTGCTGCTACCACCGCAGGCGGCGGCGCAGTATCTCCTATCGGCCCCGGCGTTGCGGAAGAACCCACCATTCGTC
>JAMPBF010000008.1 GCA_023666805.1 Bacillota bacterium
ACAAAACAATGTCCGCTATTGCAAGTTTTCAGCGTGATAACGGTCTCGGAATCGGTTACCTTGGCGGCTCGGATTTTGATCATCTTCTTATATAAGAAAGGAACTAATTATGATATATAACATTATCGTTACCATTGTGACTTCAAGCGGTATTTTGGGAATCGTCAAAAAACTCTTTTAGCTCGAATGAAGAAAAATGAACAGAGACAGAAAGCCCTTGAACTCGGTGTACAAGCTCTGCTTCATGCTGAAATGATCGAGCAGTACGAGAAGTATAAAGCAAAAGGGGCAGCTCCGCTTTATACCCGTGATAATTACGAAAATATGTGGGTTCAATATGAATCCCTTGGCGCGAATGGCGTTATGTCAGATATTCATAATAAGTTTATGAATTTACCTATCGATGAATAATTTTTAGGGGAGCGATTGCTTGATCGCCTATGTATATAGGGATTTCGGAGGCGCTTATACGACACTTAAATATGCCTACCGAATGAAAAAAGAAATCATCAATTTGGCAGACACGCTAAAACAGTAATACATAGCCGAGAGGTTTTCTAAATGAAAGCCCCTCGGCTATTTCTATTTCAGAATGGAGGTGAAAAAGTATGCCATATATCCCGCCGGAGGTTGTGGAGAAAGCTCGTGAAATGGATTTGTTGACCTATCTGAAAAGTTACGAGCCGCAGGAGCTTGTTCATTTCGGCGGTAACACCTACTGCACCCGTGAACACGACAGCTTGAAGATTTCAAACGGCAAATGGTGTTGGTTTTCCCGTGGGATCGGCGGCTATTCGGCGCTGGACTATCTAATCAAGGTCAAAGAAATGCCCTTTACGCAGGCGGTTGAAACGATTATGGGTAATGTTGCGGTATCACCGCCGACCTATACCCCTGCGCCGAGCAAGCCGAAAGAAAAAGTTTTGCTTCTGCCAAAAGCGAGCCGCTGTGCCACCCATGCCGTCGAATATCTGCATGGACGAGGTATTGACTATGACCTGATAGATTTTTGTATCAGTACGGGACGGCTTTATGAAAGCTATCCCTATCACAATGTCGTGTTCATCGGTCAGGATCGGGACGGCAGACCCCGCTATGCCAATCTGCGCGGTATCGGCTCGGACTTTATCGGGGACGCAAACGGCAGCGACAAGCATTATTCTTTTGGGATTCCCGCCGCCGTCGAAAGCGGCACGCTGAATCTATTTGAATCAGCGGTCGATCTGCTGTCCTACGGGACAATGCAAAAACTGGACGGCAAGGACTGGCGACACGAAAACCTGCTTTCCCTTGCAGGCGTGTATAAGCCGAAAGCCAAGATTGAGGAAAGCAGTCTGCCCGTCGCCCTTGTTCAGTATCTTGCAGACTATCCGCATATCCGAAATGTGGTGTTACGGCTCGATAACGACAATACGGGACGGATTGCCGCAGCGACAATCAAAACCCTGCTGTCAAAAAGATATGCGGTCGCGGTAGATATTCAGCCGCCCCCACAGGGTAAGGATTACAACGATTGTCTGTGTCTGCGGCTCGGACTACCCATTACCAAGCGAAAGGAGCGAGTAAAGGAGCGATAACAAATGACAGAACTATTGAATACGAGCAAACGAATCCGGCATTTTCGTATGCTGCGCGGTATGACGCAAAAGGCGTTGGGTATGGCGGTCGGTTTTCCGCATGACAGCGCCGATGTACGAATCGCACAGTATGAATCCGGCGCAAGGACGCCGAAACGAAACCTGTTGTGCCAAATGGCAAAGGCGCTCGGCGTTTCTCCCTCGGTGCTTGCCGTTCCCCGTATAAAAGACAGCGACGAATTACGCTGTTTATTGATTGCGCTGGAGGACGAGTGCGGTATCAGGTTTTCTCCGCAATCCGATAATGCCAAAGCGATTTATGAATCATATGGAAAAGGAGCAAAGAACGATGAAAACCTATGAAGTCACGATTACCGAAACCCTGCAAAAGACGGTTGAGGTCGAAGCTAATTCCCGTGAAGAAGCCGAAAGGCAGGTTGAGGAAAATTGGAATAACAGCGAATATATCCTCGACGCCGATTCCTTTGTCGGGGTGGATTTCTCCGCAAGGACGAACGAGCGCAGCCGTGATTATGAACGATGAAAGGAGCTTTCCGCTATGAGTGAGGAAAAGAAAATCAAAGTGGTGTTACTGGAACCGGGCAAACTCGCCCGCACCGCTGAAATCGCTACTTCTCTTGAAGATTTGCAGAAAATCGTTGACGGACTGATTGAAGCCTATTATCCGTTTGAGGAACAGGTCTGTATCGTCTGCAATGAGGAAAGCAAAATCAACGGTATGCAGCCGAACCGCAGCGTAAAAAACGAGGACGGCGTTATGGTGGATTTCATCTGCGGCCCTGCCTTTATCTGCGACTGCCGGGGCGAGAGCTTTGACAGTCTTTCCGATGAACAGCTTGCCCGCTATACAAAGATGTTCCGCTATCCCGAACACTTGGCAAAGATTAACGGTCAGCTAATCGGAATCCCATTCAACCCGCAGCGGGAGCATGAACGCTGAATATATTTCGGTCGGTGGCAAGATGTTCGGCCTATGGGACGAACGCTATGCGATATACCAGCAAGCATCGCCTTTGTGATACCACAAAGGCAAAACCTTGTCAGGGGCAGCCCCTGAAACCCTTAATCTGCTCGTCCCCGCTTGAAACGAGGGCGATATTTTTATGCGCTGAAAGGAGGCGTATGTATGAGCGAACTGCTCTTTTTCATCATCGGAATTATGCTCGGCGGTTGTATCGGCATTGTAACAATGTGCCTGTTTCAAATTAACCGCCTGCACGGAAAGGACGACGACAAATGACCGAACCCTTAACCTTTTTAGATTTTTTTAGCGGCGTGGGCGGTTTCCGCAAGGGCTTTGAGCTTTGCGGCATGGTCTGTAAAGGACATTGCGAAATAGACAAATTTGCAGACCGCAGCTACCGCGCCATACACGATATACAGGAGGACGAATGGTATGGAGAAGATATTACCCAAACCGAACCCGCCGACCTGCCGAGGGTCAACCTTTGGGCAGGCGGATTCCCGTGTCAGGACATTTCTGTATCTGGCAGGCAAAGAGGGCTTGCCGGAAAACGAAGCTCTCTCTTTTTTGAAATCATTAGACTGCTCAAAGGCACGCCAACCGAAGATAGACCCGAATGGCTTGTCCTTGAAAATGTTAAAAATCTGCTCTCCGTTAATCGGGGATGGGACTTTGCGACCGTTCTCAATTCGTTGGCCGAAATCGGCTATCATATCGAATACGGACTGCTTAATTCGCGCTTCCACGGCGTTCCTCAAAACAGAGAACGAATCTACCTTGTCGCTTATCGACATTTTAGAGCCGACGGTAGACGAAAAATATTTCCTGTCACCGCAAGCGACGGCAAGGCTCTTATACAGCTAATCGGCGGCACGCAGGGCAAGCGTGTTTATGACCCCGCAGGCATAAGCTGTACGCTGATGAGCGAGGGCGGCGGCTTTGCAGGCAGGACGGGAATGTATTTTATCGACCTGTGCAAAGGCAATCCCAAGCTGACGGAAAACGCCCGCTGTATCAAAGCAAGATATGACAGCGGAATCGGAAACCGCAGCGGCGACAATTCGGGCGTGCTTTGTATGGGCGCAGACTGTCCCGACCGCACCGAGGAAACGGCGCTGATTCAGTTAAAACGAGGTGAAGCGAAAATCCGGGAACAGGATTACACCAAATGCCTGATTGCAGGCTACAACAAAATCGGAATAAGCAACCGGGGCGAAAGCTCCGGCGTTTTTTATGGCTGCCGCGCTGTGCTGACCCCCGACCGTGAGAACAAGAGGCAGAACGGCCGCCGTTTCAAAGAGTGCGGCGAACCCGCCTTTTGCCTGAATACGCAGGACAAACACGGCGTTCACCTCTGTGCCTGCGATTCCTGCGAACACGCTCTGAAAATAAAGAACGCCACCGCCGCCGGATATGCCGAGGCGAAGTGCGGCGACAGTATCAACCTTGCTTTCCCTGACAGTAATACCCGCCGCGGTCGTGTAGGTAAGGGCTGTGCGCAGACGCTTGATACTTCCTGCAATCAGGGCGTGCCGCTTGGCTGCGGACGAATCCGCAAGCTGACGCCCCGTGAGTGCTGGCGGTTGCAAGGCTTTTCCGATGATATGTTTGATAAAGCTGCCGCCGTCAATTCCGACGCCCAACTTTACAAGCAGGCAGGCAACGGCGTGACGATTCCCGTTGTGTATGCGGTCGGCAAGCGTATTGTTGAAATTCAAAACGAACTGAACAAGGAGGCGATGAAGATATGAGAAAACGCAATGTTCACATTCAATTCTGGCTCGATAAAAAGGAAACCGAGGCGTTTCAAAAGAAAGTGAAGCGCAGCGGTCTTTCCCGTGAGGCGTATTTGCGGCACTTGGTAAATGGGCTTGAACCGCAGGACGCCCCGCCGCCCGATTACTACGCCATGATGAGGGAACTCCACGGGATCGGCAACAACCTGAATCAGATTGCCGTCAAAGCGCACACCCTGAATGTTCTCGATGTGCAGAGGTACGACGAGGCCTGCCGTAAGATTGATACGGCTATCAAGAAAATCACCGAGGCGGTTATTTTGCCCCGCCCGATGAAATAGCGGTATGGCGACAACTTCAATCTGGCGTGTGAAAGGCTGGCTCGGCAAGGTGGTCGTCTATGTGGAGAATCCCGATAAAACAACGAACCCGGAATTTTATACCGATAAAGATATGACCGAACAGGACGGACAGGAGCTTTCCGATGTGATCCGCTATGCGGTCAATTTCCGAAAAACACAGAAAGCGGATAACGAGGACTGCACCGTGGTTCACCGTTTTGTGTCGGGTATCAACTGCTCTTCCTCGACCGCCCGTGATGAAATGCTTGCCGTGAAAAAACGGTTCGGCAAAGAAAACGGGACGGTTGCCTACCACGGGTATCAATCCTTTGCTCCCGGCGAGGCTACACCCGAAATGGCGCACGAAATCGGCATGAAGCTCGCCGCCCGTTTGTGGGGCGACCGTTATCAGGTGATTGTTGCAACCCACCTTGACAAAGAAAATCACCTGCACAATCACTTTGTGCTGAATACGGTGTCATTTGTGGACGGAATCAAATATCACCGCACCAAAAAAGATTATCACGATATGCAGACCGTTTCCGATGAACTTTGCCGTGAGTACCGTTTATCGGTGATTGAAAACCCGCAGTACGGGAAAGCCAAGCAATACGGCGAATGGCGCGCCGAGCAGGAACAGCGACCCACTTGGCGGGGGCTGATCCGCGCCGATATTGACGAAGCCATACGGCAGTCTATGACCGAACGGCAGTTTTTTGATAATCTGCGGAAGAAAGGCTATGAGGTCAAGATCGGCAAGGATATTTCTGTACGGTCGCCGGGCAAGGAACGCTTTGTAAGGCTGATACGGAATTTCGGTGAGGACTATTCCATCGAACAAATCCGCAGACGGATTCTGTCGCAGACACGAGCTGAAAAGAAACCGTCCGAATCGCCCCGTCAAGTGATACGGATTCGGCTGTTCGGCAGCTTGGAAAAGACCCGCAAAATCACAGGGTTTCGGGCGCTGTATTTTCACTACTGCTACCTGCTGGGGATCTTCCCGAAAAACAATCCGAAACAAAATAGGCGGCTTCATTTTCTCTTGCGTGAGGATTTGCGGAAGCTGGATGACATCACCGCCGAAACAAGGCTGCTTGTGCGAAATCGTATTGATACCGCCGAGCAGCTTTTTTCGTATCAATCCGAGGTAAAAGGCCAAATTGCCACTCTGACCGCCGAGCGAAAGCAGCTTTATAAATTGCAGCGAACGGCGGCGGTCAAAGCAGACCCCCAAAAGGCAGCGGAAATCAAAGAACAAATATCCACATTGTCAAAAGAGCTTGCCACTCTGCGAAAGGAGGTATCTTTATGTGACGATATAGCCGAACGCTCCGGCGTTATCAAAGAGAAAATCAAAGCTGTCCGAGAGGACAAACAAAATGACAGAAAGGAGAGAACCGACCATGTACAATTCCGGTGACGCAGCGGAACAGATTGTAAGGATCAGTTTAGAGGGTACGGAAGTTGCCTTAAAGCTGACCGGCTCTGCGGCGAAAAATATTGCCGCTATGATTTATACTGTTCTGAAAAACAGGGATAAAAACAAAACCAAAGGCAGGCAGCGTTTGACCGCCATGCTCAAAAGCGGCAAGGAACTGAAAGTGTTCACCGTCAGCGAGGAACATTTGAAACAGTTTGCCGCCGAAGCCAAGCGATACGGCGTTGTTTACTGCGCTCTGCGCGGGAAAGAAAAATCCGCTGACGGTATGGTGGATATTATGGTTCGTGCCGAGGACGCTTCAAAAATCAACCGTATTGTGGAACGCTTCCAGCTGGCTGCGGTCGATACCGTTTCTATCAAGCGTGATATTGAAAAATCCAAAGCCGAGAAAACCGCTGCCCCCTCTGCTCCCGAACAGGAAAAGCCCGATAAGGAGGCCGACGACCGCCTGCTTGATGATTTAATGGGCGCGCCTGTGAAAAAAGAAGAACGGGCGCCGCAGAATCCCGAAGTCAGCAAAAATAATTCTTTTGGGAAAGCGGCGGAGAAATCCCATCCGTCCGCGCCTATCTCAAAGAAGCAAAGCAGAACCGCCGAGGGTACTGTTAAACCGCCCGAAGAACGCCCCTCTGTTCGTGAAGAACTGCGGGAAATCAAGGCGAAACAGCAAGAGGCGGCGGCTCCCGCCAAAGAAGAACCCACCGTATCAAAAAAACCGACCAAACAGCAGACGACTACTCACAAGCAGCCGTCCCGAAAAAAGAAACCCAAATCAAAGGAGAGATAACCCATGAGCAATTTTGACGATATTTTTGAACCCGCCCCGCAAGCCGAAGATTTTGACAAAGAGGCTTGGGTGGCAAAGAAAAAGGCAGAGCGTGACGAGGTTTACGCCCTTGCTGACGCCACCGCCGAGGAAGTATGCGCAGACGGCGGCAAGTTCCGTGACTATCTGGATGTGCAGGCAAATTTCCGTCATTACTCCGCTACCAACGCCCTGTTGATTCTGGCGACGAAACCCGACGCCCGCAGGCTGGGCGACAAGGATTTTTGGCGCGATCAGGGCGTGTATATTAAGAGGCAGGAATTTGGCCGTCCTATCAAAATCGTGGAATCTAACGGCGAGTACACCCGTGACGACGGCAGTATCGGCGTTTCCTACAACATTAAGCGTGTGTATGACATTTCGCAGACCACTTCCCGCATGAAAGCGCAGCTGCCTGTTTCCCACGACGAAAGGGCTTTGCTCGGCGCTCTCATTTACAAAAAGCCTGTGCCGATTCAGTCTGTCGATGAGCTGCCCGACGGTATGGGCGCATTGTATGACCCCGAACAGCAGGCTATTTTTGTTTGCCGAGGACTTCCCGCAAACGACCTGTTTTGTTCCGTTTCCAAAGCATTGGCCGAAGCGGAGCTTGTGCGTGCAGGTGACAGTACCCCCGAAACCGCTGATTTTAAGGCAAAAGCTGTTTCATATATTCTCGGTAAGCAATTCGGTGTAGATGTCAGCCGTTATGCGTTTGATGATATTCCCGCAGATATGCAGGAAGCCGATCCGCAGACGCTTCGTGCTGAACTCTCCGACATTCGGGACACAGCTTTTGACATTTCCGCAAGAATGGCAAGGTCGCTGGAACAGAGCAAAGCGCCACGCCATACGGAACAGGAGCGCTGATTATGGAGAAAACAGAAAAACGGGTGTTGACCCTCGACCGTTACGAACACGGCGTTGTTATCAATGCCTTAAATGAAATGCGAAACGACCTGCTGGAAGAAGAACGCCCCACCGATATTGTTGACGAGGTTCTTTTGAAAGCAATCGACGCCCCGACAAAGAAAGTCAGGTGCAGGAACGATGAAGCGAGGGAATAACCCTCTTGTCCTCTGTCTGTTCGGGATTCTCCCCGTTGTGTGGCTTGGTCTGCTGATCGCTCCCGCCGCACACGGAGGACTGCCCGAAATTCTTGCCCGGTTTCCTGCGGCAATGAACGACCCGTTTCATATAGAGCTTTGCGGGGACAGCGTAAAAACTGTCCTCGTTTTGCTTTGTGTGTACGGTCTTTCTATCGGCGTATTCCTATCGTCCCGCCGCAACTACCGCAGGGGCGAAGAACACGGCTCGGCGAAATGGGGCAACGCAAGAGCCGTCAACAAAAAATACCGGGCGATAAAGCCGGAAGATAACAAGATTTTTACGCAGAATGTGCGTGTAGGTTTGGACGGCCGAAAGCACCGCCGCAATCTCAATACGGTTGTTGTGGGAGGCAGCGGTGCGGGAAAAACAAGGTTCTATGCAAAACCGAATCTCTGTCAGGCAAATACGAGCTTCGTTGTGCTGGACCCGAAAGGCGAACTTTTACGGGACACGGGATATTTACTGAAACAAAAAGGCTATGAGGTGCGTGTGCTTGATCTTCTTAATATGGAGAAAAGCCATTGCTACAATCCGTTTGTGTATCTCCGTGACGACAACGATGTGCAGAGGCTTGTAACAAACTTGTTCAAGAGCACGACGCCGAAAGGCAGTCAATCCAACGACCCGTTTTGGGACACAGCGGCAAGTATGCTGCTCTTGGCGCTCGTTTTCTATTTGAAATATGAAGCGCCGCCCGATGAACAGAATTTTCCGATGGTTATGGAAATGCTGCGTGCGGCTGATGTCAGAGAAGATATGGACGAATACACCTCGCCGCTGGATGAGCTCTTTGAACGGCTGGAAATGCGCGACCCCGACCATATAGCGGTGAAGTATTACAAGGACTATCATTCCGGCTCGGCAAAGACTCTGAAAAGTATTCAAATCACGCTGGCGGCAAGGCTTGAAAAATTCAACCTGTCCTCTCTGGCGGCGCTGACCGCTACTGACGAATTGGATTTGCCGTCGCTTGGTGAAAAGAAAGTTGCGTTGTTTGCGCTGATCCCCGATAATGACACCTCGTTCAATTTCCTTGTCAGCATTTTATACACGCAGCTTTTTCAGCAGTTGTTTTATCTTGCCGACCACAAGTACGGCGGCAGTCTGCCCGTCCCTGTTCACTTCCTGATGGACGAGTTCAGTAATGTCAGCTTGCCCGACGACTTTTCAAAAATTCTGGCGGTTATGCGTTCAAGGCAGGTGTTTGTTTCGATTATCCTGCAAAATATAGCGGCGCTGAAAGCCTTGTTTGAAAAGGAATGGGAATCCATTTTAGGCAACTGCGACGAGTTCCTTTACCTCGGCGGCAACGAAACCTCGACCCACAAGCTGATTTCTGAATCCTATCTCGGCAAGGCGACAATAGACACCAACACCTACGGCAAATCGTCGGGGCGTAACGGCAATTACAGCACGAACTATCAGATTTCCGGGCGTGAGCTTATGACGCCGGACGAGGTTCGTATGCTGGATAACCGCTGCGCCCTTTTGTTTATCCGCGGTGAATTGCCGATTATGGACGAGAAATACGACATCTTGAAACACCCGAATGTATCTCTTACCACAGACGGCAGCGCCGCACCCTATGAACACGGCGGGACAGAACACGCCGTCGCCACACTCTCCCTTGCGGGAATCCCCGCAGAGGACATTCCCGATATGGAAGAAACAGAACCCGATTACGAGCTTCTTTCCGATGAGGATATAGAAGCTCTGTTTTCAATTTAAGGAGGTATTGCAATATGAAGAACACCAATAAGAACAACAACACTACGAAGCTGCCCATGCCCGGCAAGGTGAAAAAGGGATTCCGCTTTTACTGCGCCGTTGTTATGGCGCTTGCCTTTACCCTCGGCTGCTCGATGACGGCCTTTGCCGCAGGCGACCCGATCACCGTTGTAAACAATTTGAGCGATTTTATTTTTGGTCTGATTCGTGCGGTCGGTTTGATTCTGCTCGGCTGGGGTATTGTGCAGGTCGGCCTGTCCTTTCAGTCCCACGACCCCAGCCAGCGTTCCAACGGATTTCTCACCCTTGCAGGCGGCATTGTCATTACCTTTGCAAAAGAAATCCTTACCCTGATTACCGGCTGAAAGAAAGGAAGATTGCAATGGAAAAATGCGAGTGCTATATCCACTCTCTGAAACAGGGAGAAACCCATGTTCTCGGTGAGGCGACGATTATCAAGCGCTTGGGCGACAACGACTATCTGGCAGAGTATAACGGCGTGAAATGTCACGCAATATTCAATCCCTTTGCCGGACGGTATTTTGTGGACGATGTGTACGGCGTTATCCGCAATTCGCCCGACCGGGACAGCAGATAACAGAAAAATACGGCATACGGGGCAGGCTGCAATCGGCGGCCTGCCCTTACTATGCCTGAAAGGAGGACGCTGTGAAGAAATACAGCATTATTTACGCCGACCCGCCGTGGCGGTATGAACGAAACGGCGTACAGGGTGCGGCTGAAAAGCATTATCCCACGATGAGTATTGACGAGCTTTGCCGTCTGCCTGTTTCCGAGCTATCCGAAAAGGATTCGATTCTTTTTCTTTGGGCGACTTACCCGCAGCTACGGGAAGCGCTGCGGGTAATTAAGGCATGGGGATTCGAGTATAAAAGCGTAGCCTTTGTCTGGCTCAAACTCAACAAAAGCGGAAAAGGCTGGTTTTACGGTTTAGGTTTCTGGACGAGAGGAAACGCCGAAATCTGCCTGCTTGCCACCAAAGGCCACCCGAAAAGAAAATCAAACCGTGTTCACCAATTTATTATCAGCCCTTTGCGCGGTCACAGTCAGAAGCCCGACGAGGCAAGGGATAAAATCATTGAACTTGTGGGCGACCTGCCCCGTGTAGAGCTTTTCGCAAGAGAAAAAGCGGACGGCTGGGATGTTTGGGGCAACGAGGTTGACTGCGATATTGAAATTGAGGGCTACCGTGAACGGACGGGAGGTGATTTTGTTGTCGGATAACTGGGTCGTACAAAATCTTGAAAATGCCCTTGAAACATGGAACAGCAAACTTGCCGAGATATGGCAGCTTATCACTCAATCACCCACACAGTTTAAGGGCGGCACGATTTGGAATGTTATTGTCAATATTCACGGTGCGGTGCAGGCGATAGGACTTGCCCTGCTCGTACTGTTCTTTGTTGTCGGCGTGATGAAAACCTGCGGCTCGTTTGCAGAACTGAAAAAGCCGGAGCACGCATTAAAGGTCTTTATCCGCTTTGCGCTGGCAAAGGGCGCCGTCACCTACGGTCTGGAACTGATGATGGCTTTATTCAATATCGTACAGGGGCTTATTTCCACCATTATGACCGCCGCAGGATTCGGCGCAGCGGGTCAAACCGTTTTACCCTCTGAAATCGTGACGGCGGTTGAGGACTGCGGCTTTTTTGAATCTATCCCATTATGGGCGGTGACGCTGATCGGCGGCCTGTTCATTACGGTACTGTCTTTCATTATGATAATGACGGTCTACGGCAGATTCTTTAAGTTGTACCTTTACACGGCGATTGCACCTGTTCCTCTCTCCGCTTTTGCAGGCGAACCCTCGCAGAATGTAGGCAAGAGCTTTATCAAATCCTATGCCGCCGTCTGCTTGGAGGGCGCGATAATCGTGCTTGCCTGCATTATCTTCTCCCTGTTCGCTTCGGCCCCGCCCGTGGTTG
Source organism: Bacillota bacterium (assembly GCA_023666805.1). GTDB lineage: Bacteria > Bacillota > Clostridia > Oscillospirales > Ruminococcaceae > Ruminiclostridium_E. The sequence continues at coordinate 11,673 of JAMPBF010000008.1, forward strand.
ACCCGAACGCCGCAGCGGTTTCTATGGTATGGAGCTATATCGGGGAACTTGTATTTAATATGTTGGTATTGGTTGGCGCGGTCAAAATGGCCGACCGTGTTGTGCGTGAAATGATGGGACTGTAAAGGAGAATATCAATGAAACGATTTTATGTTTTCAAAGACGGAATGCAACAAGGAAGTATGCCAACGAAAGAAGAAGCTATTGAATTGATTAGACAGCACCAAAAACGCGAAACGCACCCGATTTTGCGGTCGGAATACAGCATTATTGAGGGTGAAGAAGAATTTATACCCTATCTCTCCCAACGGGAACAGTCAGGGAAAAAGCGGGAAATGGAGCGTTAGGCAGAAAGAAAAAGTATGTGAATTTCAAAATTATTTATTTGGTAAGGAGCGATATTCTATGAACTCATACGAAGAAAAAAAGCAACGGAGAATCGACTACTACAACGAGAAAGCGGAAAAGTTTGAACAACAAAGCAGCCAGCTTGCACACGAATCGAGCAAGATGGTTGAGGCAATCCCTATGGGGCAGCCGCTTTTGGTCGATCACCATTCCTACAAATCCGATAAAAACTACCGTGACCGCGCATGGGGCAAAATGGAAAAATCCGTGGAGGCAGGACAAAAAGCGGACTACTACCGCGGTAAGGCCGAGGCCGCCGAAAATAATTCCGCTATTTCCAGCGACGACCCCGAAGCCGTTACGAAGCTGAAAGAAAAATTGCAGCAGCGGCAAGACCTGCAAAGCTATATGAAAAAGGTCAACGCCTATTACCGCAAAAACGGTACGATGAAAGGCTTTGAGGGTATTTCCGATGAAAAGGCGGCTGAAATCGACGAGGCCGTAAAAAACGATTATTCGTGGATCACCGCGCCGTATGCTCCCTATGAGCTATCCAATAACAACGCAGAAATTAACCGTCTGAAAAAGCGTATTGAAAGTCTGGAACGCCGTGAGGAAACGGGTTTTGTCGGCTGGAAATTTGAGGGCGGCGAAGCGGTTGCCAATCAAGAAGAAAACCGTTTGCAGCTTCTTTTTGACGAAAAACCCAGCGAGGAACAGCGCAGTAAACTCAAAAGCTGGGGTTTCCGCTGGTCGCCCTCTAATAAGGCGTGGCAGAGGCAGTTAAACAGCAACGCCATTTATGCCGCCGGGCAGATTGATTTTATCAAGCCAATTGACGGCAGAACCCCGCGCGAGCTGCAACCGAAGCCGAAAGCCAAAGACGAACAGGAACGATAACGGGAGGTGATATTTTGGAAGTCAAGATCAACCGTGAAATCCGCAACTATACCGAATCTATGTTTTTCGGGTTAAGTATGCGGCAATTCATATTTTCCATTTTGGCGGTCGCTGTCGCCGTGGGGCTGTACTTTCTCTTAAAGCCCTATGTCGGGACGGAAACCGTGTCGTGGATGTGTATTCTCGGCGCTGCCCCCTTTGCGGCGCTGGGTTTCATCACCTACCACGGAATGACCGCCGAGCAATTTATCTGGGCGTGGATTCGTTCGGAGCTTTTAGAGCCGAAAGAGATTCGTTTTGAATCCTCGAATTTCTACTATGAAGCACTCAAAGACAAAATTGATACAGGAGGTAAAGCATGATTAAGACCTTAAAAAACCTGCTGAAACAGGATAAAGAGAGATATTCCGTTCCCCGCAAGGTGCAGGATATTATCCCGATTCAGCGTATCTGGAAAGACGGCATTTTTCAGGTAGGAAACCGCTTTTCCAAGACCTATAAATTCAGCGATATAAACTACCTCGTGGCAAGCCGTGAGGACAAGGAAGCGATGTTTCTTGCCTATTCCGAACTGCTCAATTCTCTGGATTCCGGTGCCACCACGAAAATCACCATCAACAACCGCAGGCTGAATAAGGCGAATTTTGAGCAGTCGATTTTAATGCCTATGCGCGGCGATTCCCGTGATGTGTACCGCAAGGAATACAATCAAATGCTGCTTGACAAGGCCACCGGTGCTAACGGCATTATGCAGGAGAAATATATCACGATCTCCGTTGCCAAAAAGGATATTGAGGAAGCCCGCACCTACTTTTCCCGTGTGGGCGCAGACCTGATTTCCCACTTTGCCGCCCTCGGCTCAAAGTGTACGGAGCTTGACGCAGGCGAAAAGCTGCGGGTACTTCACGACTTCTACCGTCAGGGCGAGGAAGCCGCCTTTCATTTCGACCCGCAGGATATGATGAAAAAGGGACACGATTTCAAGGACTATATCTGTCCCGATTCTATGGAAAAGAACAGCGATTATCTGAAGCTCGGCGAGAAATATTGCCGGGTTCTTTTTTTGAAAGACTACGCTTCGTATATCAAGGACAGTATGGTAACGGAGCTCACAGACTTTAACCGCAATATGATGTTGTCGATTGATGTTGTACCCGTACCCACCGACGAGGCGGTGCGTGAGGTGGAAAACCGCCTTTTAGGGGTCGAAACAAACATTACCAACTGGCAGCGCAGGCAGAACGCCAACAACAATTTTTCCGCAGTCGTCCCGTATGATATGGAGCTCCAGCGTAAGGAAAGCAAGGAGTTTTTGGACGACCTGACAACGAGGGATCAGCGCATGATGTTCGCCGTCATTACTATGGTAATCACCGCCGACGACAAAAAGCAGCTTGACAGCGACACCGAAACGGTGCTGTCCGTTGCGAGAAAGCATATGTGCCAGCTTGCCGTTTTGAAGTTCCAGCAGTTCGACGGCCTGAATACCGTACTGCCAATCGGCACAAGGAAAATCAATGCTTTTCGTACTCTCACAACGGAATCTTTGGCAGTATTTATGCCGTTCAAGGTACAGGAGGTTCAGGACAAGGGCGGCATTTACTTCGGAGAAAACGCCATTTCTCACAATCTCATTATGTGCAACAAGGCGAACCTTTTGAATCAGTCGGCTTTTCTGCTCGGCGTTCCCGGTTCAGGTAAATCCTTTTCCGCAAAAGAATTGATTGCCTTTTTGATTCTCAACACCGAGGACGATGTGCTGATCTGCGACCCTGAAAATGAGTTCGGCGCACTGGCGGCGGCTTTGGGCGAGGAAACGGCGACCGTCATTCATATGGCGGCAGGCGGTAAAGACAGACTAAACGCTATGTATATGGTTGACGGCTACGGTGAGAACAATCCCATTGTGGAGAAATCGCAGTTTATTATGTCCCTTGTAGAACAGATTGACAAGGCAGGCGTTGGCCCGCAGCAGAAATCCATTATCGACCGCTGTACGGCTCTTGTATATCAGGAGACCGAGGCGACGGGCAAAACCGCTACCCTCTGCGACCTGCGAAGCAAGCTGCTGGAACAGCCCGAAGAAAAGGCAAAGGAAATTGCCCTGTCTTTGGAACTGTTCACCACGGGTTCTCTTGACATCTTCGGTCACGAAAGCACCGTAGACCTTGACAAGCGGATTGTCGTCTTTGACATTCACAGCTTGGGCGATCAGTTAAAGCCTACGGGACTTTTGGTTATCACCGATACCATTCTGAACCGTGTTACGCTTAACTGGAAAAAGGGCAAGCGTACCCATGTCTTTATCGACGAGTTTCATGTTGTGTTTGAGAACGAGCAAAGCGGCATTTTCTTTAATTCTGCGTGGAGGCAGTTCAGAAAGAGAAACGGCTACCCGACCGCCATTACGCAGAATGTGGAATATCTGCTCGATTCCGTACAGGCAAGCACTATGCTTTCAAACTCTGAATTTGTGGTTATGCTCAATCAGGCGTTTTCCGACCGTTCCAAGCTCTCGAAGCTACTCAATATCTCCGACGAGCAGATGAGCTATGTTACCAATGCGGACGCAGGCTGCGGACTTATCAAATACGGCTCGGCGCTTGTACCCTTTATCAACCGCTTTCCGAAAGATACAAAGCTGTATCAGCTTATGACGACAAAACCCGGCGAGGGTGTGTTCGGCGGCGGGGACGCTTCTTAAATCCAAAACAGGAGGACAATTTATATGAAAAGCAAATATCTGATGATCGGGGCGGCTTTCTTTGCCGCCCTTTTCCTTTTCTCCGGCGTTATGCTCTATCGGCAGTATGCGGACGAGAAAAAGAGCGCCGAAGCCTTTGATAATATCGCCGCGCTTGTGCAGGACGAAACACCGCCCGCCGATGAGCCGCAGGAAAGCGAACCTCCGCAGCCCGAACAAACCGCCTTTGAAAAGTACGCTGCGGTCTATGAGCAGAACAGCGATTTTGTGGGCTGGATTTCCATTGAGGGAACAAACATCGACTATCCCGTTATGCAGACTGTTGACAACCCAAATTATTATCTGAAACACAGCTTTGAAAAGCAGTACAGCGATTACGGCGTTCCCTATGTGCAGGAAAACTGCGACCTCGGACTTTCCGACAACTGCGTTATTTACGGTCATCATATGAATAACGGCAGTATGTTTGCCGATCTCTGCAAATATGCCGACGAGGATTTTTACAGGGAGCACAAAACAATCCGCTTTGATACGCTGTCCGGCTTTGGAGAGTATGAAGTTATTTCAGCGTTCAAAACCGTGGCGTATTCCGAACAGGGCTTTAAGTATTATCATTTTGTCAATGCGGATTCTGCGGAAGATTTCGACGCCTTTATCGCAAAGTGCAAGGAGCTTGCTTTCTATGATACGGGCGTGACCGCAGAATACGGCGACAAGCTGATAACCCTTTCTACCTGCGAATACAGCAGACAGAACGGCCGCATGGTCGTTGTAGCGAAAAAGGTTGTTTCGCCCTCTGCGGAGGTGGGCGAAAATGCCTGAAATAAAGACAAGGGAGGTTGCAAAAGGGACAGTCAAGGCGATTGATAAATCGGCGGTTGCCGCCGAGCGAATGAAAGATGCCTATATCCGTACCAAAGACAAAGCGGATCACAGTCTGTATTCTGCGGAGAACTCTCTCGATGAGTACGCCGCCGACCGTGTTTCGGGCGGGACGGAAACCGCTGCCCGTGAAACCGTCCACCGGCTTGACAAGTTCGGGCGCAAGGGCGTAAAGGAAACCAAAGAGAATATTTCCAAAGTTAAAGACCATTTTCAGCAAAAGAAAGCCGACTTCCCGAAAAAGCAGGCTCAAAAATCTATGCAGAGGGTTCGCCGTTCTGCTGAACCTGCGAAACAATCCATTAAGACGGTGGAACACAGCGGCAAGACCATTAAGCAGACGGCGAAATCCACGGGCAAGGCAACCGTCAAGACCACAAAGGGTACGGTCAAGACCACGCAGAAAATCGTTAAGACCGCCGAGCGTACTTCCAAAGCGGCAATCAAGACGACGCAGCAGGCAGCAAAAACGGCGCAGAAAACCGCACAGGCTACGGCAAAGGCCGCCAAAGCTGCGGCACAGGCGGCTAAAGCTACTGCAAAGGCTACTGCCCATGCTGTAAAAGTAGCGGTTAAAGCGACCATTGCGGCAGTCAAGGCGATTATTGCCGCAACAAAGGCGCTGATTTCCGCTATTGCCGCCGGGGGCTGGGTTGCGGTGGTTGTGATTATTGTTATCTGTCTGATTGGCTTGCTTGTCGGCTCGTGCTTCGGTATCTTCTTTTCAAACGAGGACAGCGGATCGGGTCAGACTATGCAGGCGGTCGTTCAGGAAATCAATACAGACTATCAACAGCAGCTTGACACGACAAAGGCGAATATTTCCTATGATGTACTGGAAATGTCCGGCTCCCGCGCCGTATGGCTGGAAGTGCTTGCCGTTTATGCGGTCAAGACGACCACCGACCCCGTGGGTGCACAGGAGGTCGCCACGATGGACGATTCCAAAAAGGCGATTCTAAAAGATATTTTCTGGCAGATGAATGAAATATCCTCCCGAACCGAAACAAAGACCGAGGAAGTGATTACCGAAACCGACGACGGCCACGGGAATATTGTGGAAACAACGACCACCGTTACACGAACCTATCTGTATATCACGGTCAGCCATAAGACCGCCGAGGAAATGGCGGATCAGTACAATTTCAATGCAGACCAGCGAAAGCAGCTTGCCGAGCTTCTTGCCGACGAAAACCGTAGTATGTGGAGCGCCGTTCTTTACGGTATCGGCACAGGCGACGGCGAGATTGTAACGGTCGCGCTCTCGCAGATCGGCAATGTAGGCGGTGAGCCTTATTGGTCGTGGTACGGCTTTAACTCCCGTGTGGAATGGTGCGCCTGTTTCGTTTCGTGGTGTGCGAATGAGTGCGGCTATATCGACGCAGGCGTTATCCCGAAATTTGCAGGCTGTATTCAAGGTTCTAACTGGTTTAAGGAAAGGGGACTTTGGCAGGACGGCAGTTTTGCACCGTCTGCGGGTCATATTATTTTCTTTGATTGGGAGGGCGACGGAGAGGCCGACCATGTGGGAATTGTCGAGCGTGTTGAAAATGGAACTATTTACACCGTGGAAGGCAATTCCGGCGACGCCTGCAAACAAAACAGTTATTCAATCGGCAGCAGCGTTATCTATGGCTATGGTGTATCGGCGTATTAAAAGAAATAAGTCGCTTGCAATTTTTTAGCAAGCGACTTATTACATAAAAACTATTATGGAATATACTCAAATCCCCATTTTGTCATTTCGTAGAAAATTGGAAGCAAGGCTTTCCCCTTATCTGTAAGCGAATATTCTACATGCGGTGGAATTTCATTAAACTGGATGCGAGAAACTAAACCATCTGTTTCTAATTCACGCAAAGATGTTGTGAGCATAGTATTTGTGATTCCGCTAATCGCTTTTCTTAACTCTCCAAAACGGATTGGATCTTTGATACATAGTTCGTAGATAATCTGAAATTTCCATTTTCCCTGAAGCATAACCAATAAGGGCGTTACAGGGCAATTACCTGCGTCCGTTAGAATACCTTGTTTTACCTTTTCCATATATTCCTCATATGTCATTTCATTTTTCATATTCAAGCTACTATCCTTTCTGTTAAATTCCTTTATGGTATGGTACACCGTACTAAGTAAGAATAATCTGCGTACTTGAATTTATCCGTAAACATAGTATAATAAATATACCGAAAGATGTCAAGTAGTTTTTATCAGGAGGATTTGCTATGAATACAGAACCTATCGAAAATATCATTTACAACTGCTATACAAAGCAGTTGAATTTTGCACCTGAACACATTGCAGTAATAGATGAGTATAGAACATTATCTCGCAGAGAGCTTGACCGTTTAGCTGATAGGATTGCTTTTATGCTACCGGAAGGCGCAAAGCGTGTCGGCATTGTTATGGATCACAGTGTAGAAATGATAGCAGCTATCTTTGCGGTTTTGAAATCAGGAATGGCATATATACCGGCTGAACCCGATTTTCCAATAGATCGTATAGATTTTATGATGAAAGATTCGGGTGCTGATTGTATTATCACACATAAAATCTATGCAGATAACTTCACTTCACTCCCTCTTATTTTTGTAGAAAAGGGATTAGAAATAGATGAGGCTATACCTGCTTTTCCTGTTACTTCTACTGCTGAATCATTAGCATACATACTTTATACCTCTGGTTCCACCGGGAAACCCAAAGGCGTTGCAGTTGAAAACAGAAATGTGTGTCATTATGTCAGAGCATTTCAGAATGAGTTTCATCCCTCTGCGACTGATGTAATGCTTCAATACTCGGTTTGCTCTTTTGATATATTCGTCGAAGAAGTATTTACCTCACTACTTTCAGGAGCAGTTTTAGCAATTCCACCCGCACAGGTCAAAAATGAAATCCACAGCTTAATGGAGTTTGCAGAAAAGTATAAGGTAACGATGATAAGCGGTTTTCCTTATCTTCTTGCGGAAATGAACCGTCTGAAAGACTTACCGACAAGCCTTCGGCTGTTAATTAGCGGAGGCGATGTATTGCGTGCAAGCTATGTATCAAATTTGTTAGATAAAGTAAGCGTTTATAACACTTACGGCCCATCGGAAACAACGGTTTGTGCGTCCTACTTTAAGTGTAATGGAACAATTCCCCTTGATGACGGTACATATCCGATCGGTAAAGCTGTAATAGGCAGTTCTATTGAAATCCTTGACAATAATATGTTACCCGCAGCGTTCGGTCAGATTGGCGAGATTTGTATTACGGGTGGCGGTGTATCAAAAGGATATATTGGAAATCGTCAAAAAGAAAATTCAGCGTTTGTTACACAAAAAGACGGAACGAGGATTTACCGAAGCGGAGATTTGGGATATTTATTGCCGGACGGGAATATTGCTTTTCTTCATAGGAAAGATAGTCAAGTTATGATTTTGGGTAAGCGTGTTGAACCGACAGAAATTGAAAGCGCTATATGCCGGTGTAATGAAATTGAAAAGGCCGTTATTAAAGCATATCAAGACGAACAGAATTATGCCTATCTGGTAGCGTATATTGTGCCGAAAACGGAAATTTCTCTTTCCTCATTAAAAGAAGAATTATCTCAATTCTTACCGGCATATATGATTCCTGAATTTTTTGTTCGGATGAAAGACATCCCTTTGAATGAAAACGGAAAGGTTGATACAGCAGCTCTACCGATTATTATGAAAGAGGGTGTTGCAGCATGAAAATAGAAATACGAACTGCTGATTTACATGATTTGGAGCAGTTAATTTCGTGGCGTATGGAAGTGTTGCAACAGGTGTTTCACTTGCAAAACAAGCCTTGTTATGAGCTGCAAAAAGCGAATCAGGAATACTATCAAAAAGCACTTGCAGAAGGCAGCCATTTTGCAGTATTTGCACAGAATGAGGGAAATATCATTGGTTGCGGCGGCGTTTGCTTTTATCAAGAAATGCCATCCCCCGATAACCCGTCCGGCGAATGTGCGTATTTAATGAACATCTATACCCGAAGCGAATACAGAAAACACGGCGTAGGCGAGAAAATTATACTGTCGCTTATCCGTGAGGCAAGGCACAGGAAAATCACAAAGATATATTTGGAAACTTCTGATTGTGCGCGATCATTATATGAAAAACTTGGATTTACGGACATGAACGATTATCTAATATTAAAATAAGAATGAGGAGGAATTGATTGTGGAAAGAATCAATATGGGACAAAGAGCCGGAGTAACACCCACACCTGTTTTGTTGATCGGCAGTTACAACGAGGACGGAACGCCCAATGCAATGATTGCGACTTGGTGTGTTACCGCTACTTGGGAGGTTGTTGAACTCAATCTTTATAAAGTCAGAAAAACAACCGAGAATATTATAAAGCAAAAGGCTTTTACCGTTTCCTGCGTAACAAAGGAAACTTTGGAAAGGTGCGATTACTTGGGAACGGTCAGCGGCAAAAAAGTTCCGAACAAATTGGAACGCACAAAACTTACTGTTCAAAAAAGCAATTTTGTAAACGCCCCCTATTTTGAGGAACTTCCCGTTACAATGGAATGTGAGCTTCTGCGAATCGATCCGCAGGAGGATAATATTTCATTAAGAGTGCTCGGAACGGTAAAAAATGTGTCTATTGATAAACGGGTTTTACAGCCAAACGGAAAAACGCTTGATTTTGCGAAATTGAAGCCTGTCTGTTGGGATAATTTTAGCAATGATTACTTTGTCATAGGCGAAAATCTTGGACGCTGGTTTACCCTCGGCAAGAAGTATAATACGGAGGGCTTTCGATATGAAAGCTGATATAAAACAGCTAAAAAAGAAAATTTATGAATCGCAGGCGGTAGTCATTGGCGCAGGATCAGGACTTTCCACGGCGGCAGGATTTACCTATGGCGGGAATCGTTTTCAAAAATATTTTTCCGATTTTGAGCAAGCCTATGGCTTTCATGATATGTATTCGGGAGTGTTTTACCCATTCCAAACATTGAATGAATATTGGGGATTTATGAGCCGATTGGTTTATATAAATCGCTATATGCCTACGCCGAATCAGACCTACGGCAAGCTGTTTCAACTAATACAGGATAAAGACTATTTTGTTTTAACAACTAATGTAGACCATTGCTTTCAGCGAAGCGGCTTTGATAAAAACCGTTTGTTTTATACGCAGGGCGATTACGGACTTTTCCAATGCTCGAAACCATGTCACCATGATACATACGACAATAAGAACGAGATTGAAAAAATGCTCGTATCACTTGGATTTCTTTCCGAAAAAGGCACTCAGCCTGATTTGAATAAAAAGTCAAGCTGGAAATTAGTTGTGCCTGACGAGCTTATCCCTCGTTGTCCGCTTTGCGGAGAACCTATGTCAATGAATCTCCGCGGTGATGAAACCTTTGTTGAAGATAGCGGATGGTATGCGGCGTCCGGCCGTTATTCAGAGTTTTTGCACAATCACAGAAACGATAATATTTTGTTTTTGGAATTAGGGGTTGGTATGAATACGCCGGGAATAATCAAATATCCGTTTTGGCGTATGTCACTTACATGGCCTAACGCCTATTATATATGTGTTAATCAGGGACAGGCAGTTGTTCCAAAAGACTTGCAATCAAAGTCGCTTTGTATCAATGGTGATATTGATATGCTTTTCGTGGGGTAAGAATATATGAGCTTTGAAACAATAGAAAAAACTGATTCCAATGTCATAAAAATAAGAGGTGCGCGTGTTCATAATCTGAAAAATATTGACATTGATATTTCTCTCGGAAAATTGGTTGCTGTTTGCGGAGTGTCTGGTTCCGGCAAATCTTCACTTGCGTTAGGCGTATTGTACGCAGAGGGTTCAAGAAGATATTTAGAGGCACTTTCAGCTTATACGCGCAGACGAATGACACAAGCGGTTGAAGCAAAAATAGACAGTATTGAGAATGTTCCTGCTGCTCTTGCTCTGCACCAAAGACCGGCAATGCCAGATGTGAGAAGCACCTTTGGCACACAGACGGAATTACTCAATATTCTTCGGCTTATGTATTCCCGATTAGGAAGCCACAAATGTCCCAACGGTCATACGATTTCACCGACCGCAGATGTAGCAAGAGGAAAACAACTGATTTGTCCGACCTGCGGTGTAGAATTTGAACCGCCAAGTGCTGAAGCATTCTCATTTAACAGCGACGGTGCGTGTCCTCATTGCGCAGGAACAGGAATTGTTCGAGAAGTAGACGACAATAAACTTGTTCCCGATCAAACAAAAACGCTTGAGGACGGCGCGGTTGAATCTTGGAATATGTTTGGTATTTCATGGATGTATCGGGTAGCCGGTGAATTGGGCGTTCGTATTGATGTTCCTTTTTCTGAATTGACAGAGGAAGAAAAAAGAATCGTTTACGAGGGCGAAGAAGTTAAAAAATATATTGTTATTCCCTCTAAAAACGGAAAAATGTTCGATCTCAACTGTACTTATCGCAATGCTCACAAAGCGGTTGAAGAAGCGTTACATAAAGCTGAAACAGAAAAAGGTATTGAACGAATAGATAAGTATTTAAGCGTTTTACCGTGTAAATACTGTCATGGTACGCGCTTGAATGATCGTGCTCGCTCCACCTTGCTTTGCGGTTTAGATTTGCCAACAGCTACCGCAATGACATTGAATGAACTTGTGCAATGGGTGCGTGATATTCCTTTTTCTATGCCGGATATGCTGAAAGAAGTTGCAGAAAGCATTACTACACAATTTCTGCGTTCCGCAGATCGGCTGATTGATCTTGGGCTTGGGTATCTGACACTTGACCGCGCAGCATCTACACTTTCAACTGGCGAGCGGCAGCGGGTTCAACTTGCAAAAGCTGTGAAAAATCGGACAACCGGCGTGTTATATGTTTTGGATGAACCGTCCATAGGTTTACACCCGTCCAATGTTGACGGTCTTTTGGAAATCATTAAAGATTTGATCGCACACGGAAATTCGGTAGTTCTTGTCGATCACGATGTACGCATACTGAAATCGGCCGACTGGCTGATTGAAATGGGAATTGGTGCAGGAGAACACGGTGGTTCAGTTGTGGCCGCCGGAAGTATTGACGCAGCCGAAAAAAATCCTGATTCTTTGATTGGCGGTTTCTTGTCCGGCAAAGAAAGAACCATTGTACGCAATCGAACTAATCCCGACAAGATATTTGAACAAGGATTTATACAGCTTTCCACAAGTCCGTTACATACAGTTCACTCCATCAATTTGAAGATTCCAAAAGGTAAACTAACGGCAGTTACAGGTGTGTCGGGATCAGGCAAAACAACATTGATTTTAGAAAGCCTTGTTCCAGCATTACAAGCAAATTTCAATCACGAAGCAATGCCACTACATATTAAGTCACTTTCTGCAAATGGAATAGAATGTGTGAATACGATTGATGCAACGCCAATCGGAGCAAATATCCGTTCAACGGTTGCTACTTATAGTGGCATATTAGACGACCTGCGCCGAATCTATGCACTCACTCCCGACGCAAAAGCACTTGGAAAAAAGACAGGCGACTTTTCCTATAATACAGGTAGTTTGCGTTGTCCTACCTGCGACGGTACAGGTCAAATTACAATGGATGTGCAGTTTCTTCCTGATGTGGAAATTGTTTGCCCTGACTGTGGAGGGTTGCGTTACAGAAAAGAAGCGCGGGCTATCCGGCGCATTTCCAAAAGTGGAAAAGACGAAATCTCTTTGCCGGAATTGATGTCATTGACGATAGAGCAAGCTATAAAAAAATTATCTGATGTAAAAAAGGTTAGAGAAAAATTACAGATGCTTTCGGATATGGGGCTTGGTTATCTTACTCTCGGAGAAGCGACCCCATCGCTTTCCGGCGGTGAGGCACAACGGTTGAAACTTGTTTCTGAAATGGGAAAATCACAGGAAAGCACGCTTTTCGTTTTTGACGAGCCGACAATAGGGCTGCACCCGCTGGATGTCCGTGTTCTGATTGGAGTTTTTCAGATTTTAATAGAAAATGGGGCTACGATTGTAGTTATTGAGCATGACATTGATATGATTGCAAATGCGGATTATGTGATTGATATGGGACCGGGCGGCGGTATAGACGGAGGTCGAATTGTTGCCGAGGGAACACCTGCTGAAATAGCAAACAATCCATTGAGCATAACCGGCAAATATCTGAAAGGCATTGTATAAAATGGGTGACATGATATGACACAAGATGAAAAGCGAGTTTTTTTGATTCAAACACTTTTACAAGAAAGAACGGACTATGCTCAAATAGAATTACCCGTCACACATGAAGAACAATTTGCCTTACTGCGTTCTCTTATGAATATAAGACCGCCCGAACCCATTAGCGGTCGCTTCTTACAGATACAGGATGAATATCTGCAAACGGAAACAACACACAAAGGTGTTACAGAATTATCGGAACTTCGCCCTATTGAGAATGGTATTTATCTTTGGCAAGGCGATATTACCACGCTCCGCTGTGACGCTATTGTTAATGCGGCTAATTCGGATATGCTCGGCTGCTTTTGTCCCTGTCATGCCTGTATTGACAATGCGATTCACACCTATTCAGGAGTTCAGTTGCGGTTAGTATGTGCAAAGTTAATGAAAGAACAGGGATATAAAGAACCTACTGGGAAAGCGAAGATAACGCCGGCATTTAATTTACCTTGTAAATATGTACTTCATACGGTAGGCCCAATCATACAGGGTAAAGTCACTGAAAGGGACAAAGAATTATTAGCTTCATGCTATCGTTCTTGCTTGGAAACAGCCGTAAAAAATGGATTACAAAGCGTAGCATTTTGCTGTATTTCAACTGGCGAATATCACTTTCCCAATAGAATGGCTGCTGAAATTGCAATAAACACGGTTAAATATTTCAGAAAAGAAATGAAAAAATCAATTAAAGTCATTTTCAATGTTTATAAAGAAAAGGATTATTCAATCTATCAAAAGCTGTTAAGCTGAATAAAACTCAAAGCGTTATTAGGGGGTGATACTATCGGACGAATTATTATTTTGGAATTAACAGATCGTGACAATTCTGCATTTGAGGATATTCTATCTTTTTTATCACGCCACCCTGATTTGAAAAAATGGGAGCTTCGGGACGAACCGATATTATCACTTCCCGGACTTGAAATAAATCTTGCCCGCAGAAAGATTACAAGTGATGGACACGAAATTTCATTGACAGCAAAGGAATATGATATTTTCTGCTTATTAGTCGCTAATAAAAACCGTGTGCTGACCTACGACCAAATCTATGAAAAGGTATGGGGTGATTTTTCTTCGGGTGGTGAACGGGAAACAATCGGTTTCCACATCCGTAATCTCCGCAAAAAACTTTTTGATACCGACAAAGAGCCTACTTATCAGATAGAGAGTATTCGGGATGTTGGCTATCGGTTTCAGTATAATTAAAAACATTTCAAGCAGCAGTCTATTTCATTGGGCTGCTGCTGTCTTTTTTCAATGAGATATTTCGAGCGATTTTTCAATGGCTCTCCATATCCTGAGTTAGTGTGACAAATTGCTTTCGCATATTGTCTGAACTTGCGATATTCCTCGGCGTAATCTCGGTTTTATCTCGGTGAAATCTATTTTTCATACAGTATAATCCCTTTATCTACAAAACGGATAGGGGAAAACTGAAAATGCCTGTCGGCTTATCCCCGCAAAGGGGATATAATGAAACACAGAAAAAATGAACCGCCGAAAATACCGCCTGATAAAAAACTTAAATATCAATTTTTACATACCGCAATCTCTAAGGGGATTGCGGTATTTTTTTATTCGACACCGTTTTGCCTATTCAGTCCATACAGACTAATATATGTCAGTCCTCTACAAAATGACGCACCCGCTGTAAAGTGGGTGCGTTTCTTATATGTCGCAATATGCCGATTTTTGATATTCCATAGCGGGCACAGCCCTCCGGGTCAATCTGAATCCCCAAAAAACAGATTGATCGGAGGTAAACAGCTATGGACGAGAAGCGTCCAAAACGCAGAAAAGACAAATACAATCCCTACACACTTACCGAAAAAGAGAACAAGCATTTTCTTTCCTTTCAGGACGGACAAGGTGTGTTACATGAATTGCAGATAACAAGAGAACTGTTCGAGGTGTTAAACCGTTTTGAACTGGACGACCTTTCTATTCTCAATGAATGGGACAGGCACTACGAACATTCGGAGCTTACCGAGGCTTCTTTATATGACCGGGCGGCAATGCTCCCGGAATCGGTGGAGGAAACTGTATTTCGGAACTTACAGTATGAAACCCTGCACAGAGCTATAAAGCAACTGCCCGAAGTACAGAGGCGACGGCTTATACTCTATTACTTTATGGGGCTTACATACGCACAAATCGCTGAAAAGGAGGGTTGTACCTTTCAGGCTGTCGGGAAATCCATATCGGCGGCTGAAAAAAGATTGAAAAAATTTTTGAATAGGTGGTTGAACAATCATCATTAAGTGAGGAAACAGGTGGAGAGGTACGAAAACTCTCTGCCTGTTTTCTGCTTTGTGCGGTGAATGGGCGTGTCCTTTGACAATTAAATACCCATTCATCAAACACATTCCTATTGCTATTGTGATGAGCATAAGCCACATTAGCGGCTGCGCCACGATCTGCGGGAAAGAAAGCAACGAGATTTCACCTGTATGTTTTTAGGTCTTTGGCTTTCATTTTCTGCAAGGAGCGAATAACAGTCGGCTATCAGTATCGGGCGGCTCCCGATATGGCGATGACAGGCAATAGGGACAATGATACTCCCATCCAGCCACAGTCCGAGCGTGATAAGCGATATTTCGGTCGTGAAGCCGTCGCAGGCAATGGAGGCGGTCGCATGAGAACCATGTGAGGGTGAGATTCCCGTGGAGCTGACAAGCCGCCAGCCGTTTGATGACTTCCCACAACAATCCGGGGTGTCGAGGACAAATAGGATTGTTTCTTTATACAAGGTCAAACGGCAGGACGGGTCTACTGAAACGGAGAATTGTTTGTATCTTTCCGACCTTAATTCTGTTCTGCCCTTGACCTCTACATAGGCGGCTAACCGCCTAAATTTTCAAAGGAGGTCATAACACTATGAATCACACATATTTACGAGGCGATATGTATTACGCCGATTTGGGTCACGGGATTGGTTCGGAACAAGAGGGCTACCGTCCCGTCGTTATCATTCAGAACAATGTCGGAAACAAGCACAGCCCTACGGTGATTATCGCTTCTATCACAAGCAAAAAGGACGCAAAGCCGAAACTACCTACCCACTACTACATCGACGCCGAAAACGGCTTGGAACTGCCCTCTATCGTTCTTTTGGAACAACTGCGAACCGTGGATAAACGCCGCTTAGGTGACTTTATCGGTCACTTGTCCGAAAAGCATATACACGGTATCAATCACGCTCTGGCAATCAGTATCGGTCTGATCGAGAGCGTGCCGAAAAAGTTAATCCTTTGCCTTTGCAGCGCTTGTGCCGACAATTTCTACGGTACGGGCGCTTATTCTTTACGCAGGATTGACCTGCAGCAGGCCGAGAAAGACACCTGCACCTATTGTAATCAGCGAAAAGGATATGACTACGAGATTATCCCAAAGAACCGTTAAGGGGGCTGCCTATGGAATCACAGACAGCCTATAAAATGTTATTCACGGATTATCCTGATGTAGTAAATGTTGAGCAAATGTGTGAAATGCTCGGCGGTATCTGCGACAAAACCGCTTATCGGCTTTTGAAGTCCGGCAAAATCAAGAGTTTTATCGTCGGCCGCCGTTATCGAATCCCGAAGCTCAACATTCTGGAATACTTGGAATTGATAGATAAATCTACTGCGTAAAACCTCGTTTGCACATTTGGCCTATGGGGTTCTTTCTGCTACAATATAAATGTCAATGGCAGATGAATCTACGCTGTACCACTTAAAGGAGGTTTTATTATGGTAGCAGGACATCTGCGAGAAAAAAACGGGTACTATCATATGGTACTGAACTATGTGGACGAATACGGCAAACGGCACACGCCGTCGAAGTCCACAGGTCTAACCGTAAAGGGAAACAAAAAGCGTGCCGAAAAAATGCTTTCCGAAGCTCGTGCCGCAAAAGAAGCTGAATTAGAGGCAAGAGCAATCGAACGAAGCACAGGCAAAGCCCCCACAGGTACGATTCTTTTTACGACATTTCTGCTCGACTGGCTGGATATGACAAAAAAGAATGTGGAGGAAACAACTTACGGAGCGTATTCTATGGCGATAAAAAGCAAAATCATTCCGTACTTTGAAGAACACCACCCCGGACTGGCTCTGTGCGAGGTCACGCCAAAGCATATACAAGATTACTACACCTACGAATTGACGGTGCGGGGTGTTTCCGCAAACACGGTCATACACCGCCACGCCAATATCCGTAAAGCCTTGCAGCACGCTTTCAAACTCGGTCTGATTGATACGAACCCGGCGGATCGCATTGAACGACCGAAAAAAGAAAAGTTTGTCGGCAGCGTTTACGAAGAAGATGAGCTAAACCGTCTTTTTGAGATCGTCAAAGGCGACCCAATAGAACTTGGCGTTATTCTCGGTGCATTTTACGGTCTGCGCCGAAGTGAAGCAGTCGGCTTAAAGTGGGACGCGATTGATTTCAAAAAGAAAACAATCACCATTCGTCATACGGTTACACAGGCGACCATAGACGGCAAGAGCAAGATTATCCAAAAGGATCGGACAAAGACAAAGGCAAGCTATCGCAGCCTACCGCTTGTACCGCCGTTCGAGGAATTATTGCACCGTCTGAAAGCGGAGCAGGAACTAAACCGAAAGCTGTGCGGGAAATCTTATTGCAGGAAATACAACGATTATATCTATGTCAACGAAATCGGTGAACTTGTGAAACCCGGCTATATCACACAGCATTTTCCGCTGATCCTGCAAAAGAACGGTATGCGGAAGATTCGTTTTCACGATTTGCGGCATAGCTGTGCAAGCCTTTTGTATGCAAACGGTGTCAGCCTGAAAGAAATTCAAGAGTGGTTAG
>JAMPBF010000090.1 GCA_023666805.1 Bacillota bacterium
GATCCTTGACCAAAACCGCCTCGATCTTTCCCTCGTCCACAGCATTTTCAAGCTCTCCCAATCCTTTGCGGTTGAAGGTCATTCCCGATACATTATCGTCGAAGCTCTCGCCAACGATCTCGTATTCGTTTTGCTTGGCATAGTCAAGCAGTATCTGCCGCTGGTGGTGTTAGGCGGACTGCAACTACTCACAGCTGACATTCAGCAGGCGGCAGGCGGTTTTGTACATGATTTTTTCACGGTCGGAGTCGGATAACTCCAACCTTTCCATAAGCTTAAGCTCGTTTTCAATGCTCCACATGGGATAATCCGTGCCGAACATTACTCGGTCGGGGGTGAAATCCTTTATATACTCGACCGCTCTTTCGGGAGATAAAGCGTAAAGAGAGCTGCTGGTATCCACATAGACGTTGGGGTTGCCCGCAAGATACCTTCTTCCGTCCTCCCACTCGCTCCAGCCGCCGAAATGAGCGGCGATGGCAGTAAGCCTCGGGAAATCCTTAAGGGCATTCGCAAGGCGTTTAGGGGAAGAATAGTCAAAGCGCTTGTCGCCGGTGTGGAATAATATAGGCAATCTGCCCTCCGCAGCCTCGTAAATGTCATAAACCTTTCTGTCATCGATCTTAAATTCTTGAAAATCCGGGTGAAGCTTTATTCCTTTTAAGCCCAAGGCTATCGCCCTGTCTATTTCCGCTTCGATCTCCTTTTTTTCCATAAGGGGGTGAAGCGCACAGAAGCCGACAAAAAGGGTCGGGTGCAGCTTAATGCTTTCCGCTATAAAATCGTTTATATGCGGTACCTGCTCGGGAACGGTAGCAACGGACTGAACAAGGCACTTGGATATTCCGACGCGGACATAAAGCTCCATAAGAGTTTCCACAGATCCATCATACTCCATTTTGAGACCGTAAAAATTTCCGATATTATCGGACGCCTTTGACGCTATTTTGTTGGGAAAAATATGGCAATGTGCATCAAAAATTTTCAATTTAGTCGCTTCCTTTCGCTGAGTGCGAATTTTTCTTCGATATTTTTTATATTATAGCACAAAAAATACGGGTTAGTCAATCCTAATTATCATTTGTTTTAGGGTTTGTTTAAAATAATCGGGAAACCTGAAAAATTCCGACAAAACTTGACAAAAAGCAATAAATGTATTATAATTTATACGGGGAATGCCGCCCATAAAAAATAACAGGCAGCACAAACTACGTCATGAGGACGTACATAATCGGTTGCAAGGGGGGAGATACCCATTACAAAAAACGTAATTGTGACGGACGAATTCGGAAATGAGCTGGCGCAAACTTACCCGAAAAGGGCAAGAGGCCTAATTAAAAAAGGGCGTGCCGAGCAGGTCGGTGAAAACGAAATTCGTCTGCTGTCGAGTTGTTCGGTCATGCCTTGTCAGGAGGATATAATGAACACTTTAAATAATTTCACCGATAATAACACCACCGTCAATGTTGATACGCAAACAGGAGAGATAATTGAAGCGACCGGGAAAATATCAACAGGCGCAGATATGCTGCACGCTAACGAGCCGTCGGGCGTTTATGCCGAGGCAGAAGGCGGCGGCAGTGCTCCAAGGCCGGTTTTCTTCAATGCAAGAGAGTGGAAGCCCAGCAAGGACTGTCCCAAAACCGTTGCCACACGCTCCTTTATCTCCGACCCGTTCGGCGGACTTACGGAAGCCTATACGGTGGGAAACTGGTCTTGGGACTGGTCTCAGATCGAAACCAAGGATATGATCCTGGAGAAAAACACCGATCACGAATTTACATTTTGGCTCAACGGCGGTGAAAATGACCGCAATGACGAAATCTGCCGATTTGAAATCATGTTTGACAACGACTATGAAAATCGGTATGTTTACAATCTGAACCGCAGCTTCATCAGGTACAAAAGGTACTACAAGGGTTGGTATCTCTACGTTATCCCCTTTAACACGGGAGAGGCCTGCTACACAAAATTCCGCTTTATTTCCACCCGCACCTACAGCACTCTTATGAGAGCCGACCGATCGGAGAAATATGCGGAGCTGCCCGAGGAAACACCTCCCGAGGGACTTCCTCAAAGGCACAATATTATTTTCAGCGAGGGCTATCCCAGGGATGCTTCGTGGTCAGGCAAGGTATTTCCCGACTTGAACGGCAACGGGGAAAACGCAGAAAACCGCAGCGGCAGAGGAGATTTTTCCGACATTGGCTATAGGCTTACGGAGGCTGTGAATTTCGGCGATATTGGTGAAATGATCCGCCAAAGGGTACAGGAGGAGCTTGATCCCGACGATTTGGTAGATGAGGTTATTGATGACATTGACATCGATGAGATTAAGGAACAAATTATCCGACAGATCAAGGACAGCTTAAAGTAAATATTTTAAGTAAATAAGGTGCAGGCTGCCGACCTAATTTAAGGTTGGCAGCTTTTTTGCGGCTTTTTTAGACAAGAAAAAATTGACCGCTTCCATGGCTTGACTTTTATTCCTAAAAGCTGTATTATATATATGACAAAGCAAATTAAACGGTTGGGAGAAATTTTATGAAAAAGCCTGCAAAAAAGATACTTGCCTTAGTCCTTTCGTCGGCTCTGCTGCTGACGGGCTGTTCAAGCGTTGACGAAAATTTGGAAGTTATCGACGAATATATTTCCTTTGAGGAAACAAGCAGTCCGGAGGACGGCATTACCTCCGACAGCACCGAGGATACGGAAAACACGGGCATGACCGAAGCCGTTACTGCCGCAGAGACCTCCGTTACGGCTGTGCAAACAACTGCGGAAATCACAGCAGACACCGAGGCTGCCGAAGCTCAGCCGACCGCCGCTGCGACCACTGCCGCCGCAACGGAAAGCAAGCCTTCAAGCAGCGGATTCAGCGCAAGCTGGAAGGCGGGAAGCACATGGCAGGAGGGCGGCAAAAGCTGCGGCACCTGCGAGCTTACCGTCACAAACAACTCGGGGACTGCGTTAAAGAGTTGGACCGTGCAATTTGCAGTACCTAACGGGTTCGGGATCTCCTCCTCCTGGAACGGCAAGTTTGCCGTAAGCGGCACTACGGTAACCGTCACCAACGAAAGCTACAACGGAGACGTGGCTGACGGAGGAAGCTTCAGCTTGGGCTTTAACTATGCCTCGCCCTCCGCATTCAATCCTCCCTCCTCGATAACCGTAAACGGCTCGGGAGCGTCGGGAGGCGGAAACGGCAATAACAGCAGTCAAAGCAATAATCAGGATACACAGCCTGCCGTCACGGAAAAGCCGCTGCCTGCGCCTGCCGCAGTGGGGCTGGTGAAGGATCACGGAAGGCTGTCGGTCAAGGGGGCACAGTTAGTGGACAAAAACGGCAACAATTTCCAGCTTAAGGGCATGAGCACCCACGGAATAGCTTGGTTCCCGGATTTTATAAACGAAAGCTCCTTTAAAACGCTTAGAGACGATTGGAACACCAACGCCGTGCGGCTGGCAATGTATACTCACGAAAACAGCGGATATTGCAGCGGCGGAGATAAGACTTACATTAAGAGCTTGGTGGAAAAGGGCGTGGATATAGCCACGGATCTCGGAATGTACGTTATAATCGACTGGCACGTTTTGCAGGAGCAAAATCCTCAAACCTACAAATCCGAGGCTAAAGCCTTTTTTGAGGAAATGTCGGCTAAATACAAAAACTACGATAATGTTATATACGAGATCTGCAACGAGCCTAACGGCAGCGCAAGCTGGGACAACGACGTAAAGCCCTATGCGGAGGAAATTATTCCCATTATCAGGAAAAACGCTCCCGATGCGGTCATTATAGTGGGTACTCCCACATGGAGCCAAGATATTGACAAGGCTTTGGCTAATCCGCTCAGCGACAAAAACGTTATGTATGCTCTTCACTTCTATGCCGCCACCCATACGGATTGGCTCAGGCAAAGGGTCAAAGACTGCTACAACAAGGGGCTGCCCATCTTTGTGTCGGAATTCGGCTGCTGCGACGCTTCGGGCAACGGAGCTAACGATTTCGGACAGACCAAGCAGTGGCTGGATCTGCTTGACAGCTGCGGCATCAGCTATATGAACTGGAATTTAGCCAACAAGAATGAAAGCTCCTCCGCCTTTAAGGAAAGCGCTTCCGCCAACGGAAACTGGAAGGAATCGGATATGAACGAGGGGGCAATTTGGCTCAGAAAGTGGTTTAGAGGGGAAAATTAGTAAAAAACAATTCCGTAACGGCAAATTGTACCGTTACGGAATTTTTTATTGGGGATAAAACTCCTCAAACACACGTTTGGCAATATCGCAGGATTCCTTGGCGTCCTTGGCGTAGTAATCTGCGCCTATCTTCATTGCGTATTCGGGGGTCAAAACTGCGCCGCCTACCATTATTTTACAGTCAACCTTGTTTTCGTGCAGAAGCTGTATGGTTTTTTCCATGCTGATCAATGTGGTGGTCATTAAGGCGGATAAGCCGATCAAATGGACGTTGTTTTCGATGGCGCAGTCCACTACCGCCTGATAATCCACGTCCTTGCCCAAGTCGATTACGTCGTAGCCGTAGTTTTCCAGCAAGACCTTCACTATATTTTTGCCTATGTCGTGAATATCGCCTTTTACGGTGGCTAAGATGATCTTGCCCTTTGATACCGACTTTTCGCCCTTTTTGGCAAAAAAGCTCTTGATGACCTCAAAGCAGCCTTGGGCAACTCCTGCGGATAGGATAAGCTGAGGCAGGAAGATTTTGCCGCTTTCAAAATCCGCCCCCGTTTTGTCCAAGGCGGGAATCAAAATTCCGTTGATAATTTCCATGGGATCGGTGGTTTTGAGCAGCTCCTCGGTGATTTTTGCGCCCTCCGCCTTTAAGCCGTTTTCTATGGCGTAGTTTAGATCTATGTCCTTTTTCTCGCCCCGACCGCTTGCCGCTTCGGTCTTATTTTCGTTGCTGCCGCCGTAGCAGGCTACATATTCCATGGAGTTTTTGTCATGTCCCGCCAAAACGTTATAGGCTCTTACCGCCGCCGTCATGTCGAAAAGATTGGGGTTGATGATAGGCAGATCCAAGCCGTTGGTCAAAGCCATGGTCAAAAAGTTTTTGGTGACTATTATTCTTTCGGGAAGACCGAAGCTGATATTGGATACGCCTAAAACCGTTTTTAATCCCAGCTCGGTTTTGACCCTGCGTACAGCCTTCAAGGTTTCCATGGCGGCGTCCTGCTCGGCGGAGACCGTTAACGTAAGGCAGTCGATATAGACGTTTTCCTTCTTTATGCCCAGCGACAATGCCCTGTCCAAAATCTTTTTTGCTATGTTAAATCTGCCCTCGGCGGTTTTGGGTATGCCGTTTTCGTCAAGACAAAGTCCCACCACTGCCGCACCGTATTTTTTTACTAAAGGCAGTACCGCTTGCAGAGATTTTTCCTCGCCGTTGACCGAGTTCACAATGGGCTTGCCGTTATACACTCTAAGTGCGGCTTCCAATACCTCGGGAATGGTGGAGTCAAGCTGCAGCGGAACGTCTGCTATGCCCTGCAACGCCTTTACGACTCTGCACATCATATCCTTTTCATCAATGCCGGGAAGACCCACGTTTACATCGAGAATATCTGCACCGCCTTGAATTTGTTCTATCGCCTGTCCCAAGATATAGTCAATATCATTGGCTAAAAGAGCTTCCTTAAAGCGTTTTTTGCCGGTGGGGTTGATTCTTTCGCCGATAATTCGAGGGCGGTGGATCACAACGGTTTTCGAGGGGGAGCAGCAGGCGGCGGGAATCTCCCTTTGGATCTCCGCAAATTTTTCCCCTTTGAGCATAAGATTCAATTCCTTGATAAATTCGGGATTTGTGCCGCAGCAGCCGCCGAAGATCTTTACGCCGAGGGGAACGATCTTTCTCATCAGCTCGGCAAATTCCTTGGGGGTGATATTGTATTCGTTGGTCACGGGGTCGGGAAGTCCCGCATTGGGCTTTAAAACCACGGGGAGAGTTGTCCACTTGCACAGCTCCTCTGCAACGGGATACAGCTCGGCAGGGCCTAAGGAGCAGTTTACGCCGATTGCGTCCACTCCCAGTCCCTCTAAGGTTAAAGCCATGGAGCTTATGGCGCAGCCTGTGAAGGTGTGCATATTTTCCTCAAAGGTCATGGTGCAGATCACGGGCTTGTCCGAATTTTCCTTTGCTGCCAAAACCGCCGCTTTAAGCTCGTAAAGGTCGGTCATGGTCTCAAAGACGATCACGTCCGCCTCGCTGCCTGCGATCACCTGCTCCTTGTATATATCGTAGGCTTCCTCAAAGGTCAAGGTGCCTGTGGGCTCCAAAAGCTGCCCTATCGGACCTATGTCCAAGGCAACAAGGGTCTCCGTGTTCTCACAGGCTTTTTTGGCATTCCGTATGCCCGCCTTGATTATTTCACCGACGGAATAGCCGCAATGCTCCAATTTATAGCGGTTTGCGCCGAAGGTGTTGGCATAGACTATATCTGCGCCGGCTTCTATATATTCTTTATGAATTTCGGTGAGCATTCGGGGATTTTCCATGTTTAAGACCTCGGGGGTCTCTCCCATTTTTAAGCCCCTTGCCTGAAGCATTGTGCCCATTGCGCCGTCAAGGCTTATAAATTCTTTTTTTAGGAGTGTTTTAAAATCCACAGTGACTACCTCTTTTCCTAAATTCGCAGCTGTCCTTCATATTGCAGCAGGCGCAGCCCCGCCTGCCCTTTGAAATCTCTCCCTTTGACAAGCCAATTACCGCCGTTACCGATTTGGCGGGAATCAGCATAAGACTTGGGGTGATATTTACCCCTATTCTTTTGGGAGCGTCCAAGACCTTTAGAAATTCTCCCTGTATTTCCAAGGGAAAATCGCCGTAGCCGGGGGAAAAGCGCCAAGTGTAGTTATAATCGCCTAATTGCCGCTGAATTTCCTCCTCTGCAATACCGCAGACCTGTTCCACAGCGGCGGAAGCCAAGCTGTCGGCTATTACCGCCTTTTCCAAGGCGGCGGCCTCATAGCTGCGGATCACGTTGTCTGCGCCCAAGGAAACGGTGGCGCACATCAAGACCGCTTTTTCACAGCCCTCCAAGTGCTTTGCTATGTCATTGCCTTTAAAGATAAGGGGGGTGTTTTTTACTTCTATGCCCTCCGGGGTTTTTTCTATGTCAAATACCTTATAGCAATATTTGGGGGAGATAGCGGACAACAGCTTTTGTTCGCACTCCTCCGACAGAGCTGTAAGGTTTTCGGGTATTTCCCTGCCCTTGCTGCCCATGTAGCGGAAGGCTTCCTCTCGGTTTAATTTTTCAAGCTTCAAGCGTTGTCACCTCGGTTTTGGAGATATAGATCGGAAATTTCAGCTTTAATCCATAGGATAGACCGCAGCTTTAAAATTTCCGGCAAATCGATTAAGCAAGCATCGGTTTATCCTTTTATCATTATACAACAATCCCCCAAAAATTTCAAGCAAAACCGCCCTATGGTTCAGATCCACAGAGCGGTAAAAATTATTTGGGTTTATAGGTATTGGGGTCTATTTTTCTCAAAAGGGTCACTAAAGGCACTATCAAAAGTCCTGCCGCTAAATTTCCCGCTGCGTGTATGCAGTCGAAGGGAAAGCCTGCCGCTATCCATGCCAAGGTCTGCTTTAAATTCAGTCCGAACATAAGCGCCTGTGCGGGAGCGTAAAGCGTTCCGAAAGCAAGTCCGTGCAGTCCGCAGACTATGGGATAGACAAAACAGCCTGCCTTTAGGGGTATTTTTTTCGGCAAAAGCATGGTAATTCCCCACAAAACCGTCCATATATAAAGATAGGGGATCCACCAAGGCTGAAAGCCTGCAAAAATGCCGTTTAACAGCACGTATACATATATCGGCACCAGTCCCTTGACCCTATAAGCAAGGGTAAAGGTCATGGTGAACATTCCCAAAAGGTGAATATTGGGAAGAGCCTCCATTATCACCTTGGAGCAGTACATAAGCGCCCCGAGCATGGCAAATACCGCCATTTCGGCTACTGAAAGCGGCAGTTTTTTCGACTTCTCCCTCATCTTACTTGCAATAAACCAATTCGTAATGCTCGCCGTCGGCGATCATTGTAGTGTCAGCACCTGTGGGGGTCATTTCGCCGTTCTTGTAAATCCCCCACCAGGATTGATCGACGTCATAATCGGCCTTTATGCCGTTTACCACCTTGATGTAAAGTCCGTATTCGCTCTCGTCGCCTTCAACAAGGTCATTGTCGGTAAGGGCTGCGCCCAAATTGTCCCTGTCGGTGTGTACGGTAATGGTTACGGACTTGTCACCTGCCTGTACCTCGACTTGGATCGCTATTGCGCCCTCGCCCAATTCGGCGTCCTCCGTGTAGATCGCAGCTGCCCAAAGGTCATCGGCATTTGCCTGATTGCCTTCAGGCTCGGCTGCCGCTTCGGCGGGGGCTTCGGTTGCCGCTTCGGTAGGAGCTTCGGTTACCGTCTCGTCGGCTTCGGAGACTGTAGTGTCTGCCTCGGTTACCGCCGCATTTGGCGCAGCGGTGTTGTCCGCTTCGCCGCCGCTGCCGCAGCCTGCCGCAAGGGTCAATACCAATGCGGACATAAGGACTGCTGCTAAGATTTTCGTTTGTTTCATTTCGTTGTCCTCTTTTCGATTTTATTTTGTCCGAAAAGAAATGCAAAGCTCCTCTTCTTTGACCCGATAACGGGCCTTTGCCCAAGAGTCCTTTTGCAGTATCACAGCGGGGTAAGCATTCCGACTTATAGCCCATATCCATGGCTAAATACGATAATGGCCGTTGCGTAAGATTCCCACTTACTTCCCTTACCACCTCCGATTCCTCTGAACGGGAATGTTTCAGTAAAACCTTTAGGGTTATCCGCTGCGTTTCCTCAAACGAAAAAATTATAGCATTAACAGCGAATTTTGTCAACTTTTATTCAAAATAAAACAGCTCTTCAAATTTTTTGTCCAAAGCGATACATAAAATAAGGGCTAATTTGGCGGTGGGATTAAACTGTCCCGTTTCTATGGAGCTTATGGTGTTTCTTGAAACGCCTACCGTCCGAGCCAGATCCGATTGTGACATTCCCTTTTCGGTTCGGGCTTCCTTTAGACGGTTGCGAAGTATCAATTCATTGTCCATATTCACCTCGGCGTCAAAAATTCACTATATACATGACTGTCTCAAGCACGGTTATCGCAGTCCATAAGGCCGCCAGTGCGATCTCGTGCTTTTTCTTTAGATAGGCGGCTTTCGCTATCCAAAGCCCGCTGGATGCGGATAAGATTATGATAAAATAACCGTAGTTCGTCCCCTTTCCCAGCGCCGCTTCGATACACATGAGAGCAAAGGCGACTATAAGACCTATCAGGCCGCCGACACGCTGAGATCTTCTTATAACATCTATCTCGTACAGATCCTTGTTTTGATTTTCGTTTCTGCTTGCCCGTAAAATTTCTTCCTTTTGCATGTAATTCCCTCCTTCAATATTCCATGAAAAACCGAATTACGGAGATTACCGCAATAACCGCCATAATTACCGACATAATCAGACTGAATTTCTCCCTCGTTTTGATGTAGCGGTACAGCTGTCCTGCGCATACCGACAAGCATACCGTTGCTGTCAGATCCATTATGGGAAGATCCCGAAGGCTTCTGACGATCGTGAATATTCCCGCCGATAAAACCATTGCAAGATATGTCCAGCGCATGGATTTATCGTTGATAAAGCTTTCCATTTCGTCTTTTTTCTCCGCCTGCGCCTTTGCCAAAATTTCTTCTTTGTCCATGATATAAAGCTCCTTTACAGATTTGCGAAAACGGCTGCCAAGTTTTCTTGTCATTATTATAGCACTGCCAAGTTTACTTGTCAATAGCTTTTTGAAAATTTTGCAAAGTTTTCTTGGCATTTTTAAAAAGACGCATTTCCTACTTGATATTTTCCAAGAAATAGTGTAAAATGATATTTGTATACCATTTATTACAGAAAGACAGAATGAAAGGGAAAAGGAACAATGAGAGTTGCATTATTTACCGAAACGTATCTTCCTGCGGTAAACGGTGTGGTCACCCATGTTAAGACCCTAAAGGAAGGCTTGGAGCAGTTGGGGCACAAGGCTATTATCGTCACCGCCGATTCGGGCGTTAAAAAAACACAATTAGACAATGATATAATGTACTGCCCCGCAGTAAAGCTGGAGGAGATCTACGGCTACGATGTGGCCTCTCCTATCAGCATCGACAGGCTTAAAATGATAAAGGATTT
>JAMPBF010000091.1 GCA_023666805.1 Bacillota bacterium
ATTAGCATTTTTGGTTGAAACTGCTACATTTTGCCAGTATTTTTCTGTAATTTTAGCTAAAAAGGGAATTTAGGAAACAAGCCGTATCCTCCCGCATCGTCTGTATAAGCTTTTGCAATGGGATTTATCGTCCTTTCGTCAGCCAAAGCCAAAAATCATGATCATTGCCGAAAGAAAAATCCCCCGAATTTAAGTGATCGAGGGATTTTTTAAATTTATTGTAATCGACAAAAATTTTGTCTTTCACCTTAAATTTATACCGATTTTCGATCAAAGTACAGACATTTTTTGCTGCCGAACGAAAACCAGTGCTTTGGGTGTAATTCATAATCAAGTCATAAACTTGATTATGAATTAGCATTAGCGGCGTTTTTTTGCAGCCACTGCGGTAAGACCTGCCACTGCTGCACCGATAGCGGTAAAGCCTGCTACAACACCTGTGCCGGGGTTTTTGTTATTGCTGCCCGCAACAACGGTGGGGGAGGTGGTTTCAGCTGTTGTGGTCTCGGAGGCTGCGGCTACGTCGGCGGCTGTGGTCTCGGAGGAGGTGATTTCTCCTTCGGAGGTAACATCGCCTGCGTCTGCGCCTGTGGTGTTGTCTCCGCCCATTATATCCTCTACTGCGTCGCCTGCGCCGTCGATAGCGTCGCCTACGCCGCTGCCGATGTCATCGACCGCATCGCCTACGGCATAAGCGCAGGTGCTTAATGAAAGTGCAGCCACGGAAGCTGCGATAATATATCTAAGCTTTTTCATTTTAAAAATGCTCCTTTCAGATATTAGGGACTGTGTCAAAATCCCGTTTATATTATCTGAAATGCAAAGCGTTTTATTATTGGAAATTGAGATTGGGTTATTTTGTGAGAGAATTATGGGGATTTTTGGAAATTTTTCGATATTTTTCATGGCTTGAAATAATTCAGAGCAAAGCTGTAATTTTTATTGACAAAATTGAAAAAGGAGTGTATAATAAAACTAAAGAGGGCGACAGGTGTTGTTGCTCCCGTGCGATTTAATAACCGCCTACGACTGCAAACTGGAGGCGGTTATTTTTTATTGCTCTTTATATACCCAAGAGCGAGGAAAAGCACTGTTACCATACTGCACAGCAGATTCAAAACATCGACCATGTCGCTTAATGTAATGTACAAGTTCCTCTACCCCCCTTCACCGATTTTCATCGGTCGGGAGCTTTTATTAACAGCCACCTGTCACCTGAGGTCACCCTCTGATTGAAATTTTATCACATTCTTTGACAAATGTCAATTTTCCTGCTGACGGTTACTGCTCCCCGTCCTCCTGATAAACCATCTCGTTCTCGTTCTCCACCATCTGTTCCTCCTCGGCTGCAAGCTTATAGCCGCAGTGGGAGCAGAAAGCGTTTTTTATTTTTACCACACTGCCGCAGCGAGGACAGCGGATCAGCTCCATTACCTCCTGTATGCGGCGATCCGTGACGGCGATCCTTCTTTTGGTCGCATCGATCTGAACGGTCATTCTCGTTATTTCCTCGGCTGAGCTTATATTGCGCTTGCACATTTCGTAAACCAATATCCCCATTTCGCGGTACTGGACTGTCAGCAGCTTTTTAAGAGCCGTTTTGGAAAATTGCAGCCGTAAAAGCCTTTGGTGCTGATCCGCTTTTTTCAAAAGATAAAAGGTCAGTTCCTTGGCGGCGGCTGCCGCTTCCTTTGCAATATTCGCCGATTTTTCCATAAATTCATTCATACATAAGCCTCCTGTCGGTTTATTCCGCAAATCCCGCAAGATAAGGATTGAAACGTTTTTCCTCGTCGAGAGTGCTGTCTGCGCCGTGTCCGCAGTACAGAATGTAGCTGCCCTTAAGCTGCGCCAATTTTTTCAGTGATTTTTCCTGCTCTCTAAAATCCCCCGAATACAGGTCGGTGCGGCCTACGGAGCCTCTGAACAGGGTATCGCCCGCAAAAATACAGCTGCCGATTATAAAGCAAACGCTGCCTGCGCTGTGCCCGGGAGTTTCCATAACATGCACGCTTGATCCCCCCAAATCTATCTCGTCTCCGTCCTTAAGAGTGCGGTCGGCGGAAACGGGGTTAAATTCCATAAAGGGTGCAATAACGGCGGCGGACTTTTCTCTGTCCGTCAGCATGCATTCGTCCTTTTCGCCGATATATACGGGAATATGATATTTTTCCTTAAGAAAAGCCGCCGCTCCGATATGGTCGAAATGGCCGTGGGTAAGCAGTATTTTTTCGGGCTTTAGGGACTGTTCTTCAAGCAGGGCGGCGATTTTCCCGCCCTCGTCGCCGGGATCGATAATTATCGCCCTGCCCTCTCCGAGCTTTACTATGAAGCAATTTTCCTCAATAGAACCTACGGTTATTTTGATAACCTCCATATAACGTCCTCCCCGTTGCTTTTCAAGTCTATTTTCCCGTTCTCTCAACGGTGATGACCCCGTCTATTTTTTTGAGCTTTATCATCATATTTTTAAGCTGCTCCAAGCCGCTTATTTCCAAGGTCACCACGATATTTGCGTTGCCGTTTTTCAGATTGTGGGCGTTGATCTCGTGTATGGGTATCCTTGCTCCGGCTATGGCGACCGAGATGTCCGCCATCAAGGCGGTTCTGTCCTGAGCGATTATGTCAAGAGTTGCCTCGTAATTCGCACTGGCGCTCGCAGTCCATTTTACGTTTATCCAGCGCTCCTCGTTGGCGGGATTTCTTTTCTGATCCGTCACGTTTTTGCAGTCCGCCTTATGCACCGATACGCCGAAGCCTCTTGTTACAAAGCCCGTAATATCGTCTCCCGGCAGGGGGTTGCAGCACTTGGCAAAATGCACCTCGCAATTGTCCAACCCGTCCACGATAACGCCGCTGCTCTGCTTTCGGGCAATGGTCTCGCTGACGGTTTCGGCAACGTCGGCGGTCTGAACCGAAGCTTGGGGCTTTTGCTGCTTCAGATACTCCTCCTTGACCCTTTGGATCACCTTGCCTAACATTACTCCGCCGTAGCCTATCGCCGCATACATATCCTCAACATTGTCAAAATGCTGTCTTTTGGCGATCTGCGCCAAAAATTCCTCGTCAAGCGCAATGTTGTTTTTCTTTATTTCCGCATCGAAGGCAGCCTTGCCTCTCGCCACGTTTTCGCCTCTGCACTCCCGCTTGAACCAAGCTCTGATCTTTGCCTTAGCCTCGTTGGTTTTGGCTATATCCAGCCAGTTCCTGTTGGGTCCGTAGTTAGGGCTGTTGGTGGTCATTACCTCCACTATGTCGCCGATTTTCAGCTGATAGTCGAAGGTCGCCATTCTGCCGCCAACCTTTGCGCCCGTCATTCGGTTGCCCACCTGAGTATGGATAGCGTAAGCGAAATCTATTACCGTGGAGCCCACCGGCAGAGTGATCACGTCGCCCTTGGGGGTGAACACATACACGTCGTCGGGGGCAAGGTCTACCTTCACCGCCTCGGCGATCTGCTCAATGTCGTCCGCCTCCTGCTGCTGATCCAAGATCTGTCTTATCCAGTCAAAGCGCTTTTCTCCTGCGACCTTGCCGTTTAAGCCCACCTTGTATTTCCAGTGAGCCGCAACGCCGTATTGGGCTGTGTTATGCATTTCCACCGTGCGGATCTGCACCTCGAAGGGTATGCCCTCCCTGCCTATAACGGTGGTGTGCAAAGACTGATAGCGGTTGGGCTTGGGGGTGGCGATATAGTCCTTGAAGCGGTAGGGCAGCGGTCTGAACATATCGTGCACCACACCCAAAACGTTATAGCACTCCACTATAGTCTGAACTATCACCCTCACCGCAAAAATATCATAGATCTCGTCAAAGCTTTTGCCCTTGACGTAAACCTTTTTGTATATGCTGTAAACGCTTTTTACGCGTCCCTCGATTATCGGCGGCGGCTCGATGTCCGTTATTCTGTCGCCGATACGGCGCTTTATGGTGTCTATGAAGTTCTCCGCCTGCTCCATTTTCGCCTTGAGCAAGCCCTGAACGTCCTTGTAGCCGTAGGGGTCGAGATAGTACAGCGCCATATCCTCCATTTCCTCTTTGACGTCGTACATACCGAGCCTGTGAGCTATGGGAGCGTAAAAGCTCATGGTTTCAAGGGAGGTCTTTCTCTGCTTTTCGGGCGGACGGCAGGCAAGGGTGCGCATATTGTGAAGCCTGTCGGCAAGCTTTATAATTATCACCCGAATGTCCTTGCTCATTGCCATGAGGATCTTGCGGATATTTTCAGCCTGCTGCTCCTCCTTGGTATTAAGAGGCACTTGACCGATCTTGGTAACTCCGTCTACCATAAGCGCCACGTCCTCGCCGAATTTGCGGCGCAGTGCGTCAAGCTCCACGCCCGTATCCTCCACCACGTCGTGGAGAAGTGCGGCGCAAAGGGTATCGGTGTCCATGCACATTTCCAAAAGAATATACGCCACCGCCACGGGGTGAGTGATATAAGGCTCGCCGCTGGTACGCACCTGTCCCCTGTGGGATTTTTCCGCAAAATCGTAGGCGGACTGTATCTTGTCAATGTCATACTGCTTTTCGCTGCTTTTTATTCGCTCCATCAGCATATCTATAGTGTAAATCATAAGCTACCCCTAACTGTATTTGCTGCACTTTTTCCTGATTTCCTTTTACCTTGCTGCATTAATATTATACGCTTTATCGGATCGATTGTCAACAATTGTCCGAATATGCGCCGCCTGCCAAATCTATCTCCGCCGAAACGGCTGCCGTTCCCGACAGAGAGCAGCTTAGGCTGTCGGGCTGATGCGTGCCTGCGTAAAGGGTGAATTTTTTTCCGAAGACCTTTCTTTCTCCGTCACGGCTGACGGCGGTGAAGGCTCTTGGCTCCACGGGTATCTCAAAGTGCCCCTTTTCGCCCTTTTCCAGCCTTATCCTTTTAAATCCGCACAGGCTCCAATTCGGTACGGCATATTCGCTGTGATCCTTGATATAAAGCTGTATTACCTCCTCGGTGCTTCTTTCTCCGACATTTTCCGCATAAACTACGGCTGTATTGTCCTTATACTCCACCGAGACGCATATCACCCTTGAGTAAGTAAGCCCGTAGCCGAAGGGGTAAAGCACGTTGTTTTCCGCATACCTGTAGGTTCTGTTCTTCATGGAATAGTCGGTAAAATCGGGCAGCAGCTCTCCCTTCTCGTAAAAGGTAACGGGAAGCTTCCCGCTGGGGGAAATATCGCCGAAAAGTATCTCCGCCAATGCTTTTCCGCCCTCGGAGCCGGGATACCATGCGTGGATAAGGGCGTTGGGCTCGGCTTGTATATTTACGGAGCTGCCCGCCGCACACACGATGACAAGGGGCTTTCCGATTTTTTCAAGCTCTTTTATCAGAATACGCTGGCTTTCGGGAAGCAGCAGATCCTGCTTGTCGCCCGAAAAGAACTCGTTGCCCGTGTCTCCCTCCTCGCCCTCCAGCGAAGCGTCCAAACCTACGCAGAGTATAACGGCGTCGGCGCTTTCGGCAGCCGCCTTTGCCTCGGCTGTTCTGTCCTGCGGCATTGCAAGCTGCGACATTCTGTCCTTATATAAATGACAGCCCTCGGCATAGATCACCCTGCCCGAAAATCTGTCGCAAATGCCCTCCAAAAAGGTGACATACCTGTCGGCAACGCCGTTGTAATTTCCTTCGAGGCACGCTTTGCTGTCGCTGTTGGGACCTATCACGGCTACGGTTTTTACGCTGCCGTCAAAAGGCAGGATCCCGTCGTTCTTTAACAGCACCATGGAGCGCTCCGCACATTCCAAGGAAACCTTCTTGTGCTCGGGGCAGGAGACGCTTGAAAAGGGTATGCGGTCAAATTCCGTGGACTTATCGAACATACCCAGCCGCATTTGGGTTTTTGTCACCCGAATACAGGCGCTTCGTATATCCTCCTTGTCCACAAGCCCCTGCTCCAGCGCAGTCAAAAGGTTGGTATAGGTGCAGCCGCAGTTAAGATGACAGCCGCTTTTTATTGCCATTGCGGTGGATTGCACGGGGCTGTCCGTCACCTTGTGATGCTCGTGAAAATCCCTTATCGCCCAGCAGTCGGACACGAAATACCCGTCAAAGCCCCACTGCTTCAGCTTTGCCATAAGAAAAGGGGAGGCGCAGGCAGGCTCGCCGTTTACTCTGTTGTAAGCGCCCATGACCCCTTCTACTCCCGCTTTTACCAATGCCTCGAAAGCGGGAAGATAGGTCTCCTCCAGATCCTTTTCGGACACGGAGGCGTTAAAGCCGTGCCGTGTTGCTTCGGGACCGCTGTGGACGGCAAAATGCTTGGCGCAGGCTGCCGCTCTCAGCGTTTTTCCTTCCCCCTGCAAGCCCTTCACCATCGCTTTTCCGCAGCAGGCGGTGAGAAAGGGATCCTCGCCGTAGGTCTCATGTCCCCTGCCCCAGCGGGGATCTCGAAAAATGTTGATGTTGGGCGCCCAAACCGTAAGTCCCTTGTATATATCCCGATCGTTGTACTTAACGTACGCATTGTATTTTGCCCGCACCTCCGCAGAGGTTATTTCTCCGATCCGCTCGATAAGGTCGGGGTCAAAGCATGCCGCCATGCCTATAGCCTGCGGGAACACGGTGGCGACCCCCGAGCGGGCAAGCCCGTGCAGCCCCTCGTTCCACCAATTGTAGGCGGGAATGTTCAGCCGCTCCACGGCAGGCGCATCGTAGCGCAATCGGCTCGCCTGCTCCTCCGCCGTCATGGCGTCGGCAAGAGCCTCCGCCCTCTCTAACGGGGAAAGGCTTTCATCGTAATATTTTTCCATATAAAGGCTCCTTTGCTTTTGTCTCATACCGTTTGCGCTTTAAAAGACAGACGAAGTCTATAGAACTTGTATTACACCTTCAACAGCCTTTTCAGCCTTTCCATAAATCTGCAATTTTCCAGATCCACCTTGTTATTCACCCGAACAAGCTCTATGCGGTCGCCCGCCAAATCCACATTCATCAAGCCCACGCTTTTGAAAAGATCCAGTATGACCCTGAACATACAGTAGTTTATTCCGTTTTTTACCGCAAGCTGCCCGCAGGCGGTGATCGAGCGGGTGGTTTTCGCTATGTCGTAGACCGCCATTTCCGCCTGCTTGGTGGGGATTATTCTGGCGGCAAGCTCCTTGGGTATCTCCTCGCCGAGACATAATTTTTCATAGGTGCTTTCCGCTGCGAAATATCTGTCCTGATCAAAGCCGCAAAAGCGTATATCCAAAAGCTTCAGGCTGACGCTGCGGTTCCCGTTGTATTCGTTTATCTCCGCATTTACCATTAGATCTACAAAATCCCCCGCCTTAAAGGGAAAATCGTCAAAGGTGCTGTGAAAATTCAGCACTCTGAACTCTCTGTCTTCAAAATCCACCGTGAAGCTAAGGTATTTTCCCTCCTTTAACGGATATACTCCCTTTATTTTGCAGCCGCCCAAATGGAAAACAGGGGTCGGATTGCCTTCTCCGAAGGGGCGGAAATACTTGATCTCGCCTATATTCTCCAAGGTAAGCTCATTCGCTCTTACGCTCATTTCGGCGGTGCAAACGTCCCTCGGCATAACGGGGAAATTTTCCCGTGCGTAAGCGCAGACCCGTTCGGTAAATTCCCCGATCCTTCCCGTTTCCACGGAAAAGCCTCCCGCCTTTTCATGTCCGCCGAATTTCAGCAGTATATCCGACGCAGCGGTCAAAAGGCGAAATATGGAAAAGCCCTCCACGCTGCGGCAGCTTCCCCGTGCGGCTTCCCCCTCCTCGGTAATGACGATGACGGGCTTATCGAATTTATTCAAAAGTCTGGACGCCACCAAGCCTATAACTCCGTGATTCCAGTTTTTGCCCGAAACCACTATTACCCGTTCTCTTGTGATTTTCGGATTTTGCAGTATCGAGCGCTCTATTTGGGAGAATATCTCCTTTTCCTGCTCCTGCCTTTGGGAATTTACCAGCATAAGGCTCTCCGCCATTTGGGGCAGCATTCTCGGATTGTCGCCCAAAAGCAGCTCGGCTGCCGTTTTCGGGTGGTCTATCCTTCCCACCGCATTTATACGGGGGCAGACGATAAAGCCCAGATCCGAGGAGGTGATCTCCTCCTTTTCCAGCAGATTGCACTTTTGCAGCAGAAGCCTCAGTCCCTCGTTTTCCGTCATGGGCAGAGCGTCTAAACCCTCCCTGACTATGGTTCGGTTTTCTCCACGAAGGGGCACAAGATCTCCCACCGTTCCTATGGCCGCCAGGGAGCTGTACTGATCCATAACGTTGCCCTGCTCCCCCTCAATGGCCATAACCAGCTTAAGGGCAACGCCGCAGCCCGCCAGATCGGTGCAGGAGCTGCCGTCGTCCTCTCGGTGAGGATTTACCACCGCCAAGGCTTCGGGGAGCTTTTCCGAGGGCTGATGATGATCGGTTATGACAAGCTCCATGCCCTTTTTCTTTATGTACAGCGCCTCCTCGAAGGCGGAGATACCGTTGTCCACCGTTACTATAAGCTTAGTGCCGGATTGTGCTATTTTGTCGATAGCCGCATTGTTCAAGCCATAGCCCTCGTCCCTGCCGGGCAGGTACCAATCCGCCTCTGCGCCCATCGCCTCCAAATAACCGTAAAGTATGGCGGTGGCAGTAACTCCGTCGCAGTCATAATCGCCGTAAACGGTGATCTTATCGCCGTTTTCTATCGCCTCTTCAATTATCTGCGCCGCCTTTTCCATATCCTTGATCTCAAGCGGAGAGGACATTTCCTCGCCTGCGATAAAGCTCTCCGCTTCCTCTCTGCTGTTTATTCCCCTGTTCATCAGCAGCTTTGAGCTGAAGAACGTCACCCCGCATTCAAGAGCAAGCTCCCTTGCCCTTGCTTCGTCCTGCTGTTTAACACACCATTTTTTCATTTTTCACCTATATAAAAATAAATTTTAGCAAATTATAATTTTGTGCCGTTTCGCATTAAACGCATTAAAACAGACAAAGTCTGTCTTTTAAACGGAAATCATTATTATTGTATCACAGTTTCGATCTTTTTTCAACCCTCAAAGCTAAAGCACATTCATAATATTCGGAAGCTGCTCCTCCTTATAGACCCTTATAAGCTCCGCCATTACTGCACATTCGGTCAGCACCTCATCGTTTTCCCTTTGGAGCATATCCGTTATTCGAGCGGCGGACATGGTGATCTCAAGAGCATGGTCGCTGTCCGCTGTCAGCAGACGAAGCCTGCGGAAGCTTTCCCATTCCTCAGCCATTTTGCTTGCCGCCGCCCTTGCGCCCTCCATGTCCTCCTTTAAGCAGCAGTCCTCTATCAGCCTTATGCTTTCGGCTATTTCATCAGCCGCCTTGTCGGTATAGAAAAGCGCCGCAATTCCCGCAGCGAAGATAAGTGCCGCCAAAATGCAGCAGGTCATTATTCTTTTCATTTTTTCATCTCCCCGCATTTCTCAACTATTTGATACTGCCCGCTGCTGTCGGCGGACATAAGGAAAACCCTTGACATTTCCGTCTTGTTTTTCTTTAAAATTGCCTTTACCCGATCTTCTCCCAAGCTAACCCGTTCCAGTCCCTCGGCGCTTAACTTTCCGTCTTTTATTATTATTTCGGGGGGATCTTGGGCGGGCGTCTCCTTCTGCATAAAATTGATCTTTCCGTTGGTTTCCGCAACTGCGTACTGCACCTGTGAAATATCGAAGATCCCCTGCTCCCTCATTGCCTCCGTCAAATCGTCTATGGTGTAGCGCAAAGCCTTCATCTCCCGCTGATCGATGACCCCGTTGGAAATGATCACCTTTGCGCTGCCGCTTATCATTTTTCGCACCTTAAGACTTTTCAAGGTGATCCCCGACATAATAACGTCAAGGGATACTATCATAAGAATAGGCACAACGCCCATAAGCAGCGGCGTGGCGGAATCCTCCAACGCCAAGGTGGCTATGTTCGAGATCATAATGGTGGTCACCAGCTCCGACGGCTGTAACTCTCCCAGCTGCTTTTTTCCCATAAGCCTTAAGGAAAAAACTATCAGCAGATACAGTAAAACGGTTCTTATTGTAATTATCAGCATAGCATATCGCTGCCTTTCTTTTTGAAAAATATTTTTTCCTCTCCGCTGATTTTTATACTAATAATCATTTGAATTGTGGATAAAATCCGCAATTCAGCTTGTCGAAAAACCTCCCTGCGGTCGGTTTTCCGCCAAGCTGACGCCGCATTTGGCGGCAAGCCGCCAAATGCGAA
>JAMPBF010000092.1 GCA_023666805.1 Bacillota bacterium
AAAATGGAGATAGAAATACCAACAGAACTCTATGTACTGCTTCTGATAAAAGCAGCGGCAACAGGCTTTGCAATTGAGGAAATTGCGGAGTATTACATTACGAAATATTTAAGAGAAAGGGCGGGAAAACATTGTCAGCAAGTGAAAAGAAAGGAATTACGGTAAAGATTGACGCAAATCTGCATGCGGAAGTCAGAGCATATTTGGAAAGTCACGAAATGACTATGGCGGAGTTTGTCACGTTAGCGTTACGAGACGAGCTTCACCCACAATTGAATATGGCGGAGGTAAGGAACATGGGGAATATGAGGACATTAGCATTTCAAGTACCGGAGGAATTATTTCGTAAGATTAAGGATTATTTGCAGCGAAACAATATGAGCCAAAAGGAATTTGTGATAGGGCTGATCGAAAAGGAAATTGATCGTGATTTAACACAGAGGGCTCTTAATGCAACGATGATTTCCGAAGAAAGTGCAGAAGATCTTGCGGAAATACAGGGAAATATTCCTGTAAACGATTATGAGAATATTTCTGATGAGGTAGAGGGACAGTTTAAAGAACGAGAAAAATCTGAATTATCAGAAGATTTTGAAGACGAGAATGAGGAAACCGAAGATATTAACGAGGTAGATGAGCCGATTGAGGCCGAGGAGGATATGGTTATGGGAATGGGAATGTAGGTATAAAAAATAATTATATGGCAAAATGCGCCTGTAGATTTCTTCTCATTTTTTGAGATGTGACCTATGGGCGCTTTTTTATTTTCCGCAAGCTTTTAAACCATAAGCTAAAATATTACATAAAACTGGAGGATCAAAATGATCAAAGCAATAATTCAAAAAACACCCTACTGCACGGAGATGACATTCCCTTGCAGTGAAGCGGAGCTTTCAGAATGGCTCAAAGACTTGGATATGAATCCCGAACACACTTGCCCCTTTGCTATTGTCAACCACATTATCGAACCTGCCGAGTTGTCGGTGTTGGAGGAAAACGAAGTCAGTCTCGATGCGCTGAATTACCTCGGCAAGAGGCTTGACGGTATGGATCGTAAGGAGTTGGATCAGTTTTTTGCGGCATTAAGCTGCGGTGAAGATAATATGGAGTGGGATTTGAAAAACATTATAAATCTCACTTTTAATCTATCACGGTATACCTTAATAAAAGATACGGACAGCCTTGAGAAAATCGGGCTTACCCATATTATGAACATTCGCGGAGCAATTCTTGCTTCCGAACTTGAAAAACGAGAGTGGCTTGCCGATGAGGGGCGTAAGCTGCTTGATACGGGAAAAGGGATAAATACCGAGTATGGAAAACTTTTCATAAATAAGGAAATCGGTTTTGATGAATGTTATAGCGGCGGAGCTTTTCCCCCCTACTGTTATAATGCCAATACGTTAGCTGATGTGCAAATAAGCTATGGCGGTTTTACGGAACTGATCGGTCTGCCTTGCGAAAATATTGCGATTAAAAAAGCGCTTTTGAGGCTTGGAGCAGAAAGTGAAAAGGATTGTGAGTTTGAAGTTGATTCGGGGGGCGAAATTTCCGATGAGTTGTGGGAGCAAATTCGGGTGGTTGAAGAAAGTAAGGATATATTTGGACTGAATGCTTTGCTTAAAGACGAGGAAATTCGTATGAAACAAGAACAAAGTGATGCTCCCAAAATGGAAATGTGAGGGGAAAGTCTATGTTATTTATTCACAATCCAAAACTTCGGCGGCTTGAAGCATTTATGCAGGAAGTGCCGTTTTTTCCATCGAAATGGGCAAAGGTAGATTTTGACAGGCTGGAGGACGAAATTACGCTGTTTGAAATCGAAAGAATTACCGTTAGCTTAAAACATAACAAAGAAAACAAAGGAAAGGACGAGATAATGAGGTTTAGAAACGAACAGCACCGCAATACCTATTTAAAAGAGGTTAAAAATCAAAGCTTAAGCAATTACAAGCTGATAGCCGCTTTGTATTTGCTTACTGCAGACTCTAAGCTGTGGGATACTGCAAAGGAATTTGTTGGGAAAGACGACATTGTGTTTGAAAGTATACACCTCAGGAACGGCAGTGAAAGCAGCTACGCTTTGTACTGCGCCGCAAAAGATTTGTATAACGGCAGCAGGCATCTTGCTATTGATGACATAGCCGATACGGGATTGATCAAGGGCAAGGCGTTTGCATTGATCTGTAATGCCATGCAGATAAAGAGAAAAGGGCTTGCGGCGGTCATTACGATGGAGGCTTGTTGATGGGAGATGAACAGGCTATGAACATATTCAAAAACGAGATTGTTAAGGAATTAAGCAGTAAGGGCTACGAAACTGCTGTTGAAGATGATTGGATCGCAGTTATATCCGATGGTGAAGCAGTAGCAAAAATCAATGACAGGGATATTGTGTATACCGACGGAGATTTTTACGATAAAAATCAGTGTGAAAAATCTTCGCTGTCAAATATTGTTCGCAATTTGTATGAAGTATGCGACGCTTATGAGAAAGCCTCTCCCCTTATTGCCGATGGGTTGTCGGACAACTACCGCTGTCTTTCAGAATTTAACGGCAGCGTACTTGCCGCAAAATATTCTGAGCATTACGGATTTGAGTTTGTAACTTGGGATAAAACGTATGACGGCAAATCGCTTTGGCAAGGACATTATTACGGCGAATATTCCAAAGCAAAGGCAGATTTTGCGGTGCGTTCGGGATTAGTTGACGAGGATAAACTTTTTGATGAAAAAGAGCTTATCAAGTTTCATCAGTGTCTTGAATTTACGCTGAATAATGACGAATCCCTTGATTTTGAACAGGAGAAGGCACTGACGGAATTAAAGGAAAAGATAGAGGAATCTGTTCCCTGTCAAACGGAAAATCAGGAACAGGAGTTTGGCAACTTAAGTATGTAACAGATTATTCTGTGACATAAAAATTTTATAGCAAAGGAGGAAAAACCTTATGACAAATGCGCAAATCGCAAGAATCAAGGAGCGTTATCCTGCGGGAACCCGTGTGCAGCTTGACCGAATGGGAGATGATCCCAACCCTATTCCCAGCGGTGCAAAAGGCGTTGTAACGGGAGTTGATGATGCCGGGACGATATTTTGCAATTTCGACAACGGCAGATGTCTCGGGATTTGCCCCGAAGTGGATTCGTTCCACAAGATTTCCGAGCAGGAAGAAACAATCGAGCCTACGATGTCAATGTAGGCTCTAAAACACTGAAAGGACGTGATTATTGCAATTAAATATTTTGACGCATTTGCCGGAATCGGAGGATTCCGCAGCGGATTGGAGAAAGCGGGCGGCTTTGAGTGCGTCGGGAGCTGTGAGATCGACAAGTTTGCCGCTGCCGCTTACAAAGCCTTATACAATACGGAAGGAGAAGATTTTTATGCCGACATCACAAAAATCGATACGGGAAGCCTTAGAGATTTTGACCTGCTCGTTGGCGGATTTCCATGCCAGCCATTCAGCACGGCCGGGAAGCGGCTTTCCTTTGCCGATGAGCGAGGCAGCCTCTTTTTTGAGCTTGCAAGAATCCTTAAAGCCAAACGACCTCGGTATTGTGTTTTTGAGAATGTTCCCGGTCTGCTTAGCGCCCAGCAAGGCTTCTGTTTCGCAAAAATCCTTGAAACGCTTTCCGAGCTGGGGTATAGCGTATGCTGGCGTTGCCTTAACAGCAAAGATTTCCGAGTCAGACAGTCAAGACGACGACTGTTCATTGTGGGATATCTTGGAAACAGAAGTCCCCTCGAAATATTGGCTTTCGGAACGCAGCACAAGAAAAATCTGCAGGTGCGACACGTTCCTAATTGAAAAGATTAGGCACTAAAAAGAGAGCGTAAAAGTTTTCTGATTAGGAGAACTGATAATCCGAAAAGTGGAATGAGGAAGTAACGCCCCGAAACGCTTTCCCTAATACTCCGATTGGCAAGGTTGAGAAATTGGCTTTGTCAAAAGCTCGGTGAAGTCGGCTGAGAGATACCGTAAACTGTGAAAGCAGAACGAAAGCTGTTCAGAGGTGAACGGTGTATCCTATAGGTCGGGGGTCTATAAAGTGCATATGGTGAGAATGACGGAAACGTCTGACAAAGCTGCGAATGTACGGGTCTATAATTTTACTGCATAGAAATGTGCAGACCGTTTTAATAAGGTGACAGTGAGGTAAAGTAAAAATCTGCGATATGAAATACCTTGTAGTGTTACAGGCACTGCCAAGCTGTCAGGCACAGAGCAGACACCTAAGTGCATATGTAAAGATAGGATTATCGGAACGTGGCAGCCTACGGCACGCAGAAATGCGGTTT
Source organism: Bacillota bacterium (assembly GCA_023666805.1). Lineage (GTDB taxonomy): Bacteria > Bacillota > Clostridia > Oscillospirales > Ruminococcaceae > Ruminiclostridium_E. The sequence goes on from JAMPBF010000092.1 coordinate 4,303, forward strand.
GGACGAAGAACAATAAGCCAATTTAACCGTGGGCAAAGTAGTGGCATTACCGTTGATGTTTTCTGTAATAGAGAACGGAGGAACAGCCACGAGTCAATATTATAAAAGTAATCATAGGTATTAAAATTCATAGCTTCGAGTATGATTAGGATTTTATCCGAGAAAAACAAGCCCGAGAGGGGGAGTTGCCTATGACAAAGAATGACAAACTAAGACATTCGGAATATTATGACTTGCAGGATTGCTTTGATGAATTATATGCAAAAAGCAAACAAGGTGATGTTTTCACAAACCTTATGGAGATAATCTTCGCAGAGGAAAATATAAGGCTGGCATATAGAAATATCAAGCGCAATTCTGGAAGTCAAACAAGCGGAGTGGACAAGCTAAATATCAAAGACATTGAAAAACTCTCCGCTGAAAAATTAGTTGAGATAATTCAGAGAAAACTCAAACATTACAAGCCCAAGCCCGTCAAACGGGTAGAAATTCCAAAACCAAACGGGAAAACCAGACCACTGGGAATACCGACTATAATTGACCGATTAGTACAGCAATGTGTCTTGCAGGTTTTAGAGCCAATATGCGAGGCAAAATTTCACGAAAGGAGTAACGGTTTCAGACCTAATCGGTCGGCGGAACACGCATTGGCGCAATGCTACAGGATGATACAGCGGCAAGATTTACATTTTGTCGTAGATATCGATGTCAAGGGATTTTTCGATAATGTCAATCATTCAAAGCTGATACGTCAGATGTGGACTTTGGGAGTAAGAGATAAGCAGCTAATCTGCATAATAAAAGCAATGCTGAAAGCACCGATTGTAATGCCAAACGGAGATGTGCAATATCCAACTAAGGGCACTGCTCAAGGGGGCGTAATCTCGCCACTACTTGCAAACATAGTCCTCAATGAGTTGGATTGGTGGATAAGCAGTCAATGGGAGAATATGCCTACACATAAAGCATACAGTACCACCTATGCCGAAAATGGCACAGCAAATAAAGGTGTAGTATATAGAGCTCTCAAGAAAAGCAGATTAAAAGAAATGTATATCGTGAGATATGCGGACGATTTTAAAATATTCTGTCGGAAACGGAGTGACGCCGATAAGATTTTCCTTGCAGTTAAACAATGGTTGAAAGACAGATTATCGTTGGAAATCAGCGAAGAAAAATCAAAAGTTGTTAATCTCAAAAAGCATTATTCTGAATTTTTAGGGTTTAAATTAAAAGCGGTTCGGAAAGGAAAAAAGTTCGTTGTAAAGTCTCATATGTCCGATAAAGCCGTAAAGCGAGAGACTGAAAAGCTGAAGGAGCAGATAAAGGCTATCGAACATCGTAAAAATGCCGAAGATGAAATGAAACAAATTTATCAATATAACTCAATCGTTTTCGGTATACATAATTACTATAGATATGCAACAGACATAAGTCTTGACTGTGTAGCAATTCAGTTTCAAATAAATACAGTTTTATACAACAGGCTTAAAGGACGGCTTGAAAAGCAGGGCTCCGTAACTCGGAAGTATATTGCGGAGCATTACGGAAAAAGCAAAATGCTGAGATACATCAGCGGCAAACCGTTATGCCCGATTGGATATGTGCAGACCAAGAACCCTATGCACAAAATAAAAAAGATATGCAAGTACACGGTAGAAGGCAGAGAAGAAATTCACCGAGATTTAAAATTTGACGAAACGGTAATGACCGTTCTGCATATGCTCGCAAGAACGTATCTGCCAAATCGCAGTGTGGAATATATGGATAACAGAGTGTCGTTGTATGCCGCCCAATACGGAAAATGTGCCGTTACAGGTAAAGTGCTGTGGATAGATGAAATTCATTGTCACCATAAAAAGCCGTTAAGTCAAGGCGGTACGGACGAATACAAAAATCTTATTATCGTCCATATTGATGTACATAAGCTTATACACGCAACAAGACCCGAAACTATACAAGCATATCTTGACAAAATTAAGCCCAATAAATCTCAGCTTGAAAAGATAAACAAACTCCGAGTGTTGGCGGATAACACCGCTATATAAGTTGTTTTGAAAACTTTGAAAGTAATGCTAATCTGATGAAATTGTAATATTGATGGAACGCCGTGTGCGGTGAAAGTCGCATGCACGGTGTGGAGCGGGGGAAAAGGCGGAGATGACTTCAAAGCTTTACCTATCGCTATCTGCTTATAAACGGAGGATCGCAGGGGCAAAGGGTATATTCCCCGAACGGCGACGCAGTTACGCAATGCAGCGGCAACGGAGGTGTAGGAAGTAAAACAGGGCTGTACTTTATCGACCAAAATCCAAATCCCACGCTTACCGAGAACGCAAGATGCATAACGGCAAGACAGGACAGCGGGGTCAGCAATCGCAAGGGCGAACATTCTGCGGTTTTTGTTGAGGCTCCCCGACCTATCATAAACCCGTTCAAGGAGAAAACCCGACAGAACGGCAGAAGGATAAAGCCGATGTTTACCATTACGGTATCGGACAGGCACGGGATCGTGCATCACGGTCGTATAAGGCGTTTGATGCCCATTGAGTGTTGGCGTTTGCAGGGCTTTACTGACGAACAGTTTCATAAGGTGAAAGCATTGGGAATGTCCGATGCGCAGCTTTATAAGCAAGCGGGAAACGCCGTGACAACTAATGTAATTGAGGCGATCGGTAAGAGGCTAAAAAAATTTGACGAGGAAGTAGGTGGAGCAATTGGCTAATTGCATTGCAAACAGGCTGCATTTGTTGGGAGAACAAAGCAGAATAAATGAACTTTTGGAAAGTATCAAGGGTGAGAAATCCGTTATAGACTTCAACAAAATCATACCCATGCCCGAGTCGCTTAACATTGAGGCTGGAAGCCGCACAAATAACGGATTAAAAGCGTACAAGGACTTCATTGCGGTCTATACGATGGACGGTACATTGGAAAAAGATTTGCTGAACATTCCGAAGGAAAGCGAAGAAAACTTTTTGAAAATGCACTCAGATATTGACCATGACACATGGGAGGTTGGCAAGAAAGCCTTTCAAAACGAACAGGAATATGGTGTAGCTGACCGGTACGATTTCCACAATCAATTTTGGGGATCAAAATGGGAGGCTTGGGATACTTTTTTGAGCGAAGATAATACCATTGAGTTTTACACGGCTTGGTCAAGGGTAATGCCTATCGTTCAAAAGCTTGCTGAGAATTATCCCGACATCAAGTTTGAATATTCCTGGGCTGACGAGGATCTCGGCTGTAATGTCGGAAGTGCCAAGTTGGAAAACGGACAGGTTGTTCACGATGAGTTTTTAGCACCGCAATCAAAAGAGGCTTTTGAGCTTGCATGTGAACTTTGGGGAGATGAGTGCCTTGAAGTAATGGGGCTTGTTTTTAACGAAAAGTCGGGTACTTACGAATGGCAGGATGCAAATGAAAGCCCGCAGATGAGTTAGGAGGAAAATGAAACCTATAAATGCAACCGAAACAGGATATGAAAGGTTTGAAATTCTTGGGCATAATGCGCTTTTCACCAATATGAGAATTGACAGGAAGTCGCTCCCCGAAGGGATTTACGGTTACGATTTGCGTGACAGCGATGATTGCAGCGGCGAACCTTTCTCCCGTAATGGAACAGTCCACGTAAAAAATTCGGGATATAATTTTTGAGGGAGGTGAGAAAAATTGCCTAATTACATAGCGAATAGGCTTCATTTGTCGGGAGAGCAAAGTCGTATTGATGAGCTTTTGGAAAGCATCAAGGGCGAGGAAACCGTTATCGACTTTAATCGCATAGTTCCTATGCCCGAATCTCTTGACATTGAGGCGGGCAGCCGCACCAATAACGGCTTAAAGGCATATAAGGACTTCGTTGCTGTTTATACAATGGACGGCACAATGGAAAGGAATTTGCTGAACGTCTCTAAGGAAAGCGAGGACGCCTTTTTAAAGCTTCGCCCCGATATTGACCGTGATACATGGGAGATCGGCAAGAAAGCATTTCAAAATGAACAAAAATACGGTGTTCCGACAGGATATGATTTCCACGTTCAGTTTTGGGGATCAAAGTGGGAGGCTTGGGATACTTTTTTGAGCGATGATAATACCATTGAGTTCTATACGGCTTGGACAAGGGTTATGCCTATCGTTCAGAAGTTGGCGGAGAATTATCCCGATATCAAATTTGAATATTCCTGGGCTGATGAGGATTTAGGCTGTAATGTCGGAAGTGCCGAGTTGGAAAACGGACAAGTTGTTCATGATGAGTTTTTGAAACCGCAATCAAAGGAGGCTTTTGAGCTTGCATTTGAACTTTGGGGAGATGAATGCCTTGAAGAAATGGGGCTTGTATTTAACGAGAAATCGGGTACCTATGAATGGAAGGATACAAGCCAAAGCCCGCAGATGAGTTAGGAGGAAAATGAAACCGATAAACGCAAATGAAACAGGGTATGAAAGGTTTGAAATTCTCGGTCACGATGCGCTTTTCACCAATATGAGAATTGACAGGAAATCGCTCCCCGAAGGGATTTACGGTTACGATTTGCGTGACAGCGATGACTGTAACGGTGAGCCCTCGGAGCTGCGTAATTATGTTATGGTGAATCATTGGGGAACCGTATTGGTGAAAGAGCCTATTGAGGGAGCGGATAAGGGAATTGTGCTTGAAGAAGGCGATTACAGCTACCTCGGCGATGATATGACTATTGAAGAATTTTCAAACTCCGCTCCCGTAATGGAGCAATCTATGTAAAATAATTTGTGTTTGCCTGTGAAACAGCAGTAAATGCTCATTTCAAGGCGCAGCACAACCCCAAATTAAATAATGTTGATTGGTCGCCTCGGAAAGGTATTACTGCTGTTTTGCGGTAATGCACAGCAGGAGGTGATCGACCATTGATAGCTTCATGAGTTGGATCGGCGGTAAGAAAAGCAGTCGCGACATAATTATTCCGAGATTTCCGATATACTATGAGAAGTATATAGAAGTTTTTGGCGGTGGCGGCTGGATACTGTTCGGAAAGCCGCCCGGGAACGACAAAGAAATCTTTAACGACGCAAATTCAAATATATCAAATTTGTTTTACTGCGTTCGGGAACATAGTGCAGAATTGATTGAAAAATTGCGTTATGTGCTTAACAGCCGTGAGGACTTTGATAGAATAAAATGGATAATTAGCGAAAAAGCCGAAATCGGTGATGTGCAAAGGGCAGCGAATTTTTACCAGCTTATCCGATACAGCTATGCAAGCAGCTGCGATAGCTACGGGGGCAAGGCTCACAGTATGTGGTCTAATTTTCCGCTTATAGAACAGGCTTCACGGCGGTTGCAAAAAGTGATAATCGAAAACAAAGATTTTGAAAAACTCATTTTAGCGCAAGACAGCGAAATGAGTTTTTTCTATTGTGATCCGCCTTATTACTCGACCGAGGGATATTACAGCAATGTAGGTTTCACAAAAGCCGATCACGAGCGATTAAGGGATACGCTGAAAAATATTTCGGGCAAATTTCTTTTGTCATATAACGATTGTGCCGAGATCAGGGAGTTGTACAAAGGTTATGAAATGTACAGCTATGAGCGGCTTAATAATATTCGGCAGAGGTTTGACGGCGGGAGTATGTTTGGCGAACTGCTCATATCAAATTACGATTTAAATGAGCGGTTAGACAATAATCATCAAATTTCATTTTTAGAGGAGGACTACATTTATGGTGACATTTGAAAGCAAGGTTACAAAATCGGGAAACTTAAAGGTTTCTGCACAGCTGAGGGAAATACTCGGTCTGTACAGCGGAAAAAAAGT
>JAMPBF010000093.1 GCA_023666805.1 Bacillota bacterium
CTCCCCCTCTTCACCCGCTTCAAAGCTTGCGTCGTCGTCGAATATACTTGCAAATTTGTTTCCAAGTCCTGATTTTTTTGCCATTCTTTTTCCTTTCGCTTTTATGATCTGTTCCAATAAAGCGGCTGTATTTTTCGCCGAAAAAACGTGCGCCTCTATTGGAGCATTTTCTTTTTCAATTACGGAGCAAAGCTTCTCCAAGTCTTTATTTATACTGTTTCCGCTTTAAAAGACAGACAAAGTCTGTATTTAAACGGAAACAGCATTAAAGCATTTTGCCGGCATTGTTTGCCCGAGCTATTACCTCGTTTGCCAGCTTTTTATATGCCTCCGCACCCTTTGACGCAGGATCGTAATATGTAATGGGCTCTCCGTGGCTCGGCGCTTCGGATATTTTCACGTTTCTGGGGATAACCGTTTTGAAAATATACTCGGGCGGGAAATTCTCCTTTATCTGATTTACCACGTCCTTATTGACGGTAAGCCGCATATCCAGCATGGTGAATACGATACCCATCACCTGCAAATTCTTGTTGGAGGTGCTTTTCACCCGCTTTACGGTGTTTAAAAGCTCCGCCACGCCCTCCAGGCTGTAAGGCTCGCACTGCATCGGAATAATTATGCGGTCGCAGGCGGAAAGTCCGTTCAGCGCCAGCACTCCCAAGGACGGAAGACAGTCCACGATTATAATATCATACTTGTCCTTTATCTGAAGCAGCGCCTTCTTAAGCTGTAGGGTCTTGTTTTTAAAGGCGGTAAGTCTTATTTCGCCCTCCGCCAAGGCTTGGGTGGCGGGAATAATGGATACGTTTTTGTAATTGGTGGAGATTATCGCCTCCTCGGGTCTTGCCTCTCCCATTATAACGTCGTAGGTGCTGATCTTAAGCTCTCTTTTGTTTATGCCTATACCCGAGGTCGCATTGCCCTGCGGGTCAAGATCCACCAAAAGAACCTTTTTCCCCTTCTGACCGATAGCCGCCGCTACATTTATAGCGGTGGTGGTTTTTGCAACGCCGCCCTTCTGGTTTACGACAGAAATTATTACTCCCAATTTCCGTACTCCTCTCTTTTCGATTAGTCTATTTTATAGTATAGCATAATTTGTCGGAAAAATAAAGGGAAATAATGATAAAGTGATATAGAAATTTGAACGGATTTTTTTGTTATATTTGTTGCTTTTTCAGCAGAGAAAAAAGACAGCGAAAAAAACGCTGCCTTTTGGAGAAAAAATGAGGAAAGGAAACAGACCTCCCCGAAAGCCTGCAAAGCACCTCCGACCCGACCTTTTGCCGTAATGCCTTGCCCGTCTTCCTTGAAAAACACATTGTTCCTGCGGAAAACGGACTTTGCCCTGCGAAAAATTGCCGGGTCAACGGCGCTTCTCCGATCTCCGAGGAGGTCAACTTTATGTTAAAGCTTTTCCTTAATGTTCCACGGGGAACATTTCGGAGAAGGCTTTATCTAAGGGGAATTTTCACCATATACTCGATAAACTCGTCGGTTTTTCTTTTTTGCGTATCACAGACTATCCCGGCGCTTTTCATCGCCTCTACGGTTTTGTTAAGGCTGTTTATGTAAAGCCCGATGGTGTTCATGGGGTTGGTGCGGCAGATTATTTTCGGCTTGGGGCGCATTTCCTCCTCCACCGCCTTTAAAAGCTGTTCCACATAGCGGTCGGTTTGAGAGCTGTTCATTTGCTTTATGTAAATTTCCTTTATCGCCGTGCTGCGCATTGCCTCGGGCAGCCTTATCACCGCCCTTGCCTGCCGTTCGTTCAAGCCGAATTTCAGCACGTTCACCTTATCCTCATCTGTAAGCCGCAGCAGTCTAAGCTTATTCGCCACGGTGGACTGAGCCATGCCCAACTTTGACGCCGCCTCCTCCTGTGTTAAGCCGTAATGCTCTATAAGGCGTTTTATGGCAAGGGCTTCCTCCATAAAATTCAAGTCTGCCCTTTGGATATTCTCCAATATTGCCATAACCGCCGAATCCTTGTCCTCTCTTTCGAGGACAATACAGGGGACGTATTCCATATTTACAAGCTTTGCCGCCCTCAGCCGCCTTTCCCCTGCGATCAGCTGATAGCCCGCCTCGGTTTTTCTCACCGTAAGGGGCTGTAGGATCCCGTTTTGCTGAATACTGACAGCCAGCTGCGTAAGAGCGTAGTCGTCGAAGAATGCCCTTGGCTGTTGGGGATTGGGCTGTATGCGATTGACAGGCAGCGACACAACATTGCCTATTATCTTATCAGCTGCCTCCGTTTTTTCCTGCTTTCCGAAAAGTAACATTTCTTTGTCCCCCTTTTTTCTAATTATACATGGTTTTTGACGGTTTGCAAGCAGAAAATATCGGGGGATTATGCCTTTAATCGGCAGGATTTTTGTTGTATTTACTTTTTTTGTTTTTTTTCTGACCGGAGATTGTTGAATTTTAGTGTTTTAAAGAATGTTTTGGGGAGCAAAACAGATTGGGCGGTGTAAAGAAACTTTGTTTTATTGACTTTTTTGCCAAAATATGGTATATTTAAAATATATCCTAATGTTATAATTATAATTTTTAGGAGGTTTTTAATATGAGTTTTACTGTTTATCCATCAAGCTTGTCTCTTGCCGCTTCAGCTACATCCTCAACACTTTCTTTAAATTGTCAGGACTTAAGCTGGACTGTAAAAAGCAATCAATCTTGGTGCACAGCTGAAGTATTAACAAAGAATTCCATAAGAGTTTCTGTTGCCGAAAACACAGGTGCGCAGCGCACAGCTATTTTAACTATCACCTATCGCTCCGATACAGTTAATGTGAATGTTACACAGGCGGCAGCAAAACAAGTTTACTATAATCTGGATCACTTGATGAGACTTTATCAACAGCCCACGGAATACAGCTGTGCTTTCACCTGCGCTTGTATGTGCGTAATGCATACTCCCGCAGATGTTGAAAATGCAGGCTATAATCCTAATAATGCCGATTGGACAGGAATAGGAGAACATTATAATTACACTGTTAGTTCGGATCCTCCTGCACAAGGAACAATAAAAAATGTATTTGAAACTCTCAAAGCAGGATATCCGGTAATAGCTAAAATACACGACCCCGACTTAAACACAAAATTTGAGCTTCCTCATTGGGTGGTAGTAACAAGGTATTCCGGTTATCCTGACAATTATGATTCCGCCAAAAATTATTTCTGCGCTGACCCGAAAACCGGAAAATTTGTAAATCTTGCAAACGCTACTAATTACACAGGCGTATACAGATATGCCTACTATAAAAAGAAATGAGATAATGTAAAATGAAAAAATTACTTACAAGGATTCCAATATTTCTGCTTATGTTCTCAATTCTTTGCAGTTGTACCAATACAGAGGAAGCAAGTCTTACTCAAGCCGACGATGAAAAGACAAGCCCTTTGATTTCGGCGGAATCTTCTTACACATCAACGGCGTCTGAGGTTCAACAGTCGGAAAACACTGCGGCTTTAACCAACAGCGATGGCGAAATATACGCCACTCCCATAATTATAACCGATTCGTCAGGGGAGCAGCATTTAATAGATCGTCCTCCGATGAACAAGGAAAGCTTAGCCGACTTTAAATATGAAAAATTTGTTGAAACGGTCCGAAAAAGCCTTGAGGAACATGAGGAAAAGGATTATTATTACAACGGCTACAGTTATATCAAAGGCTTGGGAGATCCCCAACTGACCGAGGTATTTGTCCGCTCAAAAGCATTGGCGCAAATCTGTTGTAATACGGAAGGATTCAGCGGTGATATAGAAACCGAACTTCCCGAAAAAAATAATTATATATATGTTTATAAAGAAGACTATCCACTCGGCTATAAAAGCTTTTCCGAAACAGGTATAAATTTTGACAGCTTTTACAATGCTTATTGTGAAATATTTACCGAGGATTCGGTAAATAAAATGCTCTTTGAAACTTTTCCCTTTTATCATGTCTATAATGATGAGCTTTGGGTCAAGTATGTAAGCTTCGGCGGCGGAATATGGCATAGTGAAATAGAATATGTAAAAGAAACCGATACCGAGGTAGAATTTGATCTGATATGCTATGCACCTGAGGGCGGCTGGTCTGATTCAAGTTATCAGGATCCCAAGGGCGAATGGAAAACCACAGAATTTGAGCCTGAAAAAAGAAATATATATAAAAGCGCTAAAATAAAAAATCACTTTATAAAAACCGAGGACGGTTGGAGAGCTCAAGAGATTGAAGTTATGGGCATTTCCTCCCTCATTAAAGATAAAAATTTTCCCGAAGGATTTCATGATATGTAAAACTATAGTCAATGTCAAATTACTTTTGACGTTGACTATAATATTTTCATTTTCTCTCAAAAATTATCAGCCTTCTTCCATCCCCGCAAGGAAGCTTGTACTCTATCTCTCGGTTAAGCGTCAGCTTTAATTTTTCAGCCGCCCTTATCACTTCCTCGGTAAGCTCCTCCTTAGACCCTCTCATGGCAAGAAAATTTCCCCCTGCTTTAAGCATGGGCGCAGCGTATTTTAACAGTGTAGGCAGGTCGGAAACGGCTCTGGCGGTTATCATACCGTATTTTTTCTTATACTGCGGCTGTCTTCCCAGCTCCTCCGCTCTGCCGTGGATTATTTCGGGAAATATTCCCAGTTCCTTGCTTAAGAGGGTCAGATAGTCGGTGCGTTTTCTCTGCGCATCCAGCAGGGTGAATTTCAGATCGGGGCGGAAAATCATCATGGGAACTGCGGGAAAGCCCGCTCCCGTTCCTATATCCAAGCATTTTTCCCCCCGGGGGAGCTCCGTCAGGGTAAGGGGCAAAACCGAATCCACCAAGTGCTTTTCAATGATCCCCTCCCTGTCCCTAATGGCGGTCAAATTTACCTTTTGGCAGTAATCCTGAAGAAATACCGTCATCTTGTCCAGCTGCTCCGCCTGTTTTTCCGTGATCGGAATTTTTGCGGCTTCAAATCTGTTTTTTATATCTTCTGTCATGCTCACCTCAAAAACCGCTTGTTTTGCGGACTTCTTCTCTCTGTTCCACGTGGAACATTTTCAGCTCTGTCCCTTGTCGTTTAAAAGCAGAAGCAAAACCGTCACGTCGGCGGGGTTAACTCCGCTTATCCTGCTTGCCTGACCTATATTTAAGGGGCGGAACCTGTTCAGCTTTTCCTGCGCCTCCAGCCTTAAGCCCTTAACCGTCCTGTAGTCTATGTCGGGAGGCAGTTTTTTCTCCTCCAGCTTTTGCATTTGTCGGATCTTCTCGTTTTGCGCATCGATGTAGCCCTGATACTTCACCCTGATTTGAAGCTTTTCCGTCAGCATATCGGAAAGATGAGGGTCGTTTTCGTCAAACCGTATCAAGGAATTGTAGTCTACCTGCGGCCGCTTCAGCAGCTCCAAAAACCTTGTGCCCGTGGAGATCGGGGTGGTGCCCGATTCCTCCAACACCCTGTTCAGCTCCTCCGAGGGCTTAAGGGTCACCTTCTCTATCCGCTTCAGCTCCTGCTCTATCCGCTCCTTCATATCGAGATAAACGCCGTATTTCCTTTCGGAAAGCAGCCCGACGCTGCGCCCGATCTCGCAAAGCCTTTCGGGAGCGTTGTCCTGTCTGAGAATAAGGCGGTATTCGCTGCGGCTTGTCATCATACGGTAAGGCTCGATACACCCCTTTGTCACCAGATCGTCTATCAGCGTACCTATATAGCTGCTGCTGCGATCCAAAACCAGCATTTCCTTGTTTTGGCAATAGCAGCCTGCGTTGATCCCTGCCACAAGCCCCTGAGCCGCCGCCTCCTCATAGCCGCTTGTACCGTTGAACTGCCCCGCTCCGAAAAGCCCCTTTATCTTTTTAAACTCCAAGGTGGCAAATAATTCCAGCGGATCCGCACAGTCATACTCGATAGCATAAGCGGGACGCATGATTTCCACATGCTCCAAGCCCCTGATGGTGCGGTAAAACTGAAGCTGCACATCGGCGGGAAGACTGGAGGACATGCCCTGCAAATAACACTCCTCGGTATCCAAGCCCATAGGCTCCACGAAAAGCTGGTGGCGCTCCTTATCCTTAAAGCGGACGATCTTATCCTCGATGCTGGGGCAATATCTGGGACCGACGCCCTCGATTCGCCCTGCATACAGCGGGGAGCGGTTTAAGTTGGCTAAAATTATCTCGTGGGTTTTCGCATTGGTATAGGTGACGTAGCACTCGATCCTGTTTTTCAGCGGCAAGGTGTTGTCAAAGGCAAAGGGGGTGATAGGCTCGTCCCCCCGCTGTATTTCCATTACCGAGGTATCGATGCTGCGGCGGTGAACTCTGGCGGGAGTGCCTGTTTTAAAGCGCCTGAGAGTTATGCCCTTCCGCTCCAGATCCTCTGTAAGACCTATGGCGGGCATTACGTTGTCGGGGCCGCTTTGATAATTAAGCTCCCCTATATGAATACGTCCGCCTAAATATGTTCCCGTACATATCACGGCGGCTTTCACGTTATAGGTGATACCGAGCTTGGTGGTCACCCCCGTTATTTTGCCGTTTTCTGCCTTTACGCCGATGACCTCGGCTTGCTTTATGTCTAAATTTTCCTGATTTTCCAGCACGGCTTTCATATAGCCGTGGTATTTTACCCTGTCGCTTTGAACCCGCAGCGCATGAACGGCAGGGCCCTTTCCCCGATTCAGCATACGGGACTGTATAAAGGTTGCGTCCGCCGCCCTGCCCATTTCGCCCCCCAAGGCGTCGATCTCGCACACCAGCTGACCCTTGGCGGAGCCGCCTATACACGGGTTGCAGGGCATATTGGCTATTGTATCGAGGGACAGGCAAAAAAGAACGGTTTTGCAGCCCGTTCTTGCAGCTGCCAAGGCGGCTTCCACCCCCGCATGACCTGCCCCAACTATTGCAACATCATAATCGTACATAATTTTTCCTTCTTTATTCTACTTCTCTTATTACTCTGCAAGGATTTCCCGCCGCTAAGGAATTATCGGGAATATCCCTTGTAACCACGCTGCCTGCGCCGATAACGCAGTTATCCCCGATGGTCACCCCTGCACAGATCACAACGTTTGAGGCTATCCAGCAGTCGCTGCCGATAGTGATAGGCTTTCCGTACTCCAAATCGTAGCTGCTGCCGTCCGCCTTTGTGCGGTAGCGCCGATCCAGATGATTTAACGGGTGAAGGGGGGTGGCCAAGGTGCAGTTAGGTCCGAAATACACATTGTCGCCGATATTTATAGGGCAGGTGTCCAGCACTACGAAGTTAAAATTTGCGTAGAAATTTTCCCCCACCGCAGTGAATATGCCGTAATCTATTTGTATAGGCGACTGTAAAAAGGTTCCCTTCCCATGGCTCGGCATAAGCCGGGTCAGTATTTCCTCCCGCTTTTTCGTATCCGTCTCGGGAGTATTGTTATATTCAAAGCAAAGCCTGTGCGCCAACGCCCTGCGATCTGCAAGCTCTTTATCGGTGGGATCGTACATCTCGCCCCCAAGCATTTTTTCTTTCTCGGTCATAGTCGATCTCCTCATTATTTTATTATATAAGTATATTGTTTTATAATGTATAGTAATTATTTTTTACCTACATATAATACCACAATAAATTAAATGTTGCAACAGTTTTTCAAAAGAAAATGCTCCCTTTCGGGAGCAAAAAATCAATGATATATTTCCGCCTCGGGATCCTCATTCCAATATATGAAAACCCCGGCGTCATCGGAATTTTCCGTTTTGTGGGAATAAAGCATTCTAAAGCCCTCCCCGCTGAGCTTGACCTTAACCGAGGTCTGCCCGTCAAAAGCGGAGGATAATCCCGGCAGATCCGCAGGCAGGGTGCAGAATATTTTCCCGTTCTCCAGCCGAGCATCATAGCCCCCGCCGCTGTTCGGCGCTTTAAAAGCAGGCTCTAAGCCCAATAATTTTTTGCAGGATTCTTCATCGAGCGTAAAAAGTATATCTTCCGTTTCGCCGCCGCTGCCGACAGCGGTCTTTTCAGCTGTTCCCGTAACGGTCAGCGGTCCCGACAGCTCCAAGGCAGCCGTATATGAAGCAAAGGCGTCGTCGTCCTCCTTCCGCAAATAACCGCTCCAAGCGCTTTCAACAGTGAGATCCCCTATCGTATCGCCTGCCTTCAGCTTTATCCAATCCCCGTTTTCTCCTAAAAGGCGATTTTCCGCAGCCGTAAAAAAGGGCACGGCGAAGCAGGAATCCGCAGCATAAAGCTCTCCGTCCCGGCTGTACGCCAAGCGGTCGCTCTCCTTTGCAAAGGAGCCGTCCGCAAGGATAAATTTTGCTTGTCTGTCCTCATCGGAAACTATATTTAAGCTATGCTCATTAAAAACAGAGTTGATCATCATTTTCCCGTCGTATTTATATTCGCTTCCGTACACGTAACTGAGCCGAAAATTATCCGTATCGAGCCTTACCCTTACACTGTCTTTATTTTGCAGCTCATCGCATATTGTTTGATAACCCTCGGTCTTATAGGTTATCCACATATAGATCCCATTATGGGTATACGCTTCCGAGGGAGCTTTATACATATAGGGTACAAGGCTCATCAGATCTTGACAGCAATACGAATCAAAGGAGATTTCGATAAGCCCGTCGTAGTCCGTATAATCTGCGAGCTGCGCCGTTCCCGTGCAGGACAGATTTCCCGACAGCGTTAAGCTTGCTTCATACTTGTCATAAAGAGGGTCGGTGTAAACGGTCTCCGCTTTCTCAACGGCAAAGTCCCCGTAAACGTCCCCCGCCTTCAGCTTTACCCAATCTCCCTTTTCGCCTGCTGCTCTGTTGGCGTTGACGGTAAAAAAGGGCACAACAAAGCAGGAGCTTACGGTATAAGCCCCGCCGTCTTGGGACAAAATTTCGTCCTCCGCCGCCTCGGAGCCGTCCATAAGGATAAAGCGGCTGTCATCGGCAGGCTCTGCGGCTGCCTCGCCCGTTGATTCGGCGGCTTCGGTTTTTTCCGTAACAGAAGGATATAATGTCACATTCGGATTATTTTTCAGATAAAACAAGCCCCCCGCCGCCGCCGTGCAGGCAGCGGCAATTCCCGCAAATTTAAGCCGCAAAAAACGCCTTCCTCCCTTCCCCTGCTCGGCGGCAGCGCTCGGTTCGGCCGCAATAGGCTCTACGGCGTCGATTTCCCGATAGATCTCTTCATTTATATATGTGTCCTCAATATCGTTAAAAAGCCTTAAAAAATCCTTTTCCTTCACAGCTCAAATCCCCTTTCGCTAAGATACTTTTTCAGCTTGTGCCTTGTGCGGCTGAGTATTACGTTGAGATTATGCTCATTGGTCTGAAACTGCTCCGCCAATTCCGACAGGCTGAGACAGGACCAATATCTGCCTACAAAAATTTGTCTTGTCCTTTTGTTAAGAGAAGCCAAAAAGCCGTTTATCGCCGCCAAAAGCTCCTTCTTGTCAAGCTCCTGCTCGGTGTCGCTGCCGCTTACCAAATCGGACAGCTCCTCTATCGGCAGGGCGCTTTCGCCCTTTCCCCTTTTTAGGGCGGATTTTCTTGTATGCAAGTCCAAAGCCTTATTCCTTACGATTTTAGCCGTGTACGCTCCCAAAGACTTTGGCTTTTGAGGCGGAATACTGTTCCACACCGCAAAATACCCGTCATTGACGCACTCCTCCGTATCCAAGGAATTTCCCAAAATGTTTCCCGCCACGGTCTTGCAGTAATTTCCGTATTTTTCCGCCAGCTCGCTTACGGCTCTTTCCTGCCTGCTCCAAAACAGCTCTATTATTTCCATGTCCTCCAACATAACCGCCTCCCTTTTTTCGGGTTCACTTGTATAGACTGAAACCAAGAAAAAAAGTCACAAATAATATTTCAAAATTTTAAAAAAATTTACTGCGTATCAATATAATACCACAAAAAAGGGATTTTGCAATGCAAAATCCCCCAGCTTGTCGAAAAACCTCCCGTTGGTCGGTTTTCCGCCAAGCTGACGCCGCATATTGTCTGCTATGGGCGTTGGCATC
>JAMPBF010000094.1 GCA_023666805.1 Bacillota bacterium
ATACCTCAAAAACGGAGGAAAATCAGTTGTTTTTGTTAATTTTTTTCTTGTAAAACGGGGATTTTTTTCATTTTGCAAGTTGCTATATTGTATAAAACCGAAAGGAGAAAACAAAATGTTGGCAATAAAGGATTTTGACAGGCAGTACTCACTTCCCCAAAAGCTTTCTTCCGCTTCCCGTTCGGATTTTAAGGACTGGGTAAACGGCTTGTTTTCCCCAATTGAAATTCAAAGACCCCGCGTGGTTTCAAGCGAAAATGTCTGCCAACATTCCTCGGGCGGCTCCAAAGACGATGAAAATCAAGCTTTAGCCGATTTAGCGGCACAGACCGCCTTTAATTCCAAGCTTGCCGACGCTTCGGCGGAATTGGAGGAATTGGTCAGAGGCGGTATGTTGGAAAGCTACTCGGCGTAATTTTGCGGTTAATTGAATAATGATCAAACGGCGTTTCCCGATTTTGGGAAGCGCCGTTTTTGCTTCTATTTCTTATTTGCAATCAATTCGGTTAATTTGCCCAGCAGATCCGCACCGCCGTTTACGTTGATCTCGCCTACGTGCTCGCAGATCCTCTCCAAATACTCCAGCTCCTTAAGCCGCCTTAAGGTCTCGTTTTCGTCCATAAGCTTGGCGGTGTTTAAAAGGGAGCGGGTGGAGGCTACCTCCTCCCGTCTTGTGATCACGTTGGCTTGGGCTCGCTTTTCTGCGGCAAGCACCGAGTTCATTATTGCGCTGATCTCTCCCGGCAGGATTATATCCTTGATGCCTGCGCTGATTATTTCCACAAAGGCGTTTTGGGTGCGGTTTCCGATCACACCGATGACCTCGCCAGAGATCTGCTCTCTGTTTTCCAAGATCTCGTCCGCCTTGTATTTGCCCACATATTCTCTGAGGGCAAGCTGACCTACCGTGTAAAGATAGCTGTTTATATCGGGGGTGACCGAGGCTATCTTCTCCGCATCCGTCACTCTGTAGGTCAAAACAAAATTTATTCTAAGCCCCACCTTGTCGGCGGTAAGTATCTCCTGACCGTTTATATCCAGCTGTCTTTCCCGCATATCCTCGATCTCGGCGGAAACTGCGATTCTGCCCTTCCAAAAATAATATGCGCCGCTGTCCAAAAGCCTCACAAGCTTATTGTCGTAATAAAGCCTTGCCTTGCGGTGGTCGCCCACCTGCACGGTCTGATACATATTTGAGGGGATCTTGAACAGCTCGTAGCGGGTAAGCTTATCGCCTATTTCGGGCTCTTCGCCGTTTACGGTCTTAAAGGTCCAATTGCCGCCGTCCTTCCACAAAGCGTATTTTCCCGCCGTTAAGATCTGATTGAAATTCCCGTCCCGATAGCAAAGGCAGTACTCGCTGTCCTTGACCTCGACGGCGATCAGTTTTTCCTTTGCGCCCTCCGCCGCCATAAGGGTCTCCATTGTACAGCTTACGGGCGAAAAGGGCTGTATAACGCTGCACTTTTCCACTCGGTCGTTTTTTCCCGTTCTGTACTTGCCTGCGGGAAGGAGCTTTTTAAGCTTGCCGTTATGGATCAGCAAGCCTCTTTCCTTATCGTTTACTACCGTTACCATAACCGTACCTCTTTTTCGTTTATTTTACCCTTAAGGGAGAATTTTCGTCCCCTCTCCCATAGCCGAGAGCGGCGGAAAAATTAAGCCCGTTTCTCATAAGGCGGCAGCCTTCCCCTCGGAAAAGACTGCGGCGGTAATCGAAAAAAGGCGGTATCCTTGATCCGGCAAGGCTTTTTGGCTACTGCTTGAAATTCCCCTTGCCCGAGGGCTTGGAGAAGATCCGGCTGGGATCGGGGCTTTGTGGGTGATTTTTTACAAAATCAATGATTGCGGATCATACGCAGGAGCGCATGATCCAATGTCGAAAATACCTTTTGAGAGTATTCTCACCAAATCCGCTTGGCACTGCACAAGGCAGAGGCAGGATTCGAACCTGCGATTGCGGCGGGTTTTTCGATACAAAAGCCGAGAGCCTTCCTAAAAGACAGGCTGTTGCAGAACGCCGCCCTTCGCCGCTTCGGATACGGTCGGAAGAAAACGGCTGCCGCCTTTTTTATTTTATATCTTTTTTGCGGGATTGTCAATAGGAGATTTAGCGCCTTGGCTTTTATGCTTCTCGCACCTCAGCCTATGCTTGATTTAAAAACGGCTTGGGCTGAAAAAGCCAAAGCCGTCCTTTAAATACAAAAAGCCGTCTGCAAGATCCTCACCCGTTAAGGCAAACATTATTCTTGGTTTCCCCCTTCAAAAAGCAATTCAAATTATCCTCTACGATGCCTAACAGCCTTTCCCTTGTTTCCAGGGCAGCCCATGCTATATGGGGAGTGATTATGCAGTTTTCTATGCCGTAAAGAGGGCAGTCGGGGGTCATCGGCTCGGTTTGCAGCACGTCTACGCCTGCGGCAAGGAGCTTTCCGGAGCTTAAAGCTTCAGCCAAGGCGGCTTCGTCCACTATGGGACCTCTGGCGGTATTTATCAGTATTGCGCCGTCCTTCATTTTTGAGATGGTTTCTTTGTTTATCAGATTTTTGGACTGTTCGTTCAAGGGGCAGTGGAGAGACACTATGTCGCTTTCCTTAAAAACAGTCTCCAGATCGGTGAAGCTTACGTTGGGAACGGCTTTGGGACTGCGGTTGTAAGCAATTACCCGCATGCCGAAGGCATGAGCGATCTCAGCCGTTTTTTCTCCGATGCTGCCGCAGCCGATTATGCCCAGCGTTTTTCCCTTAAGCTCCATTAAAGCTATAGGGAACATGCTGAAGGTACGGCTTTTTATCCAATCTCCCTTGTCCACCAAGTCCCTGTAATCACGCACTCTGTTTACTATTTCCAAAATCAGGGCAAAGGTAAGCTGAGCCACCGAGTCGGTGGAATAGGCGGGCGCATTGCAGACGGGTATTCCCCTTTTGCGGCAATAATCGATATCGATATTGTTGTAGCCTGTGGCGAACAAGCCGATGTACTTCAGGTTTTTTGCCTCCGATAAATTATTGCGGTTCAAGGGGGTCTTGTTGCAGATAACTATATCTGCGTCCCGTATCCTTTCCGCCGCCTGATCCTCGGCGGTTATATCATAATAAGTCACCTCGCCTAACCGCTCCAAAAAATCGAAGGACAGGTCGCCCTTGGTAACGGTGCTCACATCGGTAAGTACTATTTTCATACAGTCTCCTTTTCGCAAAAAAGGCACAAGCGGAAACACACCACCCGTGCCCTTTTGATCAATAGTTAAAATATCCTATCACATTGCCGCTTTCGGCTCTGGCAGTGATTATTCTGCCGTCGGTCACGGCTATGATATTGGTTCCGTTTACGGCTGCAAGTATGTTTTTGGAGTGGCGGTCGTATTCGCACACGTTACCGCAGTAGGACAACATTCCGTCCTCGTTAACACTGTAGATAGCAAACAGCTCCACCTCCGAGACTCCGTCGAAATACACCACTGGCAGAACCACAATGCCGTCTCCGCTGCCTATCAGGGTCATGTCCTCCTCGGCGGGAGAGGAAATATACTTATCGACGCAGTTTGCGGCGATCGTGCGGCTGCTGATCTCAAGCGCTCCTATTTCCGTCATGGTGCCGTCGGTTTTTACGGTGGAGATCTGAAGCCCGGTCCTCTCCTGCCCGTCGTCCAATACCGTAAGCTTTATTCCTATTTGGTCGCTGTAGGGATAGATCTGTGCGGAGGTGATCTTTGTTCCCGTTTCCGCTATGGCGTTATCCTCGCCGTCAATGCCGTAGCACTTGTTTCCCTCCGCCACTATATAGGTGTCTCTGCCGTTAAAGCAGGTAGTTTGATACACATCGTTTTCGCCGATATTTTTTACCTGAGATCTTTTTTGCAGCTCGCCGTCCAATACCGTAAGCACTGCTGCGCCGTCCTCAAGAGTGGTCACTCTGATCTCCTCCCCGCTTACTCCCACGGCGGAAAAATCGGAGATAACTCCCTCCAAATCTGCGCTGCCGTTATGAACGGCGTTTACTCCCGACAGATCGTATCTTGCGAGAACGCTGCCCTGACCGATAAACAGGCTGTCGCCACAGCAGCAGATCAGCTGTCCCGAGCCGCCCGCCGCAGCCGCAATTTCGGTATTTCCCTCAAAATCAAGGGTGTAGACGGCGGCAAAGCTTTTGTGATCCGCCTTGTTGGTTATCAGAACGTTTTCGGCGGAGCAAAGCTTTTTCTCTCCCGCTGCGTCGGCGTAGGGCATGAAGGAGCCCTTGTCCTCTCTTGCAGCGCCCTCGGGTATATTTTCCCAAGTCACTGCCACAAGGCGGTTGTCAAGCTTATAGATTGCCGAAAGCTCGCCGCTTAATTTCACCGTCTTTATTTGGTCGGTTTTCTCGGGCGAAGCGGCGTTTAACAGGTCTATCTGCGTCACGGTTCGCCGAACGCTGCCGTTCACCAAGGTATCTGCGCCGTTTTCTCCCGTAACGTTATAGCTGAAGGAATAATCCTCGTCCTCTCCTTTTAAAACCACTCCCACACCTTGGCTGTCGCCAATGAGCCCCATTACCTCTACGCTGTCGGGATAGGTCTTGGAGGCTAATTTTTCAAGCTGACCGCCTATTTGCTCAAATACGTAAAGAGTATTGTCCGATACGTATAACAGCCTTTTTTCTTGGGAAATAAGGCTGACGAGAGGGGAAGCGCTTCTCGCCCTGCCCACGGTGTAATTCTCGTTTTGGGTAAAGGCGGGGAGCGTTTGGGCGGGCAGATCAAAAAGCTTGTCAAAAATGCCGCCCTCGTCCGGGTGCTCCTCCACCGCAGTCTTGTCAAAGGAAGGCAGAAGCGAGCCGGTAAGGTAGTATCTGACGCCGAAGCTAAGTGCGATCAGTGCCGCGGCTCCCACTGCGGCAATTATAATCTTGCCCTTGTTGCTGCCCTTTTTCTTTCTTCCGAAATCGTCGTAATCGCCGTCGTCGTCATCGTCATCGTCATCATAGTCTCTGTCGTCTTCGTCGTCATCGTCATCATAGTCTCTGTCGTCTTCGTCTTCATCTTCATCTTCATTTTTGCTATCGGACTTTTTGCCGCCGATATACAGGGGCTTTTTTCTCGACGAACCTTCGCTGTAATCCTCGTCGTCTTCGTCATCACCGTAGGCTTCCCTGCGGTCGGCTGCCTTGGAGGCTTTTTCGGCTTTTTTGCTGCGGCGCTTTTTCCTGCTGCCACCGCTTAGATCCGAATCCTCGTAGTCCTCCTCCGTGTCCTCGCCGTGCATACCGAAAAGCAGCTTTCTTTTGGGCTGCTCCTCCTCGTAATCCTCATCGTCGTAATCGTCGTCGTATTCGTCGGATCCCCTTTCCTCGGCATTTATATAATCCTCATGCGTATAGGCGGGGGGAGCGGGCTTATCGTCCGCATCGTCCTTTTCCGCATTGTTGGGATCCAAGCCTTTTTTAAGGCTGCCGATGCGGTTGCTGTAGTTTTGCTTTACGCTGATCTCCTCGGAAGCCTCGTCCTCCTCGTAATTGGGGGTGATCCGCTCCTTTACTGCTTCCTGTCTGGCTATTATGCTTTTTGCTTCCCGCTCAAGATCCATTTCTCTGATAATTTGGGTGGCGGTTCCTACGGAGGGGGTCTTTTTATCGTAGGTCTCCACCACGGATTCCAAGGGATCGGAAGCGGAGGATTTGGGTACAAACAGTCCCGCATCGGCTTGACGTGCCGCCTTTGCCTTTGCCTCCTCCTTAAGACTTGCGGTGCGCTCCACCGCCACGATCAGCCGCTTGTAATCCTCCTCGGTCAGGGGAGAGCCTTCAAGCAGCTCTATAAGCTGCTTTACCGTCATGGCGGGATTGTTTTTTATCTCCTGATAGGTGCTGTTGCTGATCTTGGTGTTGCCCAAAAGGGACAAAAATTCCGTACCGGTAAGCTTATTGTAGCGCACCACCTTTATAAGAGCGGAGGCGGTGGCTCCGCTGCCGTCCTGCGCCGAAGCCGAAGCCGGCGCTGCGCTTTCTTCGACGGCGGCGGGGACGGTCTGCACCTCGTACCTCGGTGAGGTACGGGCGGGCTTGACGGCGGAGGGAGCTTCCCTTCGGCTTGCAGCCGAGCCGTTCCCCTCCAAAATATTCTGAATATTATCGGGGTGCAGCTGAGGAGGGATTTCCGTCTGCGCAAAATATTCGTTTAAGGTTTCTCTAAGATTCATTTGCTTCTCCGTTTTCAGCTCTGTTTATAAGACGTTTTCCTATGCTTTTGGCAGCTCCGCCGAGGGCGCTGTCTATACCTTTTCCGCAAGCTTCGCCTTGCCGCTTTCCAGCTTTTTTACGACGATCGCACGGCTTAAGCCGGTTACCTCCGCAATGGTTTCCTCGTTGCAGCCGAACACAGCCCAAATCGCCACCGACAGGCGCTCCGCATCGGTGAGCTTAAGCATTTGCGACTTTATATAACCCGGCTTGTTCTCATAGCGGGGAGGATTTTTTCTGTATTCCCTGTACTTGGCTATTATCTGCTCGCAGGTCTTTCTGAGGATCAGGATATTGAAATCCTCAAGGCTTTTACAGCCCCCTATGGTGGCGTAAGCCAGTCTGACTGCGGCAATTATCGCTTCCACAGCCTCCTCTTTATTGGCAAGGGAATAATAGGCGATATAGTATATTTTCCTGTAATCTGCGGAATAGAGCTGTGCAAAGGCATTTAGATCGCCGCTTGCAGCGTCCTTGACGCTTGCCGCTCTGGTAAAGGTCTCGGTCATTTACATTCTCCTTTATACTAATGAACATAAAAATACATTATTTATCATACCACAAAATTTAAAAAAAGAAAAGGGTTTTAGCGAAAAAAGTGTTAAAATGGCAAAAATTTTATGCTCTGCGCTTCCCTCAACTAATACATGACCGTTAAAAACCGAGCAAGCTGAATTGCGGATCATATCCGCAATCAGTATTGCTGCTCCCCATTAACCCTTGAAAATTTACTTGTGGGAGCAATAGTATAACGAATTTTTCCGAAGAGATCAAAAAAATTCCCGCCGTGAAGCGGGAATTTTGATTTTTAATGTATTTGTGAATTATGCCTGCTTGGGAGCGCCAACGGGGCATGCACCTTCACAAGCGCCGCAATCTACGCAAGCACCTGCGTCAATAACATATTTGCCGTCACCTTCGCTGATAGCGTTTACAGGACATCCGTCTGCACATGCGCCGCAAGCGATGCATTCGTCACTGATTTGATAAGCCATGGTAGAATTCCTCCTTAAAATTTATTAAGAACATTTTAGCATTATTTTGTGCAATTGTCAAGGATTTTAAGCGAAGTTTAAAAAAAGATCGTTATCTTTTTTAAGCCTCACAGCTCCTTAAGCTCTTTTCTGATCTGCTTAAAGGTTTCCTCCTCGCCCTTGTCCCTTACCGCTTCAAGCCACTGCGTCAATTTTTTGGCGGTATTGGGATGCATGGAATTGGCGGCTATCCCGCCCTTAAGGTAGTACTCCAGCGCATCGCCCTGCTTGTAATTTTTTCCGTTGTAGACCCGACAGGCGGCTATGCGGTCGCAGCACATTTCCGCAGCGTATTTTAAGGGCATTTCTATAGGCTGATAGCCCCCTCCCTTTTCTATGTCGAACCAAAATTCCCAGTGGTGGCGGTTTCTGCCCTTGTGGTGAAGCCAGGCGGAGCTGAAACCTTTTTCCCTGCGCTCCAGATCATTGGGAGAGCAGGTGCCCGTGAAATATTTTACGCCGGGGAAAAACTCGGCGGGAGAAAATTTCGACAGATCGTGGGTAAGACCCTGCTTGTAAAGTCCGCACTTAAAGCAAAACCTGCGCACCAAGCGGCGGTGCTTAACGACGGTTTTCAGGTGACCGAGAAATTTGTTCATGACAGCTCCTTTCAAGAGCGGAGCTTGTCTTGACAGGCAAGCTCCCATCAAATATTACCGTAATAAAAATCCAGCTTCCCCCCATCGTCGGTTATGATACCGTAAGAACGGCCGCTGCCGTCCCTTGGCAGGGAAACGCTTCCGGGATTGAAAAGATGTATCCCGTTCCTAAAGCTGTAATGACGGCAGTGGGTGTGACCGAAAAGCGCACATTGACAGTCGTTTTCCTTTGCGGCAAGAGCCAACAGGTCAAGCCCGAGATCGGTGTTGACCCGGTATCGGTGACCGTGGCAGAGGAAAAACCTGAATCCGCCTATCCGCACCGCAGCGGCAGCGGCTATCGATCCGTCCCAGTCGTTGTTTCCCCGCACTCGGTAGGTATCCGTCGTCAAGCTTCTTGTGACAATATCATAATCCCTTTCGCCGTCGCCCAAAAATACCAGCGCCTGAAAATCCTTTTCCTTTTCAACCGCCTTCTTCAAATTCAAATAGTTATCGTGGCTGTCGGAAGCTACCAAGATCTTCATAAAACTCTCCGTTTCTGTTTTTGTACGGCTGTACCGTATTTGGTACAGTCAAAAGGGCGCACAAAAACGATTGTACTGATTTTGGGACACAGATTGTGCTATAATGGATATAGCAAAAAAAGGAAAAACCTGCGGGAAAGGATAAAAAATGCTTATCACAATACTTTTTTGGATCTTGACCATTGCGGTGATCGTCAAAATGACCAAGGACACGGTCAAGGAAATGTGCGAGGAGTATGATTACTCCAAGGTGGATTTTGAAAGACTTATTTTCGATTTGGACGAAAGCGAAACACCCGAATTTTGGGTGGAGATAAGGCTTTTAAGAGGAAAATACGATTTTGCGGAGACGGCGGAGGAGGGCGAAGAGTATATTGACGAAAGCCGAAAGGCGTGTTAAAATAAAGTATAAGGTCAATGAACCGAAATCTTGCCAACAGCCTGAAAAGGAGGAACGAGCCTTGTCGGACAAAGTCAAAACCGCCAACAACCGTCTAAAGATCCTATATCTTTATAAGATCCTATGGGAAAAGACAGATGAAAATCATCCCATTTCAATGCCCAAGATAGTGGAGGAGCTGGAGCAGTGCGGCATTTTCGCCGAGAGAAAGGCTCTCTATCAGGATATTGAAGCCCTTAGATCCTTCGGCTTGGATATAATAACCTTAAAAGGCAGCCAAACCGGGTATTTTGTGGCAAGCAGGGACTTTGAGCTGCCCGAGCTGAAGCTTTTGGCGGACGCCGTCACCTCCTCCAAATTCCTGACGGAAAAAAAGGCGGCGGCGCTGCTGACAAAGCTGGAATCGCTGTGCAGCAGCTATGAGGCGGTACAGCTGAAGCGGCAGGTCTTCGTCTGCAACCGAGATAAATCCTTCAATGAAAAAATATACCTTACCGTGGACGTTATCCACAGAGCCATAAACGAAGGGAAGCAAATCACCTTTAAATATTTCGACTACGACGTCAACAAGAAAAAAAGCTATCGGCAGGGGCAAAGAAGCTGCTCGCCCTACGCCTTGGTGTGGAATGAGGAGCGGTATTATCTGGTGGCATACTATGAAAAATACGGTCAGATCACAAATTTCCGAGTGGATCGTATGGAAAATGCGGAAATTGCGGAGCAAGCCGCTATGCCGCTGCCCAAGGATTTTAACCCTGCAAATTATCTCAGCTCCGCATTTTCGATGTTCAGCGGAAAAAGACAGCAGGTCAAGCTGAAATTTCACAGCTCGCTTATCAACCCCGTGATCGACCGCTTCGGCAAGGGTGCTAAGACGGTGACCTTGGACGACGACAGCTTTATACTGGTGACCGAGGTACAGACGCAGCGGCCTCAGCCCTTTTTCAGCTGGCTGTTTCTCTTCGGAGAGCAGGCGGAGATCCTAGAGCCCGCTTCTCTCAGGCGGGAATATGAGGATACGCTTTTGCGGATCGCAAACAAGTATAAAGGAAAGTGACCGTCTGCAACTATTTTCAAATTTTGGCGATTTTTGGCGATAGTGAATATATAAAAATATAAGCTCGGCTTTAAGCCGAGCTCAGTCTGTCGAAAAAGTCCAAGCTTATAAATTTCGGAGGGAAAAGAGGCTTGGA
>JAMPBF010000095.1 GCA_023666805.1 Bacillota bacterium
AGTCGGCTTTAAAATATAGACGAAGTCTATATTTTAAACAGAAATTAGTATTATAAACAACAAAAATGCAAGATAAAAACGACTGATTTTTTCGACCTCGGCGCAAATATTTTTGGAAGGAGAATTTATGCATTTTTTATTGTATAATCTTGCAAAAACAAAATAAAAGTGCTATACTCAAAAACAGAAAGGTCGGAATAAAATGGAAAAGGATTTAACGGTGGGAAGACCCGGCAAGGTTCTGCGGCAGTTTTGTCTTCCCTTGTTCGGCAGCGTAATTTTTCAACAGCTTTACAATATTGCCGACAGCTTTGTGGCGGGAAAGTTTATCAATAACGACGCTTTGGCGGCGGTGGGCAACAGCTATGAGATCACCCTTATATTTATAGCCTTTGCTTTCGGAATAAATATGGGCTGCTCGGTAATAGCCTCGCAGCTATACGGTGCAAAAAGAAACGGCGAAATGAAAACCGCCGTGTATACCGCTCTTATCTCCTGCGGTTTTTTATGCGCCGTCCTTATGCTGTCGGGCTGGGTATTCGGCGGCGGCTTGCTGCGGCTGATACATACGCCGGACAGTCTTTTTGCGGACTCAAAAAAATATTTGGACATCTACATTCTGAGCTTGCCTTTTGTTTTTTACTACAATGTGGCGACGGGTATCTTTTCGGCGCTGGGCGACAGTAAAACTCCCTTTGTTTTCTTGGCGTGCTCCTCGGTAGCCAATATCGGCGCGGACATTCTTTTTGTGGCTGCGTTTAAAATGGGCGTCCCCGGGGTAGCTTGGGCAACTCTTATTTGTCAGGGCGTAAGCTGTGTTTTGGCGCTTACGGTGGTGTTTAAAAGGTTTGCGAAAATAGCGGCGGAGGAAAAGTCAAGGATATTTTCCCTTGCGCTTCTCAAAAAAATCGCATTGATAGCGATCCCCAGCACCTTGCAGCAAAGCTTTGTATCGGTGGGAAACATCATACTTCAAGGCGTGATAAACGGCTTTGGCGAAAGCGTTATGGCAGGTTATTCCGCCGCCGTCAAGCTTAACAATATGGTGGTGACCTCCATGGGGACCATCGGCAACGGAATTTCCAACTACACCGCCCAAAACTTAGGCGCAAAAAAATACGACCGCATCAAAGCGGGCTTTAAATCGGGAGTGCTTATGGTGTGGGCGATATCCGTTCCCTTGTCCCTGCTCTACGTGCTTTTCGGCAGAAACCTTGTTTATATCTTTCTCGATTCTCCCACGGGAGCGGCTGTGGACGCAGGAGCGATATTCCTTACTATCGTAGCCCCGTTTTATGTAATTGTAGCCACAAAGCTTGCCGCCGACGGAGTATTAAGAGGCGCAGGGCTTATGGTAAGATTTATGGCGGGCACCTTTGCGGATCTGTTTCTGAGAGTAGGCTTGGCGGCGATACTGTCAAGAACCGATTTGGGCTCTACGGGAATTTGGCTGGCTTGGCCCATAGGCTGGACGCTTTCCATGATCATGTCCCTGATTTTTTATAAGACCAAGAGGTTCGGCGAGGAGAGGCTGCCCTGATCGGACGGGCGATAAATTCCTGCGCTTATCGGCATAAAATTCCCTGACCCCCTTGAATATTTTAAAAAAATATGCTATATTTATAAATACACACAAATTTTTCTGAAAAAAGAAAGGATAACCGCTATGGACGCAGACGGGCGAAAACGTAAACCTGCTTATTATTTGCTTTACCCCTTGATCCTTTTGGAAAAGGGCCTGGATTTTTTATTGAAAAAGGCGCTGGGCGACAGCTTTAAGCCTGCCACCGAGGACGAAATACTGTCCCTTATGGACGCAGGAGCCGAAAACGGCGAGATCGAGGCTTCCTCCGTGGAGCTTATCAACAATGTTTTTGAGTTTGGCGATATGAAAATATCCGATGTTATGACCCACAGGGTGAACATTTCCGCCGTGGAGGAATCCGCAACCACCGACGATATTGTTTATTTGGCTTTGGAGGAGGGCTTTTCCCGTATTCCGGTGTACAGCGAAAGCATTGACGATATTGTGGGAATTATTTTGGTGAAGGATCTGCTGTGCCTTATAGGAAAAGACGACCCCGAAAAATACACCGCCAAGGACTTTATCCGGGAGGTCATTTATATTCCCGAAAGCTGTCCCTGCGATGAAGCGTTTAAGCAGCTTACCGAATCCAAGTCGGGCATGGCGGTGGCGGTGGACGAATACGGCGGCACTGCGGGGCTGGTTACCGTTGAGGATCTGATAGAGTCGGTAATGGGCAACATTCAGGACGAATACGACGATGAGGAAATAAACATAAAGGCTTTGGGCAAGGGCAAGTATCAGGTGGACGGCGAGTGCGACCCCGAGGAGGTTTTGGAGCTTTTCGGCTACGAGCTGCCCGAGGATCACGACTACGATACCGTTGCGGGCTTTGTCACCGACCTGTTGGGATATATTCCCGAGAATGCCGACAAAAATCCCCATGCGGATTACGAGGACGTTCGCTTTGTGGTCACCGAGGCAAGCGATAACCGTATCGGCAAGATGATAGTGTTTAAGGTGAAAAAGGAAGGCAACAGCGGCTGACCGAGGGTCTTGACCGAAAATAGCTTTACGGGGCTGAGCTTGCAGCCCCTATTCCTGTCAATGCTGCTGCAGACATGCCGTTCTTTGGCTTTTTCACCATATATTGCATGCTTAAAGCACTTGCAATTATCATTACAATGGAGTATAATGTAAAAGCAGACAAGAAAACCGCCTTTTTACTTCGGAAAGGAGATATATATGAAGAAAAATATGATGCCCACCATTCCCATGAGAGGATTGGTAATTTTTCCCGGTATGATTTTACATTTCGACGTCGGCAGGGATTATTCCGTAAACGCCGTAAGAGCTGCCGCAGAGGGTGACAGAAGAATTTTTTTGGTAATACAAAAGGACATAACGGCAAACGACCCCGAAAAGGACGGGGTGCGCAGGGTAGGAGTTGTGGCAGAGGTGCGCCAGACCCTTTCCACTCCCGACGGCAATACCCGAGTTTTGGTGGAGGGCTTGTACAGAGCCGCCGCCTCCGATTTCCACAGAGAAGAAAAGTACTTCGCCGCCTCCCCCGTGCTGCTTAAGGACCGCAAAAACACCTTTGTCTCCCAAGAGGAGCACGACGCTTACTTAAGAACGCTGAAGGACAGCTACAGCGAATATTGCAGCTTTCTGCCCAAAATGCCCAAGGAGCTTTTCCAAAGCGCAATGAGCAGGCAGAACCTTACCGAGCTTATAGATCTTGTTATTTTCAACACCTATTTTAAGCCGGAGGACAGACAGGCGCTTTTGGAAACCGTTTCCGAGAAAAAACGGGTCGAGCTTCTGCTGAAAATGCTGGAAAGCGAGATCGAGATCTTGATACTGGAAAACGAGATCAGCGACGACATTTCCGACAGCATAGATAAAAACCAGCGGGAATATTACCTGCGGGAACAGCTTCGGGCTATCGCTCACCAGTTGGGCGACGAAGAGCCTATGGAGGAATCGGTAAACTACCGCGAGAAGATCATAAAAATCGGCTTTCCGAAGGAGGTCGAGGAAAAGCTGCTCAAGGACACCGACAAGCTGATGAAGATGTCCCCCAATTCTCAGGACTCCGCCGTTATCCGCAATTATTTGGATACGGTATTGGATCTCCCTTGGAACAAAAGATCCGACGGCGGGATCAATATGGAAAAGGCGGAAAAGCAGCTCGACAAGGATCACTACGGACTGAAAAAGGTCAAGGAAAGGATCCTTGAGACCATTGCGGTAAGAGCCTTGAATCCCAACGTAAAGGGACAGATACTTTGTCTTGTAGGTCCTCCCGGCGTCGGTAAGACCTCGGTGGGAAAATCGATCGCAAAGGCAGTTAACAGAAGCTACGCAAGGATTTCTCTGGGCGGCGTAGGCGACGAAGCCGAGATAAGAGGTCACAGAAAGACCTACATAGGCGCAATGCCCGGAAGAATAGTAAAGGCGATCACTCAGGCAAAAACCATGAATCCCGTTATCGTTCTTGACGAGATCGACAAGCTGCGTTCCGATTATAAGGGCGATCCCGCCTCGGCGCTGCTTGAGGTGCTGGATCCCGAGCAGAACGTTTCCTTTGCCGATCACTATTTGGAGATCCCTTTGGATCTGAGCGATGTGATGTTTATCACCACGGCCAATTCCTTGGATACCATTCCCGCTCCGCTCCTTGACCGCATGGAGGTCATCGAGCTCCCCAGCTACACGAGAGAGGAAAAATTCCATATCGCCAAGAAGCATTTGATCCCCAAGCAGCTTAAAAAGCACGGCGAAAGATCCGCTCAGCTTAAAATCGCCAACGACGGCATATACTCCCTTATCGACTATTACACCAGAGAGGCGGGAGTGCGCCGACTGGAGCAGCAGATCGCCGCACTTTGCAGAAAAACC
Organism: Bacillota bacterium; assembly: GCA_023666805.1. Taxonomy (GTDB): domain Bacteria; phylum Bacillota; class Clostridia; order Oscillospirales; family Ruminococcaceae; genus Ruminiclostridium_E. The sequence goes on from JAMPBF010000095.1 coordinate 4,430, forward strand.
GCCAAAAAGCTCTTGGAGGGCGAAGCCAAGGTAACGGTAAGCGCAAAAAATATAGGCGATTTTTTGGGAGTTAAAAAGTATCTTCCCGAAACGCTCCCCCTACAGGACGAGGTGGGCACCGTCACAGGCTTGGCGTGGACCTCCGCAGGCGGAGTTACCATGCCCCTTGAGGTATTGGTCATGAACGGCACGGGAAAGCTGGAGCTTACCGGCTCCTTGGGCGAGGTGATGACCGAATCCGGCAAAATTGCCGTGAGCCTTGTCCGCAGCCTTGCGGATAAGTACGGAATAGATTCCGAGTTCTACAAGAACAAGGATCTGCATATCCATGCTCCCGAGGGGGCAGTGCCCAAGGACGGACCTTCGGCGGGCGTAACCATGACCACCGCCCTGATCTCCGCACTTTCGGGCATTCCCGTAAGACGGGAGGTAGCGATGACGGGCGAGATCACCCTCCACGGAAAGGTGCTGCCTATAGGCGGATTAAGAGAAAAGTCTATGGCGGCATACAAGGCAGGCATCAAAACCGTGATAATCCCCTACGAAAACAAGTCCGATTTAGAGGAGGTAGACGATACCGTCAAGAAAAACGTAAGCTTTATACCCGCCAAAACCATCGAAACGGTGCTGGATAATGCTCTTGCCATGCCAAATACGGCAGGCTACGGCAAGGAGGATCAAAGCAAAAATGCGGTAAAGCAGCCGATCATGCGTAAGGAAAGATCTTCGAGAAAGAATATAAGAAGAGCTAAATAATGCTGATTCGGCATAAGGTAAATTTTTGGAGCTTTCGGCTTTAGCCGAGGCTCTTTAAATTTTACTTGACTTTATAGAGAAAAAGCTATATAATATTATTGGCATACTATACCCAAGTCGGATTTGTCAACCCAAAAGGAAAGGTAAATTTTAATTTGAACAAGAAAAAGCTTATAGCATTACCCGCCGCCGCAGTCCTGCTGCTCAGCGGCTGTACCATGTTTCAAAATACTTATAAAAGCGCAGCCTTAAGCTACGATTACTCGGAAATGGAATTTATCCAGTTTGAAGAGCCGAAGGAGGGACAGATGACTGCGGTTATACACACCAGCTTAGGCGATATAACCGCCGTGCTTTACCCCGAGTATGCACCGAATACGGTGGATAACTTCGTTAACCGCTCAAAAGACGGATATTATGACAACAACAAGATATATATGATCCACGAAAATTATTTTGCAGCCACAGGCTCCAGCGCCGACGACGGCTCAAAGGGCGCTACCAATGACGGAGAGCTTATAGAAAACGAGTACACGCCCAAATTATGGCCCTTTAAAGGCTCTCTGTGCGCTTATTCGCCTACCATGGGCTACAGCGACAGCCGCTTTATGATGTGCAATACCTTTGAATTTACCGACGAGGAGATCGAAAACCTCCGCAGCATTACAAGGGACGAGCAGCAGCTGTTCCCCGAGGAATTGATCTCGGCTTGGACGGAGCACGGAGCGCTGCCCACCGTCAGCGGAATCTGGACTGTTTTCGGTCAGATAATCGACGGGCAGGAGGTCTTGGATCAGATCATGGCTTCGGATAAGGACGCCGACACGGGTGTTCCCGCAGAGGATATAAGAATAAAAAATATTGAAATATCGGAGTACAGACAGAGCTAAACCGCTTTACGGAGCGCTTAGCCGAAAAATCAACTTACAGGAGAAGGCTACTATGAAGAAATTAAGAATAACTGCCGCTGCAATGGCTGCTGCTCTTTGTTTAAGCGGCTGCTCCTCACAGGAAAAATATATGGGCAACACCGTGGAAACGGTGTTGGGTGACGGCGACGTTTTTGCCGTTGTCAGCATTATGGATTACGGCGACATTACCGTTAAGCTGTTTCCCGAGGCTGCCCCCGCTGCGGTGACAAGGTTCATTAAATTTGCGGAGGACGGCTATTATAACGACAGAACCATTCATCGGGTGGTAAAGGATCAGCTGATACAGGGCGGCTCGCTTACAGGCACGGGCTTCGACGGCAATGTGGCTAAGGAGGAATATTTCTCGGAGGAGCTTTATCAATACATGTGTCACTATTACGGCGCTATGTGCATGGCAAAAAGCGCCGACGGCAACTACTGCCAATTTTACTTCGTCACCAACAACACCCCCGTTAAGTTAGACGACATCGCCGCCGCCGTCAAGGCGGATCTGGCAAATGAGGAGAAGTCGGCGGGTCTTTTGGAGGCGGATAAAAAATACTACAGCGATTATGTGGCTAAAATAGACAGTCTCCCCGACGAGGTCAAGGAAAGATACGCACAGGTGGGCGGCATTTACGACTACGACGGTCAAGACACCGTTTTCGGTCAGGTGGTAGACGGCTGGGACGTGCTTAGGACGATCAACGAAGTGGAAACCGTTAATGGCAACTATTCCGACGATAAAAACGACATAGCCTCCAGACCGATTAAGGACATAGTGATCGAAAAGATCGAGGTGATAAGGATAGCCCCTGCGGAAACCACCACCGAGCCCGCTAAGACCAAGGCTACAAAGAAAAAAGACGAAACCACCGAGCCCACTATTATAGTGAACGACGGTCAAACCGTTATTACCACCGCCGAGGAATCCGCTCCGGAAACGGCTGAATTGACCGAAGAAGAGCCTGCCGCCGACGCTTCCGACGCCGAACCCGAAGCCTCCGATACCGAACCCGAAGCCTCCGACGCCGAATCCGAGGGTTCACAGACCGTATAAGCGTATTCATGCGACATAATTATGATCTGAAAATATATTGTCAACATAATATATTGGATTAAGAGTAAAAAAGTTGCGTTTATTATTCCTTTTTGTTGTATAATATGTAGATTTTTGAAAAATCACTTTAATTTTCCGTATATTTGTGTTATAATATCTAATTGTGTGACTTAATAATGTAATTTAGGAAACTAATTTGGCTGTTTTTAAGTTATTTTGTATAAATTAAGCTGCACCTAACAAGGATTTCATCACTAATCGGCAAGGCAATATTTTCCGCAGGGACTGGCTGAAAATTTTTCCGGTTATATTCTATATAAAAGTTGTAATACTATAACCAGTAAAGCAACACCAAAATTTCACTGTCAGCGGCGGTAAAAAAAGCAAGGTATTGCCCAAAATAAAATACAGGCAGGCTAAAAAATTGGATAAATTTATTATAAACGGCGGCAAAAGACTTACAGGAACGGTTAACATAAGCGGCGCAAAAAATGCGGCGGTAGCGATTATCCCGGCGGCGATTTTGGCGGAAGGTCCGTGTACGCTTTTTAACGTTCCCGATATTAACGATGTGTCAATAGATCTGAGGATCCTCACCGAAATGGGTGCGGAGGTAAAGATTATCAATAAATCCACTATTCGCATAGACGCACAGCATATCAGGGATATGGTGGTGCCTTACGAATTGGCTCGTTCCATGAGAGCCAGCTACTATTTTTTAAGCACAATGCTTAACCGCTTCGGCAGGGCGAGGGTTTCCATGCCCGGCGGCTGCGATTTGGGCGACAGACCTATAGATCAGCATTTAAAGTGCTTTAAGGCTTTGGGCGCAGATTACACCATCGAACACGGTATCGTGGATATTAAGGCGGAAAAGCTGATAGGCACACAGATATATTTTGACAGAGTTACCGTAGGCGCTACCATAAACGCAATTTTGGCTGCCTGCAAGGCGGAGGGGCTTACTATCCTTGAAAACGCCGCCAAAGAACCTCACATAGTCGATCTTGCCAACTTCCTGAACTCAATGGGCGCAGATATTATGGGCGCAGGTACGGACGTAATAAAGATAAGAGGCGTAAATAAGCTTCACGGCACGGAATACACTGTTATCCCCGACCAGATAGAGGCGGGCACTTACATGATAGCCGCCGCCGCAACAAAGGGCGACGTTATCATCAACAACATTATTCCCAAGCACTTAGAGCCTATCACCTCAAAGCTCAGAAAGATAGGCGTAGTTATAGAAGAGCATGACGATTTTCTTAGGGTAATGGGACAGGAGAGATACGAAAAAACCACCGTTAAGACCATGCCTCACCCGGGCTTTCCCACGGATATGCAGCCGCAGCTCACCGCGCTGCTCACTATGGCAAAGGGCACAAGCATTGTTACCGAAAGCATGTTCGACAACCGTTTCCGCTATGTTGACGAGCTCAGACGTATGGGTGCAGACATTTCCGTAGACGGAAAGGTTGCGATCATCGAAGGGGTAGAGCATTTGACGGGCGCTCCCGTCAAGGCTTCCGACCTCAGAGCCGGAGCGGCGCTGATCATTGCGGGACTTGCCACTCAAGGTACTACCGAGATCGAGGATATTTTCCATATCGAAAGAGGCTATGAGGATATGGAGGTAAAGCTTAGAAATTTAGGCGCAGATATTGTTAAGCGGGTTTTCTCCGACGGTATCAGAAAGGCGCTGTAATACCGAAATCACCGTGATAAGCGGTGATTTTATTTATACCGTTTTCGCCAAAATCAAAGATTTGGGCAGCCGAACACCAATTCCGGTTTAAAGCATAACACAGACTATAATCAGGCAGGAAAAGCTTTATGAAATTACTTCCTATTTGCAGCTCCAGCAAGGGCAATTCCACATACATAGGCAGCAGGGACAGCGGCATAGCGATAGACGTAGGGTGCAGCTTCAAAGCCTTTTGCACAGGTCTATCCGCAATAGGCGCCGATATTGCCTCGGTGAAGGCGATAGTTGTCACGCACGAGCATATCGATCATGTGAAGGGCTTGCTGACCTTGACAAAGCACACCAACATTCCCGTTTATGCCACAGAGCCTACGCTGGATTACCTTTTAATGAATCGTTTGGTGTCCTCCACCGCAAATCTGCATACTCAAAACGAGCTGTCGGAAATAGAGTTTGACGGAGAGATCAGCTGTTTCCCCACCCCCCACGATGCCGCCGCCAGCGTGGGCTATACAGTGGATCTGGGAAGGAGCAAACTGGGCTTTTGCACCGATGCGGGGCATGTGACCGAGATTATGGAAAAAAACCTTTGCGGCTGCCGCACGGTGTTTATTGAAGCCAATTATCAGCCGGAAATGCTGAGAAACAACCCCCATTACCCCCCGTATTTAAAGCAGCGGATCAGCGGAGACAGCGGACATCTTTCCAATCCGGACAGCGCCGACTTTTGCGGCAGGCTGGTAAAAAGCGGAACGGTCAATTTGATCTTGGGGCATTTAAGCCAAGAAAACAACGCCCCCCACATTGCCTTTAACTGTGTAAAGGATCACTTGGAGGGCCTCGGTATAAAATTCGAGGAGGATTTTACCCTGAATGTGGCAAAGCCGCTTAATACGGAGGGCGAGTATATCGGCATGGCTTGAAGAAACGAGAGGCTTGCCGATAAAGCAGGAAATTTTTTATGGTTTTCGGGAGGTTTGAAGAAAACTTTTGGGGACGGCATTCTTGCCGTCCCTTTGGGTTTTCTTTCTCTGCGTCCTTGCAGGCAAATACCTCCCCTACGAAATGCATTTTTTGCGCATAATGTAGGGGCGGGGCTTGCC
>JAMPBF010000096.1 GCA_023666805.1 Bacillota bacterium
AAATCGAGGCAGAGCGAGGCTCTGCCCGATTTTTGCATTTGGCGGCAAGCCGCCAAAAGCGGCGGCAGCTTGGCGGAAAGCCGACCGTAGGGAGGTTTTTCGACAAGCTGAGCCAAAATTTGCCTGAAAAATTTTGGCTTTTTGTTATTTTGTGAAAATTTTCAATAAAATTCCATAACTATTGAAAAAATGATCCAAAGAGTATATAATATATTTATAGATACGGAAGAATTACGAAAAGGATATAAATGATAAAACGAGCTTTTAAATACGTCCTTGAATATTTCAAGCGACTGGACAAGATCCTGATCTTGCTTTGCGTTGCCGCCAGCTCCTTCGGTATACTGCTGCTGTACAGTATGCATGTCAACGAGTTCGGCAATGTGAGCGAAAGATACTATCAGACCCAAATCGTAGCCTTGGCGTTAGGGGTCGGGGCGATGCTGATCGTGGCCGCAATAGACTATAAGCTTATCTCTAAAATATGGTTCATATATGCGCCCATAGCCTTAATTTTAACCCTGCTGCTTTTTACAAGCCTTGGCGAAGGGGTGGACGGCGCAGACGACTTGGCATGGCTCAGATTCGGCCCTATCACCATTCAGCCCTCGGAGCTGCTGAAGGACGCTTTTATAATGACCTTTGCCACACACTTGAACAAGGTGGGGAAAAATATAAACCGTCTGCCCGTTTTTTTGCTGCTTTGCCTTCACGGCATGATCCCCGTTGCGCTTATTGCCTTTCAGGGGGACGACGGCACGGCGTTGGTTTTCCTGTTTATGTTCGTGGTAATGATGATAATGGCGGGCTTGGGAATGAGGTATATCCTGTTGGGCTGTGCGGCAGTGCCTGCGGTAATATGGTTCGCATGGAATTATTTGATGCAGGCTCACCACAAAAACCGCTTTTTGGTGCTTTTTGACGCCGAAATGCAGAAAAACGAGATCAAGGGGATCTGGTATCAGCAGTACTGGGGCAAGGTGGCTCTGGGAAAGGGCGGACTTACGGGCGTGGGCTTATTCGGCGGCGATTATCAGTATACCTCGTTTATCCAAAACGATTTTATTTTTGCATATATAGGAAACGCCTTGGGCTTTGCGGGCTGTATCTGCACGGTGGCTTTACTGCTGCTGATCTGCATGAAAATATATATGAACAGCGTTCAGGCAAAGGATAAGCTGGGTCAGCTTATCTGTGTAGGCGTGTTCTCAATGATTTTGATACATTCGATTTTAAATATAGGAATGGTTTTGGCGGTCATGCCCGTCATAGGTATACCGCTGCCCTTTATCAGCGCAGGCGGCACCTCCACCGTGTCCCTTTATGTGGCGGTGGGCTTGGTTTTAAGCGTATACGGTCACCGAGAGCGTAAGTATCACCTGTTTTATACCGAAAAGGAATAAGGTCGTCTCTAAAAACCACCGGCTAAAGCTTTAGCACCTCATCTGCTTGCATATTTGAGGCACTATGGTTTTTAGAGATGCCCATAAAGAAAGGAAGTACTCTTATGTCAATGTCAGCACCCGTATCCATTGCCGAAATTTATCACCCCAACGAGCTTGAACAGCAAAAAACCCGCTACCGCACCGCAGCCGAAGGCTATAAAAGCTATTTCGGCAGCGACGGCTTAAATTTCCGTTACTTTTCGGCTCCCGGAAGAACCGAGGTGGGAGGCAATCACACGGATCATAACCGCGGCAAGGTATTGGCGGCAAGCGTAAACCTTGACGTGATCGCAGCGGTGGAGCCTACCGACGACGGAATTATCACCTTTAAAAGCGAGGGCTTTGACGAATGTAAAATAGACACCAACGACTTGGAGGCAAAGGAAGAGGAGAAAAACACCTCCGGCGCTTTGATCAGAGGCGTGGCGGCAGGCTTTAAAAACAGCGGCTATAAGGTAGGCGGCTTTAAGGCGTATTCCGTCACCAACGTGCTTAAGGGCAGCGGCTTAAGCTCCTCCGCAGCCTTTGAGGTTCTTGTGGGAAATATCCTGAACTCTCTTTACAACAACGGGGGAATAGGCAGCATAAAGATCGCCCAGATCTCCCAGTATGCGGAAAACGTATATTTCGGCAAGCCCAGCGGCTTAATGGATCAGATGGCGTCCTCCGTGGGCGGCTTTGTGGCAATCGACTTTAAGGACGTGAACAGCCCCATTATCGAGCAGATCAACGTGGATTTTGAAAGCTTCGGACATGCTCTCTGCATAATCGACACCAAGGGCGACCATGCGGATCTGACCCCCGATTACGCCGCCATACCCGCCGAAATGAAAATGGTGGCCAACTATTTTTCCGTTGACTATCTCCGCCAAATATGCCGCCACGACATAATATTGAATATCGGAGACCTGAGGGCTCAATTCGGCGACAGGGCTGTACTTCGCTCCCTGCACTTCTTTAATGAAAACGAGCGGGTGGACAAGCTGGTTCACTCCCTTAAGGCAAAGGATTTTCCCGCCTTTTTGGAGTATATCAAGGCAAGCGGAGACAGCTCCTATAAGTATTTGCAGAACGTTTTCACCGTAAACGACATAAAAAATCAGGCGCTGGGCATAGGCTTGAACGTCTCCGACAGTGTTTTGAACGGAAAGGGCGCTTGCCGTGTTCACGGAGGCGGCTTTGCAGGCACCGTCCAAGCCTTTGTTCCCATAGAAATGCTCAAGGAATTTATGCTTGCCTTGGATACCGTTTTCGGCAACGGATCCTGCCACGTAATGAGAATAAGAAAAATCGGCGGCGCCGAGGTTGCACTGGACAGTTGATTTTAAAAAAAGGGACTGCAAAACAGCCCCTGTAAACAATATTCCGGCTTGTCGATAAAGCAGGAAAAAATTTTATGGTTTTTCTCTGCGTCCTTGCAGGCAAGCACCTCCCCTGCGAAATGCATTTTTTCGTGCATAATGTAGGGGCGGGGCTTGCCCCGCCCGCTGTACAGGTTCATAATTTGCCGTCGCATCGGACTTTTTCGACAGCCTGAAACAATATTCTTTCCCTTTGTTATTGGATCTCAAATTCCTCCAGTTCCTTCAAAACGGCAATATCCGCCAGTGCGTCCACTTCTATGCCGTTTTCGGTGTAGTTTTCGGAAAAGATCTTGCCCTTCTCTCGGATCTTGGCGGTAATTCCGCCCTTGTCATAGGGCAGTAGGAGCTTGACCCGCTTTGCGCTTTCGGGAAGATTTTCGGCGATAGCCTTAAGCAGTCTGTCAAAGCCCTCCCCCGTCTTGGCGCAGATCTTGACCGTATCCTCGCTTTCGGGGATTTCGTTGGGCATCAAGTCGCACTTGTTCAGCACGTTAACCACGGGAATTTCCCCGCAGCCCAGCTCAGCCAGCAAATGTCGGGTGGTATCGGTCTTTTCCGCCGCCTCGCTGTCGCTGATGTCTATAACGTGAAGGATTATATCTGCGCAGGCTGCCTCCTCCAAGGTGGATTTAAACGCCTCTACAAGATTGTGAGGAAGTCTGCGGATAAGTCCCACGGTGTCTATCACCAATACCGTCCTGCCGTCGGGAAGCTCGATCCCTCTTGAAGTTAGATCCAGCGTGGCAAAGAGCTTGTCCTCCGCCAAAACCCCCGCTCCCGTAAGCTTATTCAGCAATGTGGATTTTCCCGCATTGGTGTAGCCCACTATGGCGGCGGTAAGAACGTTGTCCTTCTTTCGGCGGGAGCGGGAGAAATCTCTCCGCTTTTCCAGCTCCTTCAGATTTTCCTTTAGCTTGGCGATACGGCTTCTGATATGTCTGCGGTCCGTTTCCAGCTTGGTTTCGCCGGGGCCTCTCGTGCCGATACCGCCGCCGAGCCTTGACATGGAAGCGCCTATGCCCGCAAGACGGGGCAGCCTGTATTCCAGCTGCGCCAGCTCCACCTGCAATTTGCCCTCGTTGGTGACGGCTCTTCCCGCAAATATGTCCAAAATAAGCATAGTGCGGTCGATGACCCGAACGTTTACAATATCCTCAAGATTTCGTATCCTGCCTGCGGTAAGCTCGCAGTCGAAGATCACCAGATCCGCTCCAAGCTGCTGCACAAGCTCCTTCAGCTCCTCCGCCTTGCCCTCCCCCAAAACGGTGGCAGGCTCGGGTGCGGGACGCTTCTGTATGATTTGGGCAGCCACCTCTGCGCCGGCGGTCTTGGCTAATTCCTCCAGCTCCTTCATAGAAGCCTCTGCGTCGTATTCGCCGCAGTCCACCGCCGCCAAAACGGCTTTTGCCCTGAGATTTTCGCTTTTTATTCGGTTAGTAATGTTATTTTCGGTCATAAATTTTACCTCCAAAGGATAGTTTTGTTTTTTGGTGTAAAATTAAAAAATAATCATTTGAACTCCCTCCTTCGGTTAAATTATTGTCACTTGTTGAGATAATCGGTCATGTTGATCAACCCCCTTCGGTAAAATAAAAAATTTTCGCCTGACAAAAGGCAAAGGAGATGCTTGCAATGCAATTTGAAAAATACGACGTGATAATCGTAGGCTCGGGTGTGGCAGGACTTTACTGCGCCTTGAACCTGAACAGGAACCTAAAGATCCTTATGATCTCCAAGAAGGAGGTCACCCTTTGCAATTCCGCACTGGCGCAGGGCGGCGTTGCAGCGGTAATGAACCCCAAGGACGACGATTACTCACTTCATATCAAGGACACCCTTATTGCGGGCGGCTATAAAAACGATATGAACAATGTGAGAATTTTGGTGGAGCAGGGACCTACCGACGTTAAAAATCTGATAAAGTACGGTGTGGATTTTGACCGAAATTCCGACGGCTCGGTAAACCTTACCTTGGAGGGCGGACATTCCAGACACCGCATAGCCCACCATAAGGACAGCACCGGCTTTGAGATAGTCACAGCCCTGATCGACCAAGCCATAAAGCTGAAAAACCTTACCATACTGGAAAATGCGCATCTTTTGGCGCTGGATAAATGCGATGAGGATTTTCGCCTTGATATTTTCAAATCGGGCAAGCACAACTATTATACCACAAAGGCAGTGGTTTTGGCAACAGGCGGAATAGGAAGAGTTTACGATTTTACAACAAATTCCGCAATCGCCACGGGCGACGGCATACAGTTCGCCTACAATGTGGGGGCGAGAATAAAGCATTTGAGCTATATCCAGTTTCATCCCACCGCCTTTGCCGACAGGAAAAATCGGGAGTGCTTTTTGGTGTCCGAGGCGGTAAGAGGCGAGGGCGCATACCTGTTAAACGGCAGCAAGGAGCGGTTTATGCATAAATATGAGCCGGAAAGAAAGGAATTGGCGCCCCGAGACGTGGTCTCCAAGTGTATGATGAAGGAACAGGAGGCGGTCGGCAGCGATGAATTTTGGCTGGATATTTCCTATAAGGATCCCGAGTTTGTCAAAGACCGCTTCCCGATGATCTATCAAAGGGTTTTGGAAAAGGGCTACGATATGACAAAGGAGCCTATCCCCATTTATCCCTGTCAGCATTACCTTATGGGCGGCATTGACGTGGACGGAAACGGAGCGACGACGGTAAAGGGCTTGTACGCTGCGGGGGAGTGCGCTCACACAGGCGTTCACGGCTTAAACCGCCTTGCCTCCAATTCGCTTTTGGAGGCGCTTGTGTTCAGCCGCCTTATAGCCGAGCAGATAAACCTTACCACCCCCGCCGACAAGGACTATTCTCCCGTCGAGGCTGAGGTAAGAAGCCCCGAGGGAGAGGACATTCCCAAGGGAATCCGCACCGAGATCCGCCATATAATGCAAAAATCCTATTTTGTAGTGCCGAATTATGAGGAAGCGGCAAAGGGTCATGCCCGCATCAAAGAGATCAAGGAAATGCTTGAAAGCGGCAATTATGCCCTGACCCCCGATTATATAGAAGCCAAATCGCTTGCCACCGTAGCCTGCATCGTTTTGGGAGAGGTAATGGAAAGCGCCGGCGGCAGCGTTGACGAGTGACCCGACGCCGAAACGAAACAAATGAGGTAAAGATATGGGCTTAATAACCGATATAGAACCGCTTAAGGCGATGGAAATATATTTTGGCGGAGGGGAATCGGGCTTTTGCGAGGACGATTTTATCGGCAGCGAAAAGGATAGAGGCTTGATATATCCGCCAAGGCTTAAGGAATTTCTGCTGCGCTTCGGCAAGCTTCGGGTAAATCAAAATATAGTGACGCTTTGGCTTCCCGAGCATGTTCCGATAGTAAACGTCCCCTGCGGCGGGACGGAAAGAAAGCTGTATACCTTCGGAGAATGGAATCACAGAGGGATCGGTATCTTTGCCGACGAGTGCGGTGCGAAGGATCCGCCCGTCGTCTTCGTAACGGTTAAAGAGAAGGAAGGCAAAAGCCTTTTGGAGCTTTCGCCCACAAGCCTTTCCCTGAACGACATTCTCAAATACGCCTTTGTGGAAAATCTCTTCTTCCGCTCGGGCGGCAGCTATTACATCGAGCCTGAGGACGTGGGAGCGGCGGTGCGCATGTATTCCGCCAAGCCCCAAAAAGGCGAAAAGAGCTTCCTTCAGCTTATGGCAGCCGATAAGCTCCCCCGCACCTGCATATGCTTCGACGAGGAGGAGGATAAATTCGTCTGTATCGAGCAGGATAAGGATTATGAAATTATCGATGTTTTTTCCCGCTTTATCACCGACGAAGAGAAAGAGAAAATTTCAGACAGCTCCCAAAGGAAAGAAAAAAACAGCTGAAAAAGAAAGGATCAAACCTATGAAGCTACCCCAATTTTATATCGACGATCTGATCAAGACCGCATTATCGGAGGACATAAACTATATTGACAGCACCACGGATCTGCTGATCCCCGAGGACGACGTTTCCGAAGCCTACTATGCGGCAAAGGACAGCGGCGTTTTGGCAGGTGTGGAGATCGCCGCAAGGGTATTCAAGCTCTTGGACGAAAATATCGAGGTGAAATTCTTGTTCAAGGACGGCGACAGAGTGGAAAAGGGCGACGTTTTGGCGGAATTTAAGGGCAACACCGCCGCCATGCTCAAAGCCGAGCGCACCGCCTTAAACCTTATCCAGCATATGAGCGGTATCGCCACCTACACAAGAAAATGCGCAGATCTGGTGGAGGGCACAAGAGCTTCTGTAGCCGACACAAGAAAAACCCTTCCCGGGCTCAGACCGCTGCAAAAATATGCCGTAACGGTGGGCGGCGGCAGAAATCACCGCTATAATCTTACCGACGCCGCAATGCTGAAGGACAACCACATAGACGCTTACGGCGGCATTACCCCTGCGGTAAAGGCTCTTCGGGAAAAGGCGGGTCATATGCTTAAGATCGAGGTGGAGGCAAGGACCCTCGAAGACGTACAGGAGGCTTTGGACTGCGGTACGGACGTGATCATGCTGGACAATATGAGCTATGAGGACATGAAAAAGGCGGTGAAACTGACCGCAGGCAGAGCAAAGCTGGAAGCCAGCGGGAACGTGACCTTGGAAAATATCAGACAGGTTGCGGAAACAGGAGTGGATATAATCAGCCTTGGCGCACTGACTCACAGCGTAAAGGCGTTTGACATTTCCATGAAGTGGAGAAAGAAGTGATAGATAATGTCGGGACAGCCAATTGTTTACGAAACCCTTGACAAAATGGGCATACCCTACCGCAAAGCCGAACACCGAGCCGTTTTCTCCCGAGCGGACGTGACCCCCGAGGAGGAGCGCCTGTGGGAGGGCTATAAGGTCAGCAAAAACCTGTTCTTGCGCAATGCCAAGGGAAATATCCATTATCTTGTAGTAACCACAGTGGATAAAAAAGCAGATTTAAAGCTATTAGCCGAGGAAATAGGCTCCACAAGGCTCTCCTTCGCCTCGGAGCAGCGCCTTGACAAGTACCTTAAGGTAAAGCCCGGCTCGATCTCCGCCTTCGCCGTTCTCAACGACGAGGACAGGGAAGTGATCGTGGTTTTCGACAAGGACTTAGTGGGAGAAAAGCACTTCGCCCTGCACCCCAACGAGAACACCGCCACGGTCTATATCGATTTTGCGGATGCGGAGAGGATAGTCAAGGAACACGGGAATGAAATAATTTATGCAAGGGTGTGAAAATTGTGTTGATATTTGTATAGAATAATGATATAATGTGGTAGAATAAATTAAATGGGGTAAAGCCATGGTTATAAAGTCATTAATGAGCCAAAAAAATGAGTACGAGGAAACGTTGGACTTGAGGGATAAGCTTCTTGAAGCAGAAGCACAGCGTTTAAGCGGAGCTAAAACCTTTACATTGGACGAGGTGGAGAGTAAATTAGAGGATATTATTAACGGAAAGGCGTGTATAGAGGTATCTGATTGAATTTTTACCCGCTGATCACCTCGTTTATTAAGCAACTAAAAACAAATAAATTTTTTTCACAACCCTATTGCAATTCCTATAAAAATGATGTATAATAAAACTACACCAATTAGGTATAATTTAATATAAAAAAGAAAAAAGAAGGGATAATTAAAGTGCTTAAGACAAAAATTTATCTTGACAATGCCGCTACCACAAGGGTAAGCGACAGAGCCCTTGAAGCAATGCTCCCGTTCTTGAAGGAGCAGTACGGCAACCCCAGCTCTATCTACACATTGGGCAGGGAGGCTTCCATCGCAGTGACCAATGCCCGCTCCAAATGCGCCGAGTTTTTGAACGCAAGACCCGCCGAGATCTATTTTACCTCGGGCGGCAGCGAAAGCGACAACTGGGCGATCCGCTCCGTTGCGGAAACAATGAAGGAAAAGGGCAAAAACCACATTGTCAGCAGTGTTTTTGAACATCACGCCGTTTTGCACACCTTGGAGGACTTGGAGAAAAAAGGCTTTGAGGTGACTTATCTTCCCGTATATCAAAACGGTATAGTAAAGGCGGAGGACGTAAAAAACGCCATAACCGACAAAACCGCATTGGTGACAATTATGTACGCCAACAACGAGATAGGCACGATCCAGCCCATAGCCGAGATCGGTGCTTTCTGTAAGGAAAAAGGCGTATTGTTCCACACCGACGCAGTACAGGCTGCTCCTCATCTTCACATTGACGTGCAAAAGGAAAATATCGACCTGCTGTCTATCTCGGGTCATAAGCTCCATGCTCCAAAGGGAGTGGGCTTGCTCTACTGCCGCAGAGGAGTGAAGCTCAGATCCCTGATAAGCGGCGGCGGACAGGAAAGAGGGCTTAGAGCCGGCACCGAAAATACGGCGGGAATTGTGGCTTTGGCGGAGGCCTTGACTGCTGCCTCCGAAAATATGGATTCGGTCAACGAGCTTCACAAAAAATTCTCCAAGCAAATTTACGACGAGGTAATGAAAATAGATCGGGTTCATTTTAACGGCGACTACGAAAACCGCATACCCTCAACCCTGAATTTCAGCTTTGAGGGAGTGGAGGGTGAATCCCTGCTGCTGCAGCTGGATCTGAAGGGAATTGCCGCCAGCAGCGGTTCTGCCTGCACCTCGGGAAGCCTTGATCCCTCTCATGTCCTGCTTGCCTTGGGACTTACCCACGAGGTGGCTCACGGCAGCTTAAGGATCAGCATGAGCGACTATACAACGCAGGAGGAGATAGATACGCTCCTGTCGGTTCTTCCCGATATTATACAAAAATTAAGAGCAATGTCCCCCCTGTGGGAAAGAATTATTAAGGAGGCTAAATAATAATGGTATACAGTGAAAAGGTAATGGAGCATTTCGCCAACCCTCACAATGTAGGCGAGATCGAAAACGCCGACGGAATAGGCGAGGTGGGCAACGCAAAGTGCGGCGACATAATGAAAATGTACCTTAAGATAGACAACGAGGTGATCACCGACGTTAAGTTC
>JAMPBF010000097.1 GCA_023666805.1 Bacillota bacterium
TTTTTTGGGCTTTGCCCAAAAAACGGCGTCAGCTTGGCGGAAAACCGACCAGAGGAAGGTTTTTCGACAAGCTGATAAGCTCGGCTTTAAGCCGAGCTTATTGGGTGCGGCGTTTTACCGCTGGCGGAGATGGAGAGATTCGAACTCTCGAAACAGTTTCCCGTTTACATGATTTCCAATCATGCGCCCTCGACCAGCTAGGCGACATCTCCATGGTCGAAACATACCGTTTTATTGACTTTAATAGTATATCACATTGTTTCAGCTTTGTCAACACCTTTTTTCGATTTTTGTTAAGTGGTGAAAAAATAATTTAAAAAATACAACAATATGTAAAAATATGTGAAATCTTACAAAAAGACTTGAAAATCACTATAATAATGTGTTATAATTAACTAAGAAAATATTACATCACAATTCGGTAAAAATAAAGAAAAACCTTACACCGAAAGGAAATGTCCAAAATGGAAAAGAAAATCACGTTCAAGAATAACTCCGCCGTGATCAACGCCAAGGGCGCTGAGCTTAAATCCTTGATCTTGGGCGGAAAAGAGCTTATGTGGGAAGGAAACCCCGCCTACTGGGGCAAAACCTCGCCGGTGCTGTTCCCTGCCGTGGGCGGACTGAAAAACGGCAGAACAATTATTGACGGGATAGAGTATCAAATGACCAAGCACGGCTTTGCCCGCGACTACGAATTTGAATGTGTGGAGGAATCGGAGAGCATTGCGGCTTTTTCCCTCCATGAAAATGCAGACACCTTAAAAATGTTTCCCTTCAGCTTTACCTTTACGATGAGGTACCGCCTTACGGAGACAAGTCTTGAGATCTTGTACGAGGTCGCCAACAACAGCCCCGTGCCAATGCCCTTCTGTATAGGCGCTCACCCTGCCTTTGCCTGCCCCGCCGAGGGCAAGGAATTCAGCGATTATCGGCTGGTATTTCAGGAAAAGGAAACGGTGTGCAGCCCCGTTCTCGACTGCAAAACAAGACTGTTTAAGGAAAACAATGCGGTTTGGAGGCTTAAAAACAGCGACGAGTGTCCTCTTTCCTACCCGCTGTTTGACAACGACTGTCTGTATTTCCGAAATATAAATTCAAAAAGCGTCAGCCTTTTAAACGACGATAACAAGGGCGTTAAGGTAAGCTGGGACGGATTTTTGTCCTTGGGCGTTTGGACGCCTGCGGGGCTTAATGCACCCTTTGTCTGCATAGAGCCTTGGTGCGGCTGCGACGATTACGAAAATTGCAGCGGTGATTTTAGGGATAAGCCCGAGATCCAAACCTGTCTGCCCAATGCCACTAAGTATTACCTTTTGAATATCGAGGCGGTTTGAGCGGATTGAACATAAGCATTGATTTTAGGCGTACCTTTTCGGTGCGCCTAATTTTGTTATTCTCCCTTTTTCAGCAATGCGAAAAGCTCCTCCTTATCGCTGCATCGGTCGTAATCTCCGACTATTCCGCTGCGGTGATAGACGATACCGCTTTTCTCGTTGTTTTCAAGGCATTTCAGCAAAAAATCCGCACCGTATTCCTTGGCGAAAAGAGTGAAGCCCTTGGGCTTGGGATTGCTCATAAGCCCCTTTTGACAGCTTTCCGCTCGGTCGCACTCATAGCAGTGAGATATGCCCTTTTCCGCCGTACATTTTCTTATCTCGCACCAATCTTTATCAGCGCAATCATCGGCAAAACAGCCTTTGCAATGATCGTTTTCGCTGCAAAGACAGCAGGCAAGACCGCAGCGGGCTATTCCCAATTCTTTTCTCATGTTTGTTTACCTCTTTCTGTTTTGATAAAAGAAGTATACCATAGAAAAGGTGACAGCTGTGTGTCATATTATAAGATCTTTTTCAGACAGGCAATTGCGGCGTAGTGCTTGACATAAAATTCCTCGGGAACCGTTTCCTCAAGCATTTTCTTATGTTCCTCTTCCCATTGCGAAATTTTCTCCTGCGAGAGAGAAGCCCCTATACCCCTGCAAGCCTTCATTCTGCCGTTCCAGCTCTCTCGGGTGAATTTAACGCTTAAGGGATATTCCTCATGACAGACGAGCTTAAATTTTTCATAATAGCACTTTGGAATATCTATCGGGTGAACGGTTTCTCCGCCGCCGCTCCAATCGGGGTTGTATTTGAGCACAAGTCTTTCGCTTTCCAGCGCAGTTTTATCCTCAAAGGGAAGCCACGCCATGCATAGGATCAATATGCTTCCGTCCTTTTTCAGCATTTTGTGAAGCCTTGGCATTAAAGCTGCGTGGTCAAAGTACCAAAAGCATTGACAAGCGGTTATTACGTCAAAGCTGTCCTCGGGGAAATCCGATTTTTCCGCAGGAAGAGCATAATAATCTATATCCATACCTTGGGAAAGGAGCTTTGCCTGCTCTATCTGATTTTCGGAAGCGTCGGTTCCCGTCCACTTCGCACCGTAGGAGTACATATTTCTCGGCAAAACTCCCGTGCCGGTCCCCAGATCCAGCACCCGCTGCCCCGTTTGACAGCAGCCTAAGTCCGCTATTTTTCCGTAAAATTCCTTTGGGTAAATATCCCTGTACTTGGCGTAATCCTGTGAGGTTTTGCCCCAATCAAAGAAATTGCCGCCGTCTATAGCTTGGTTTTTCATAAATTCTTTGGTTCCCCGTATTTATTTTGAATTTTGTTAAGCAGCTCCACAAAGCCGTCTCTGTACTCCCTTGGCGACAGTATCTCCGCATTGTCGCCGAAGCTTAAAAGATACCGATAAAGGTGAGGTATGTCCGACCATGTAAAGGTGAGCAGAGAATTGCCCTCGCTGTCAAACTCGGGCAACTCCGCACCAAATTCGTCTATTATCCTCCACTTCACCGACTTGTCGAACTTTACACTTACTTCTATCTCCCCCTCGGTGTGCAAAAGCTTGTCGCAAACGTAGGGCGGGATCTCCCTTTTCTCGCATTTCTCCTCTAAAATCCTTAAATCGGTGATTCTTGTAAGCTTAAACATACGGTAATCCCGACGCAAAAGACAATATCCCCAAGCATACCAGCCCGCCCACTGAAATATCAAGCGATAAGGCTCGATTTCCCGTTTGCTTTCACCTGTGGGGGAATGATAGGTAAAGGCTATCCTTAAGCCCTTGTCCGCTGCCCTCTTTACGATTTCAAGCTTTTCTGCCACCATGGATTTGTCCCAATAGGCAAGGTCGATCATTATGTTGTCCCCAATGCCTATGCTGTCATTTTCCGATTTCAGCTTGTCCATAAGCTGTCTGTATCGGCGGCTGCCGCTTACGCTGTCCAAGCCTTTGAGTCCTGCAAAAATCAGCTGCATATCCTCCGCAGATAAAAGGGTCTTGTCTATTTTATAGCCCTCCATAATATAAAACCCGCCGCCCTTGCCTTTGGAAGAAGCGACGGGTATTCCTGCCATATTTATGGATTCTATGTCTCTTAACACGGTGCGGCGGGACACCTCGAATTTTTCGGAGATTTCCCTTGCGGTGACCCTTTCCTTTTGCAGCATCAGGGACAAAATTCCTATCAGCCTGTCGATTTTCATCTGTTTCTCTCCAAGTACTCCCCATAGCTTAAAAGATTGTCGTTCCTCGACCGCCATTTTTCCGACATATCCGCCGTCAGCCGTATACGCTGTATGCTGATGGGAGACTCCCAAACGTCGAATATCCCCGTGGGGAGAAAATCCTCTATTTCCTCTCTTGAAAACTGCGCTGCGCAGATCACGAAGGGAGGGGTTTCGTCGCCCAAAATACTGCGGATCTTTTGGGCAGTTTTTAAGCCGCTCATGTATGCCAGATCCCTGCCGATAATTATCAGGTGAAATCTCTTTTGTCCGATGGCTTCCAAAGCGGTATAGCCCGATTCCACCACTGCCAAGTGGTAGCGGCTTTTGTCGGAAAGGGCGGCGTAAATTTGGGTGGAAATTTTGCGGTTATTTTCTACTGCAAGTATATTTATCATTTTATTTTCCTCTTTGTATACATATATTCGGGAATTTAAATTATACTTTTTGTAATATTTATCTGTAATATACAAATTGTAGATAACTGTGATCAATGCGGATAACAACTGCCGCTTCAATTATACCTTGTTGCGGGAAAAATTTCAAGCTTTTGAGATCAAACCGCAGGAATATTTCAAAAAACGCCGCACCGAAAAGGTGTGACGTTTTTTATTATCAAACCACCACATTAAATTCCGTCTTGACCTCGGCGGGCTTTGCCTCGCCTGCCTTGGTGTAGGTGGTGTAGGTGACGGGGTCGGCGGCTGTTTCGGAGTTGTAGGGAGCGGCGGGTGTTAAATCGGGAGCGTCTTGCGCCGGTGCTTCGCCCTCTTCGGCGGGCACAGCGTCGGGAAGGGCTGAGCCCTTGTCGGTCTGCTGCATTTCCTCGGCTTTAGCCTTGATCCTTGCTGCAAGCTCCTCCGTCTCCTGCTGCTGCTTAAGCTTGTTTTCCTCAGCTTCTTGCTTTAAGCCCTCGTCGGCGTTATTCTTGCTTTCCCATGCGGCGGTGTTGGTTTTTTCCACATAGCCCATAGCCCTGTCCATAGTGGCTGTATCGCCCTTGGCTCTTGCTTCCTTAAATACCTTCATCGGGGTTCTGATAACGTTCATGGCGTTGTTTGCGCCTAAAAGCCCGTCGGCGGTTTTAGCGATCACAACGATCCCTCCTCTCAAAAGTTGCTGTCGAAGTTAGAGCCAACGTTATTAACTGTGGGAACGGTGCTGGAAAAGTACTCCGCCTTTTTCTTGCCGCTGGTAAGATCGCTGAGCTTATCCTTTGCCTCGTTCATACGGGAGCTGAACTGAGCCACCAAGTCCTTATCCTTGGCTGCCGCCTGTTCCTGCACCAGCTTTAGATTCAGGATAGAGTTTCTGAGGATCGCCATAGCACCGTTGGCATTTACGCTTGCCGTGTCTTCGTTCAGCATTTTCTTTACCTGTGCACATTCCTCCTTATCCAAGGAGTTAATGGTTTCTCTGCACTGCTTGGTGAGGAAATCTATTTCTCCTATAAGCTTTTCCCTCTGATTTACCTGCTCGGTGATCTTGTCGTTTTCCTCGCTGTCGATCTGCATAAGCAGGGAGGTGGCATCGATGTACTGCTCCAAGTATTTTTCGATCTCGCCGAAATTGGTTGTAAGAAGCTTTAAGTTTTCTTCGGTCATAATTTTTTCCTTTCGTAACAGACAAAATACAAGCAAAGGCGGAGTGATGAACCGTCCGCCTTTTGCCGTTTATTTCTTGTTTTGAATTTCCTGTGCCGCAATTTCTTCCTTGGACATAGCGGAAACTTGGGTAAAAGCGTCCTTAAGCTCAGCCACCATGGGCAAAAGCTCCTTCACTATCTCGGGATCCTTTTTCATGTTGGCAGCGATTATCTGCTTTTCAAAATAGGCGTACAAAGATTCCAAATTTTGTCCTATGGGAAGATTCAGATCCAGCACCGAACGCAGCGCTCCCACCAGATCCAAGGATTTATTAAGAGCGTTGTTGGCGTCCTCGATCTTTTTTTGCTCGATAAACATTACGGCTCTGTTCAGCTGCCGTTCGGTTTCGCTGTACAGCTTTACCACAATTTCCATTGGGGTCATGGTGGTGACTGACTGTTTTTTATATGCAGAATAGGGATTCATTGATTATTCCTTTCAACAAACATCGGTATTAGCCGCCTAAGCTGCTTGTAAGCTGTGAAATGTAGGAGGACTGTCCGTTGATGTTTCCAAGCTGAGTTTCCATGTTGGAATAGATCTTCCAGTAACGGTCCTGCTGCTGTTCGTAGCGGTCCTGAAGGTTGCTTATGGTATCCTTCAGGCTTTGGATCTGTCTGTAGATCGAGTTGTTGGTATCGGAGGAGGTGCCGGAAACGCCTGCCTTTTGTACCAAAATACCGCATTCCTTGATGTCACCGGAGGTCTTTACTGCAGAATTGATGATAGCTTCAAACTGATTTGCGATACCCTTTTCGGTGTCGTTAAAGAGGGTGGCAAACTCGTCTGCATACTGAGCGAAGATCATCTCAAACTTTTCGTCGTCGATGGTGCTGTCAAACTGGAGCTTACCTCTGTTGGCAATGTTGTCGGTGGTGGTGATTCCCAAGGTGAAAAGACCGATGTTCTTGCCGTCCGCTGCCTCTACGGTGTTGTATACGGCGGATCTGAGCTTGGACATAATGCTTGTGATAGCGCTGTCGTGGTAAAGAATACCCTTCTTTGCCATGGTCTCCCACTTGTTTTCCTTGGATTCGGAGAGATCCATTTCGTCCAGATCGTCGTCGGTGAGGAAGTAGTAATCGCTGTTGGGCTTATCGTTAAGGTAGCCGTTCACGGTGTCAATCAGGGCGTTATAATCCTTGACAAACTCCTTGATTACCTCGATAGGCTTGGCGTAGTCCCTCTGTACGTCGCTGTAGAAGTGAGCACCCGTTGCAGCCTGAGTAAAGCTCATGGTAATACCGTCGTACTCGTAGGAGTTGGACTCGGTCTCAACGGTGGTGCCGTCAATTGTAAGGATCGTATTCTGTCCTCTTGTAAAGCCGTTGCCCTCGTCCTCGGCTGTGCCGGTCCTGTTCGCAAAGCCCAGTGCGGTCATAAGTCC
The DNA here is from genome assembly GCA_023666805.1 of Bacillota bacterium. Taxonomy (GTDB): domain Bacteria; phylum Bacillota; class Clostridia; order Oscillospirales; family Ruminococcaceae; genus Ruminiclostridium_E. Next base: position 6,591 of record JAMPBF010000097.1, read on the forward strand.
GCCTGCGCCGTCCTGCAAGGTGATGTTGGAGTTCATGCCGTAATCGTTGGAGGTAAGGGTAAACTGGTTGGTAAGAGTGGTGTAGGTCATCTTTACGCCTGCGTCGGAAGCGTTTACCTTCTTCATTACGTCCCGTATGGTTGCAGAGCCGTCAAAGGAGAAGTTAACGCCGTTAAGGGTAAAGCTGTATTTTCCGTCGGAGCCGGGGGTAAGACCCAATTCGTCTATGGTGGAGCTTGTGTCTACCTGGCTTGCAACGCCGCCGCTGGCAGCGGAGCTTTCGGTAACCAAATTGCTGAGCTTGGTGGCATTCTTTGCACTCTGAGTAACGGTAAATTCAACCGCCTTGTTGTACTCGTCCGTTGCCGTAACGGTAACCTTGCCGTTTGCGTCCATTTCAGCATTGATCTTTGCGCCGCCCACGGTCAATGCGCCCAAATTATTTTCAACATTTGCCTTGTTGAGGTTAAATGACGCTTCGTCATAGGTGAAGTTGGCGATATATTCTTCCTCGTCAACGCCTACGTTGCCGTTATAAAGCTCCTTTTCATAGTAAAGCTGCTTTGCGGAGGAGCTGAGCTTTCCGTAAAGGTAGGTCTGAGCCTGAGTATCGGTATAGGTGTTTTCAGCCTTGAAATCCTCAAAGGACTTGTAGTTGGCGTCGCCCTCCTTGGAGGAGATGGTGCCGTCCTTTAAAGCCTTATTGTAGTCAGCCTTTGCAAGAGCTTCCTTAGCGTCGGTGTAATCGAGCTTATCATCGTAAAGAGTGTTTATTCTGTCTATCTCAGACTGATGTGCGTCATAATTAAGCCGTCCGATTTCATCATTGGTACAGAAAGCTTCAATATCTGTTTCGGTGATAGTCTTGCAATAATCATCAAAACTTTTATAATTTTCATCATTCTTATCGTCAGAAACAACGCCATTCTTAACATCATCTTCGTACATAAGGCGTTTCGTCTCTTCTTTGAATCTGTCGTTTTCGGCAGCAAGTGCGCCCTCCCGCTGGAATCTGATAATATCAACGTAACAATCCGCCTCGTCTTGGGCGTTCATGCCCTCCTCAAAGCTCTTGAAATTATCGTAAACATCCTTGCCGCGAGTATTTAAAGCCACCTCTTTAAAGAGATTTACCTTGTCGTAATAAGCCTGCTTTTCAGCGGCGGTGTATTCGGTGCCGTCCGCTTTGGTGGCAGGGGGCTCTTCCCTCAGCTTGCCGTCGTCATAGCAGACCTCCTTGAAATAATCCTTGTCAACGGTGGAAAAGGTCACGGTCTTGGTAACGCCGTTGGCGATAACGGTATATGTATTGTTACCCGTTTGAGCATTGCTGAAATCCATTGGTCTGCTCTTGGACATGAGAGCGGGGTTGGTAGCGGTAACGCCTGTCTTGCTGGTGGTGGTGATCTTGTTGTCTGTGCCGATGCTTACGAGGTTGCCTGTTGAAGACTTACCGAAAGCGTCCTGCAAGGCTTGGTTGATATTATCTCTTACGTCGTCCTCGGAAGAGCCGCCCTTGAAAACGATGTTCTTGGTAGTTCCGTTAACGGTCACGTTCATGGTGTAGTTTTTGCTGTCCTTGCTGCCGTCGGCTGCTACGCAGTTGTTGACCTTTAAGGGTGATCCGTTGACTGCCGAGGACTTGTAGGTAGCCTGTGTTGCCACCTGCTCTACCTGAACGTCGTAGTTTCCGGGATTTGCGTTGGTGTTGCAGGAGATTTTAACGCCGTTGATGTTTTCGCCGTTAAAGCCTGTTATTTCGCTTTTATAACCGTTGAAGAGCGAGCCCGATTTCAAGCAGGTGCTGATATTGGTCATATCGAAATACTTGCTCTTAAACTCGTTAAATGCAGCGATAATGGTGCGGTAAGCGTCCTGCTGCGCCTGAAGCTTGAGTACCTTTCTTTGATTTGTGTTGATCTTGTTCTTTGTGGTGGCGGTAAGAGCGTTAACTATAGCCTCGGTATCGAGACCCGAGTTCATACCGCTCATTCTGAGAACACTTGATGAACCTGCCATGATGTTTAATCCTCCTTAGTAAAGTTCAAAAGCGCTTCCATTGCGTTTTTGTTAAGTTCCTTTGATGAGCCTGAGTCCTTGTTTACATTTTGCGTATCTATCAGCTCGTTTCGGATAATTTTTATATCCTTGGGAGCAGAAATGCCTATTTTTACCCTGTCTCTCGAGACCTCCAAGACGGTGATCTCTATATTATCGGCTATTATGAGGCTTTCATCGGTTTTTCTTGTAACAACTAACATTTTTAAGCCTCCTGTTCCGATTTTTGATAGATTGGGTGACGGTAGGGGTAATTTTGAGGTAGAATTACCTGCATTGCAAGCCTATTGTCCATATTCAGCACAATGGGAGACTTCATATTTACCGTAGTGTCTCTAAAATCCTCGGGAACGTTGGCAATGCATAAGATTTTTATCTCGGAATCCTCTTTGATCTTAAGGATCGCCTTTTCTCCGTCTCCGAGGCTTACCTGATAATTCTCGGCAAAAAGCTGCGGGTCGAAAACTATAAAGCAGGGCTTTAAGCTGTCGGTGCACTGAAGCCACATGGGGTACTTGTTTTCCTTGGGAGCGATAAGAGCAAAATGCTTGGAATCCTCAAAGGCGTATAAGCCGTCGGGGAAAGTGATAAGCTGCTCCTCGCTTACCTCCATGGTGCCGAAATCTCTGGTCTCGATTTTCATAAGAATCCCTTCCTATCCGTTAATGTTATCCCTTATGCCCAAGAAAGAAAATCAGGCTCGGGGAAATAGTTCGGCTCGCCCATATAAGTGAAATGAACATAAGCCTTTTGTACTATATCGAAGCTGACCGTGCCACGGTCAAGCTGATAGCCCACAATGTCGGTATTTTCCCAGTCGATGCTTAAATCGGTGGGGTGATGCTGAATATCGGTAGTGCCGGGGTTTACGGTGACCTCGGGGGGAACGCCGGGGTAGAATTTCAGCACGGGGGTTTCGGGTGTGCGGTCCTCCATAAACTTTTTCTTCTTAAGCTCGGAGGTGGTTGCCTGCTGATATACGTAGGCTTCGCCGTCCTGAGCGGTTCGCCTTGTGTACTCGGCGCATTTTTCCTTTGCCACCTCTACTCTCCTCTTAATGAGGGACATATCCGAAAGCTGTCCGTAGCCCATGCTCTCCCTGCACTGCGTGGTAT
>JAMPBF010000098.1 GCA_023666805.1 Bacillota bacterium
AATTCCGAAAGGAGCTTAAAGCATGATTAGTTACTCACACGAAGTAGAGCAGATGTGTACCGTTGCCAAGGGAGCTAAGCACGCCCCCGCCCCCATTCCCGAAGAAGGAAGATGGGTAAAGGCTTATGAGATCAAGGACATCAGCGGACTTACTCACGGTATCGGCTGGTGTGCACCCGAACAGGGCACATGTAAGCTGACATTGAACGTAAAAGAGGGCGTTATTCAGGAAGCCTTGGTTGAGACCATCGGCTGCTCGGGCATGACCCATTCCGCAGCTATGGCGTCCGAGATCCTTCCCGGCAAGACCATCTTGGAGGCGCTGAACACCGACCTCGTTTGCGACGCCATCAACGTTGCCATGAGAGAGCTGTTTTTGCAGATCGTTTACGGCCGCACCCAGACCGCCTTTTCCGAGGACGGACTTCCTATCGGCGCCGGCTTGGAGGATCTGGGCAAGGGACTTCGTTCTCAGGTAGGTACAATGTACGGCACCTTAAAGAAGGGACCCCGTTACTTGGAAATGACCGACGGATATGTTACCGACCTTGCTCTTGACGAAAACGACGAGGTTATCGGCTATAAGTTCGTTAACTTCGGCAAGATGATGAATTTCATCAAGGCGGGCGACGATCCTAAGACCGCTTATGAGAAGGCTCAGGGACAGTACGGCAGAGTTGACGACGCCGTAAAGCTCATCGATCCGAGAAAACAGTAATGGGAGGTGTATAGAATGGCTTTATTTGAATCTTATGACAGAAGAGAAAAACAAATTTTAGAGGTACTTAAGGGCTACGGCATCAATTCCATCGAGGAATGTGCCGACATCTGCAAGGAAAAAGGCTTTAACCCCTATGAAATAGTAGAAAAGATCCAGCCTATTTGCTTCGAGAACGCCAAGTGGGCATACACGGTTGGCTGCGCTATCGCAATCAAGAAGAACTGCACCAGAGCTGCCGACGCTGCCGCTGCCATCGGCGAGGGACTTCAGGCTTTCTGTATCCCCGGCTCGGTTGCCGATCACAGAAAGGTCGGTTTAGGTCACGGCAATCTCGGCAAAATGCTTCTTGAGGAGGAAACCGAGTGCTTCGCATTTTTGGCAGGTCATGAATCCTTTGCCGCTGCCGAGGGTGCTATCGGTATTGCCGAAAAGGCAAACAAGGTTCGTAAAAAACCTCTCAGAGTAATACTTAACGGTCTCGGTAAGGACGCTGCACAGATCATTGCCCGTATCAACGGCTTTACCTACGTTGAAACCGAAATGGATTACCACAGCGGCGAGGTCAAGGAGGTTTACCGCAAGTCATACTCCACCGGACTTCGTTCTAAGGTCAACTGCTACGGTGCAGACGATGTAACCGAGGGCGTTGCGATCATGTGGAAGGAGGGCGTTGACGTTTCCATCACCGGTAACTCCACCAACCCCACCCGCTTCCAGCACCCCGTTGCAGGTACATATAAGAAGGAATGTACGGACAAGGGCAAAAAGTACTTCTCCGTTGCTTCCGGCGGCGGCACGGGACGCACCCTGCACCCCGACAACATGGCAGCCGGTCCCGCTTCCTACGGCATGACCGACACCATGGGACGCATGCACTCCGACGCACAGTTTGCAGGCTCCAGCTCCGTTCCCGCTCACGTAGAGATGATGGGACTTATCGGCATGGGCAACAACCCCATGGTTGGCGCTACCGTCGCTTGTGCGGTGGCAGTGGAGGAAGCCTTAAAGTAAGCTCCTTCGGGTTAAATAATTCAATACGCAAAAATCCTCTCCTGCCGGGGGAGGATTTTTTGTTATTATAACGAGTACTTGAAAAACGTATAATAATATGGTAAAATAAATGCAAAGCATTTATTTTACACAGACGTCCATGCGGTAATGGACAATTTTACCGTAATTTCTTTGAAATTACAGTAAAAAAACAGAACAGTATAGGGGGTGGCGTTATGTCGCAAAGAGAATTGGCATTGCAAATGGTGAATAATTTATCCGAGGAAAAAGCGGCGGCACTTATAGTGTTTCTGCGCGAATTTGCAGGAGCGGAGGCTGAGGAGTTGGCAAAACAGAGAGAGATTGAAAGAAAGCGTAAAGCATTTGCGCGTATGAACGAACTTACCAGACCGCTTGATATTGGCGACAACGATAAGGAAATTCTGCAAAAGCACAGAGAGGAGAAATACGGAAGTTGAAGGTGCTGATTGACACAAATGTTTTGATTGACTATATGATTGAAAGACAGCCGTTTTATAATGAAGCCAAGGAGATTATAGGTCTTTGTGCGGATAGTGTGATTGATGGCTGCATTGCGGCACATTCCGTTACAGATTCATTTTATATTATGCGTAAGTTTCCAAAAGCCGAAGCTCGAGAGCTGCTTACACAAATGTGTGAGATAATGACGGTTGTAGGTATAGACGGCAAAAAGCTTATCGCAGCAATTAACAGCCCCAAATTTGACGATCTTGAGGATTGCCTGCAATCCGTTTGTGCGGAGGACTGCAAAGCGGAATATATAATCACCCGCAATACAAAGGATTTTTCGGGAAGCAATATCTTGCCTATAACCCCTGCCGAATTTCTCGGAAAAATAACACAAATGATTTTATAGCAAACGACAAAAATTCGGCGTCAATTTTTTTACGCCGTCTGTAATACCGATTTCCGTTTAAATACGGTACGATAAGGTGTATCACCATGAAAAACCAAATCTACTTCACCTCCGAAGCCGACAAATCACTCTGGGAGCAGCAGTGTCTTCCCATAGGCAACAGCTTTACTGGCGCATCGATGTTTGGCGGCATACGCACCGAACGCATAGTTCTCAACGAAAAAAGCCTTTGGGCAGGCGGACCCTGTCCCAAGCGCCCCGATTATCGAGGCGGCAATAAAAAAGGCAGCTTTAAATACGTCAGGGAGGTACGGGAGCAGCTCGCCCTCGGCAATTACGCAAGGGTCAAGGAGCTTTTGCCCATGCTGACGGGGGACGACGATTTCGGCACATACCTTCTTTTATGCGACGCCGTGATTGACTTCGACCTGCCCGAGGGCGAGCCGTCCGATTACATAAGAATGTTGGATCTGGACAATTCGATATACCGCTGCCAATTTGAACTGGGTGGGATCAAATATACAAGGGAAGTCTTTGCAAGCTACCCCGACAGAGTTACAGCCTTTCGTTTTTCCTGCAATAAGGCGGGCGGACTTTGCTTTCGCCTGAGACTTGATAAGACCCACCCCTCCGATATTTTTTTCGAGGAAGATACGCTGGTTTACAGCGGCTGTCTTGAGGATAACGGAATGAGGTTCGACGCCCGATTTAAGGTGCTTTCCGACGGAAATGTCCAAGCTTCCGAAAACGGGATCGGCATAAGCGGAGCGTCGGAGGCTGTTATTCTTTTCACAGCCGCTACCGATTACGAAATGCGCTATCCAAGCTACAGAAGCCAAATCGCTCCCGAAAAAGTGACCGTTCCCATTATCGGCTCCGCAGCGGAAAAGGGCTGGGACAGGCTTTATGAGGATCATTGCAAGGATTATCGGGCAATATTCGGCAGAGTATCGCTGAAGCTGAACGAAAAAACCTTAAGGCTTCCCACCGATGCGCTGCTTCGAGAGTACAGAAAGGGAAGTACGGAAGCGGCAAACACTCTTGAGCCGCTGTATTTTCAGTACGGCAGGTATCTTCTTATTTCTTCGTCAAGGGAAAATACGCTGCCCGCCAATTTGCAGGGAGTTTGGAACGAAAGCAACGCTCCCCCTTGGTGCTGCGACTATCACATCAACGTAAATTTGCAGATGAACTATTGGTGCGCCTATAACACAAATATGGCCGAAACGGCGCTGCCCCTTATAGACTTTATCGATTCTCTCCGCAAGCCCGGGCGCATAACCGCTGCGGATTATTACGGCATTGCTTCCGACGGCGAAAACCCCGAAAACGGCTGGACGGCTCACACTCAGTGCTCCCCGTTCGGCTGGACTGCGCCGGGCTGGGATTTTTACTGGGGCTGGTCCACCGCTGCCGCTGCGTGGCTTATGCAGAATATTTGGGATCATTACGAGTTTACGGGCGATAAAAAGCTTCTTTCCGAAAAAATATTCCCCATAATGCGGGAAAGCGTGCGCTTTTACACACAGTGGCTGATATACGACAAAAAGCAGGACAGGCTGGTTTCCTCCCCCACCTATTCCCCCGAGCACGGTCCCGTGTCTGTCGGGAATACCTATGAGCAAAGCCTTATCAGCGGGCTTTTCGCCTATTTCCTGAAGGCGTCCGAGGTGCTTGGCGAAAAGGGCGGGCTGCAGTGCCGCACGGCGGAAATGCTGCCTAAGCTCAAGCCCTATCACATAAATAAGCAGGGGCTTTTAAAGGAATGGTATGAGGAGGACGAAGCGGATTTTGACGGATCGGAGATCCGGGAGCGTCACCGCCATATATCTCACCTTATGGGCTTATATCCGGGCAGTGATATAACCTTGGCTACCCCCGAGCTTATGGAAGCGGCAAAGGCGGTAATGGACAGGCGGGGAGACGGATCCACAGGCTGGGCGAGAGCATATAAAATTAATCTGCGGGCAAGAACCGGAGACGGGAACCGCACCTACAAGCTGCTTCGAGGCTTGCTGACCGACTGCACCTACGATAATCTTTGGGATTTTCACCCGCCCTTTCAGATCGACGGCAATTTTGGCGGTACGGCGGGAATCGGGGAAATGCTGCTGCAAAGCCATGACGGCGTTATCCGCCTGCTGCCCGCAATTCCCGACAGCTGGGAAAGCGGCGAGTTTAAGGGTCTGTGTGCAAGAGGCGGCTTTGTTATAAACGCAAGGTGGCGGAGCAAAGCGGTCACGGAGCTTTGCGTCAGCTCCGAAAGCGGCGGGCGGTGCACCGTATCATACCCGACGAAAGACGGTCCGACAGCGGTCGCTTTGTCCTTGTCGGCAGGGGAAACAAGAAAAATAACCGTCGATTGTTGACTTTTGGCATAAGTTTTGATATGATTATAAAGGAAAAAGCAAATTGTGTAAAGGAGTATTAAAATGAATAAAACCGTCAATAAAATAACCTCGGTCATACTTGCGCTGACAATTCTTATACTGTCTCTTGCAGGCTGCGGCAGCTCTGCCGATCCTCGGGTGACCGTAGAGGGAACAAAGTTCATGGTGAACGGTCAGGAGCTTTGGCTCAACGGCGCAAACACCCCTTGGTACAAGTGGAACGACTTTACCGGAGAAATGGACGAGGAGCTATGGGAAAAGATCTTTGCTCAGCTCGCCAAGGACAATATAAACTGCACGAGAATATGGATAAACTGCAACGGTATATCCATAGTCAAGGTCAAGGGCTCGGGCGAAATAAGCAGCATAAATGAGGGACACTGGACGGATTTGGATAAGCTCTTTGCTTTGGCGGAGAAATACGGCGTATATGTTATGGCTACCCTGTTGTCCTTTGACCATTTCAAGACCACAAGGTGGCAGAATCTGATCTCCTCCAAGGAAAAGGCGGACGCTTACGCCGATACTTATGTTAAGGAATTTTGCACCCGCTACGGCGAAAATCCCTATCTTTTCGCCATAGATATAATGAACGAGCCCGACTGGGTCTACGAAAACGACGAATGCGGAAAAATAGACTGGGAAAGCTTAAGCTATTTCTTCGGAAAGTGCGCCGCAGTGATACATGAAAACTGCGATACCCTGGTAACGGTGGGGATCGGAATAATCAAGTACAATTCGGAAGCCTACGAGGGAAACAAGGTCTCCGACGAGTATTTAAAAGAGCTTACGGGACTTGAAGGGGCATATCTTGATTTTTACAGCACTCACTACTACAATTGGCAAAGATCCTATTTCGGATTTCCCTTTGACAAATCCCCCGAGGATTTCGGCCTTGCGGAGGCAAAGCCCTGTGTGATAGGAGAGACCAGCAACGATAATGCGGACGCCTTCGGCATGACTTTGCCCGAGCTGTACAGATCCTCCCACGACAACGGCTGGAACGGCGTTTTGGTATGGATGGATCCGAGAGAGGACGAGGAGCTTATGTATTACAGATACGACCTGACCTCCGAGGCAACCAACAGCATGGCGGATTATATTTACGACAAAATTTATCCTATAGGCAAAAAACGCTGATAATAATCGGATAACGGACTGCATACCGACCTTCACCGTCGGTATGCTTTTCTTTTTAAAAAATAAAAAATTTGACCCTAACTCTCAAAAAATGTGTTATATTATATAGAGAAGCAAAAGGGAGAAAAGCCAATGACGGATTTTGAAAGCTTTTATTACAAATACCGAAATTTAATGTACCGAATAGCTTATGATATACTTAAAAACCCCCAGGACGCCGAGGACGCCGTGCAGGAGGCTTTCTTCAATATTGCCCGCAGTCTCGGCAGAATTAAAACAGATGATTTGGAAAGCCCCAAAAGCCGTTCATTTGCTGCGGTTGTCACCAGAAATGTTTGCTTCAATAAGCTGAGAGGGCGGGAAATAACCGAGGATATTGAAGAAGCCCAGATTCCCGACAGCGCCGCCGTCGAGGAGGAGGTCTTATCAAAATTCGGGGTTGAAGCTCTTGAAAAGGCTTTAAGCCGATTGCCAAAAAAATATTTTGACGTCTTATACTTAACCGCTTATGAAAATATGAGCCTAAAGGAGGCGGCGGAGCTTTTGGGAATAACCTACGAAAACGCCAAATCCCGTATTCGCAGAGGGAGAAAAATTTTGTTGTCGATTTTAAAGGAGGAAAGCTATGAATGATCTGCAAGCAGCGCTTAAAAACGTTATGGAAAGGGAAACGGCAGGCTATGAGCATGGCGGGGAGCACGGCTTTTCACCTAAATTTGAAAAAACAATGAACAGGCTTATAAAGAGCGAAAACAAGAAAAAAGCCTCCCCAAAGGGCAGGTACGGCGTATTTATAGCAGCGGCGGCAGCGGTCGTCGCCTTGACTGTCAACGTTGTGGCTTCCTCCGCCGGCGGCTTCAGCATAAGCAGCAATATAAGAGACCCGATATACAGGATCCCCTTTAGACAGTTTACCTTTGACGATTTGTCGGATTCTCCCGAATCCATTGAAACAGTCTACACCGTAGGCTTGAAGGACAGCGAGTTTACACGTGTGATGCGGAATTTTTACGATGAAAATCATGGTATTTATACCTTCTATTCAAGACCGATCGAGCAAATGTTGAACGACAATATGTACACCTACGAAAATTTTTGGTTTTATCAGCACACAAAAAACAATTTTGAAATGGAGTTTCTCGATGCAAGGTTTTCCGTCTTTGAGGAGCTGACCTATAAGGACAAAACCGCTTATTATATGTATTACGAGCATTTTTACGGCTTGGAGGCGATGCTTGTATGGGAGGACGAGGATTATTGCTTTGCCCTTAGCGGCAATTTTACCGGGGAGGAAGCCGTAGCAATGGCGGATTCCTTAAAGCCGTATGAAGGGGAAATTACAGAAAATAAATTTGTGGAGGAGCTGTCATGAGAAAATTTTTTATTATTGTTTTTTCCGTAACAGCGGTGCTGGCTGCGGCATTTATGGTTTTAAAGGCTTGCGTGCTGCACGCCGAAGGAAAGCTTTATTTTGACGAATATGCCGTCGGTGATTTGGAAATTTACCCCGACGATAAGGAAAAGCTGGCGAAAATGCAAACCAATCGGGAGGAGGGTTATTCGATCGAGACAATGTGCTTTACCCATTCCTGCATTTACCATGACCAGCTTCTTTGCTATAACGAAATTTCCGACGCATGCAACGATTACGCCGTTCAGGTAGCAAACAGGTATGATTACAGAGCCGATTTGGATTTGGAGGTAGAGTACACTCCGAAAAAATTTACCGCCAAATTCACAGGCTGGGGTTATCCCGAGGAGGGTGAGCCCGAATGCTTGGATCGCACCTATATCTATGATATAGAAGGGGCAGGCCCCGAAAAGCTTCCCATACTGCTTAACAAGGACGAGATCTACTATTGACAAAAAGGCGGTCACCGCAGAAGGATAACCGCCTAAATTTTTTCAAAATCAACCGTACAAATTATAGCTCTGACACAAAAGATTGGTGGCTTTGAACATCTTATGCATATAAATAAACGGTCCCACCAATATCAAGCAGCCAAGCACGCACCAAAGCCAATAATCCACCGCCGAGAAGGAATAGGGGATATATCTTCTCTGAAGCTCGCCGCCTATCCTTGAAGAAATGCGGTGATACCACACGATACCGCCGATCCCGAGGGTCAGGGGTGCGATGATGAAGAACAGCAGACAGTAGTGCATAGTCTTTCTGCCGTCATAACGGGAAGCTATAATGTTTATATCGTCCGACACCGAGGACATTACCACAAGGGAGTAGATGCCGAAGGTCAGCAGATTGAACAGTATGTACTTCCATAACGCCTTATTTGTCTTAAGCTGCACTACAGGGCGCACGGGCTGCTGATAAACGTTTTGCTGATATACAACCGGCTGCTGATACTGAGGCCGGTATTGCGGCTGTTGATACTGCGGCTGTTGATACTGAGGTTGGTATTGCGGCTGTTGGTACTGCTCGTTTTCCATAATATTACCTCTCCTTTTGATCCGATTTCTTTTAAAACGGTAAATTGTATTGTATTTTGACGGAAATTCCGTAACCGTTAAGATCAACTTTTGTAATTATACTACAATAAATGAGTAAAGTCAATAAAAAATTCTCCATGGGTTTTTGTTGAAAATTACGAATTTCCGAATTTTGTAAATTTCTATTGACATTAATGCAAAATATGGTATAATTTTTTATTGAAAACACTTGGTTGTTTTTAATTTTTTGCAGTAAAAAGAAGGGAAGGTAACAGATATGAAAAAGTATGTATGTCCCGTTTGCGGATATGTTCACGAAGGAAACGAGCCCCCCGAAAAATGTCCTCAGTGCGGCTGCCCCGGCGCTAAGTTCACCGTACAGGGCGATGAAGAGCTGGTATTTGCCGACGAGCATAAGGTAGGCGTAGCCAAGGGCTTGGACGCAGGCGTGATCGAAGGTCTTCAAATGAATTTTAACGGCGAATGCACCGAGGTGGGAATGTATTTGGCAATGTCGAGAGTTGCCCACAGAGAAGGCTATCCCGAGGTTGCCGAAGCATATAAGAGAATCGCTTTTGAGGAAGCAGAGCATGCTGCCAAGTTTGCCGAGCTTTTGGGCGAAGTGGTTACCGATTCCACCAAGAAAAATTTGGAGCTCAGAGTTGCCGCCGAGCACGGCGCTACCGCAGGAAAGCTGGAGCTTGCCAAGAAAGCCAAGGAGCTTGGCTATGATGCTATCCATGACACCGTTCACGAAATGGCTAAGGACGAGGCAAGACACGGAAAGGCATTTAACGGCTTGCTCAAGCGCTATTTCTGATTTTGCATTACCTCGCTTTACATAAAATTGCCGCCTAAGCTGCTTAGGCGGAATTTTTTTGGCGAATTGCCCGTTAGCTTTGCTTGCTCCGTGCAGACAGGCATAGGCAGGCTCGGATTTTTTTTTGCGGTTTGCCACAGTATTGCAAGGTTTGTTATTGACTTTTTTAAAAAATAAGGGTATACTTTTATTGAGCGGAGCAAAATCCCTCTAAAAAATATTTTATACTGTTTTCGCTTTAAAAGATAGACAAAGTCAATCTTTTAAAGACGCCGCAAAGCGGCGTGCGGCTTTAGCCGCCGAAAACAAAGTT
>JAMPBF010000099.1 GCA_023666805.1 Bacillota bacterium
CTAATAACCATTTAAAAAATGGATAAATCCATTTTTTAAATGCCCTGCCGCAAAAGCGGCAGGGTGAGGGAGCTGCGCTCTCTCAGTTATTGTATTGAACGTACATAACCTGCGCCTATCGGCGCACCTTCGGCTTCGCCGAAGGATTTGAATTGTGGATTTTATCCACAATTCAAACGGTTATTAGTATAAAACCTGTCCGCATTTCGATGCCAGCCGTCGCAGATCCTGATAAATCCGTCTTCGTTTTGATATTCCCTGTAGCCTACGCACATTACCCAGTGCCAGTCTGCCGGAGCGTTTGCCAGCAATATTCCGCAGGGATTGCCCCTGTCCGCCGCATCCTTTATATCCTCAAAGCACTTTATTTCGCTTTGATATTTCAGGCTTGCTCCGCACCTGCGGGCATATGCGGAAAGCCCCTTGGCGATCGAGGGGGTAGGACCGCTGCCGATAATTTTATGGATCGCCTTAAAGCTTTTGACGCAGTCTCCCTCGATCAAAAGCCTCGGTTCTTTTTGCGACAGCACCGACGCTATATTTAATGCGCAAACTGCCCCGCAGTGATTTTTTGCAATATTGTTAAAATCCCCTGTTACAGCTAACTTGGAGCTGTTCAGGGGAATTGTCTTTTCGGTGTATTCCTTGTTTGGCAGTTGGGTTGAGCTTAAAAAGCCGTAATCTCCGTCGCCGAGTATTAATTTAGCCATAATCTTTTAAGCGGCAATATCCAAAAGTCCGCCCTTTTCTTTTTCCTTGTTGTCAACGCCTACCTTAAATTTGTCCTCAAGATTGATCTCGGGCTTGGTGCGGGTGACGGTGACGGTTTCCCCTCCCGCGACATAGGTCTTGCCGCACTCGGGACATATGCCGTGCTTGATCCTTACGCTTTGATATACGATCTCCTTGTTTTCTTCCTTTGCCTTGGCTTGGTTATGGGAAACGTGCTCCTGCTCGTGTCCCCGCACCGCCGCTTCCGCAGCGCTCGGGTCGATTTTGGAGGCGTTTTTGAAGGAAACGCCCGGATCGTCCGAGCCGTCCTGATACCTGCGGTTTTCGCAGGTCTCGCACTTGCCGTCGTCCTTTTCGCTCTTCATTTTATCCAAGCGGGCTTGCAGATTATTTATCCTGTTTTCGAGATTTTTTATCTTGTTTTCGGTGGCGTTGTCGGGAAGATTTGCCGTTTGTGTCCTTTCTTCCTTTTGCTGCTTTTTGTACTTGTCCTGCTCCTGCTTAAGGCGGTTTATGGTGTCCTCAAGCTTTGTTTTTGATACGGGAGCGCTGCTTTCCCGATAGCTGCCTGCGCCTGCCGTATAACCTGCTCCGATTGCCGCTGCGGACATATGATCACCCTCCTTTTCGAAAAAATACCTGTCTTTAAATAACAATATATCACAAAGTCGGGCTTTTGTCAACAGCCGCTACCGTATCCGCCGCAAAACTCCCTTGTCCATTTCATAAACGCTGTCGCACAGTATTTCTATATCCTCGGCGCTGTGGGAGGCGATAATGACGGTTTTGCCCTGCGCCTTCAGATCCAAAAGGCAGCTTCTCATATCCCGGACGCCGTCCTTGTCCAAGCCGTTCATCGGCTCGTCAAGCACCAAAAGCTCGGGATCTTCCATAATAGCCTGCGCCAAGCCCAAGCGCTGACGCATGCCCAAGGAATACTTGCGGACATGGCGCTTAAGGTCGGGATCTAATCCGACTTTTTCCATGGTCAGCCTGATCTCCTCTCTGCCTATTTTGTTTCTGAGCCCTGCCAGCAGCTTAAGGTTTTTATAGCCCGAATAGTAAGGTATAAATCCGGGAGCTTCTATGATGATCCCCGTGCCCGAGGGAAAATCACAGTCCTTGCCTATCCGTTTTCCCGCCACAAGGATCTCTCCCGAGGTGGGCTTTACAAAGCCGCAGATGCATTTCATCAGCACGGTTTTTCCGCTGCCGTTTCTGCCGATCAAGCCGTGGATCTTTCCGCCGTCAAGGCTTAGATCGATATTTTTCAGGATCTCGGTTTTGTTAAGGGTAAGGCTTACGTTTTTTACATCTACCATAATATCCTCCTATCAGCCCAATTCGCTGTTTTCGGTGAACCTGAGGCTTTTTAATGCCGCAAGGTTTGATCCCGTCAATAAAAGCACAGCCGCACCGAAATAAGCAAAGGAACACCATACGGGATATATCGGCTCTCTCAAAATCTCCTCATAGTGCAGCCACATTATGGTGTTGGCCATGGGAAAAGCCCACCGCAAGGGAGAATAAAGAGAGGTGGTGACCAATCCCAAGGCGATAACCGCCAGCGCCGCCGCAAGACCCGCCGAGCTTACAAGCAGCATTTTAAAAAAATAAACGATCAGCGACAGCATAAAAAGATACATAGCCATCAAAACAAAGGTTTGAAAAAGAGCCGTCATCATCGGTATCTGGTTGTAAAGATTAGGCGGCAGCAGCTCGCCGTCAAAGCTTCCGATCTCCTCGGGGAATTTGGCGTTGTATTTGGTGACGGCGTCGCTCCACTGCGTGCCGAATACCCCGCCCGAAAAGGCGGAAATGGCTGCGGAAAATATCAGGATAATTCCCAAAAAGCTTACTATCGACATCAGCAGAAACAGCAGCTGTCCCAAAAACCAATTTACCTTTCCCGTTCTCGAGATCAGGAAAAGAGAATTGCCCTTAAGCTTGGGATAGTCGCTTAAAAGCACCAAAAATACCGTGGGGATAAACAGCGTCAACACTCCCGAATTGCCTACGGAAATAAAGGCTTCAAAAACTATCATGCTGTCGCCGAACTTAATTGCCCTGGCGGACAGCGGGTCAATTGCCAATATCTTGATCACAAGCAGCAAAACCGCCAAAATTATCATGCGGGGGTCGGCGATCCAACCGACAAACTGAGTTTTCGCCACCGAGAAAATTTGTCTTAAATTATTTCCCATACTGTTTTTCAAATCAACGTTCCCCTCCTTTTCTTCGAGCCGAAAATAAGCAAAAAGGCTGTTAACAGCGCCAGCGCAGCGCAGCCGAAAACAAGCAGCACAAGCAGCCTTTGGGGATCGTCCCACAGGTACAAAAGGGCGTCGGGATAGATCACATTGATAAAGCCCAACAGTCTTTCGTTTACATTTACATAATCTCCGCAGGCGGTTTGGAAAAGAAGCTGATAGCTTTGGTTAAGAACGTATTTCAGGAAAAAGGGCAGGCACATTATAAGATATTTATTGCTTAAAACCGAGGTCAAAACCATGGCGGGCATACTCCAAAAGCTGCCGTAGAGCCATACCGACAGAGCCGCCGAAAGGGGACTGAAGCCGCCCAAAAGCTGTTCCTCCCACTCTGTGATATTTTCGGGAGAGGGAAAAAGGAAGTAAACGCAAAGGCAGAACAGCAGATAGCCCAAAGCCATGGCAAGTCCTGCACATACGGTTCCCGACAGAAATTCCGACAGGGAAAATTTAAGGCTGCTGCTGCGGAAAAGCTGAAAGCTGCGGGCTTTAGCCGCTGTTTCGTCGGAGATCATCGGCGCAAAAACAAAGGCGGTGATGATAGGGGCAAAAAAGGTCACCCAGCCGCCTCGGGCGCTTTTCATCACGGATATGCTCCACAATTGGGAATCCTGCCGCATTTTATCCCTGCCGATGTTCAAAAGCGCTCTGATCACCGAATAACGGGAATTGACGTCGGGGTCGCAGTAAACCTCTGCGCAAAAGAACAGCAGAAGCGAAAATAAAACGCATAGGTAAAAGCCCTTTGAGGAAAGGATCTTTTTTAAAGACGCAAGGATATTGTTAAAAAACATTTTTTGTCCTCCGTAAGCGTGTTGTTTCGGCGTCAGTATCCGTAGCCGTATTCTCCCGTTATTGCGTTTACCCAAATGTCATAGCCCATTCCGTCGTTTTGGTTGAGGGCGGTGAGATGCCAGGTGGGAATAGCTTCAAAACGGGTATGTTCCTCTTCGTTTTCATAAAACTTTGTGTAGACAAGGTCGGCTCGAAGGACGTTAAAAGAGGTATAAGAGGAAAGGGCGCCGCTGCAAATTTCCGCCGCCTTGCTAAAGGGGATAACGCTGTCAAATTCCCTGTTTTCCTTTACGTCATAGAAGGTGTTAAGCCCTACCGCCACATCTGTCTCCCCTTTTTTCACCATAAAAGCCTCGCCGGAATCGAAGGAAAAAAATTTCCTTCCGCCGCTGCCGCCGTTGTGATCGGCGTCCACCTGCTGTCTCGGCACAAAAAAGGGCACGCCCTTGTAGCATGAGCCTGTCTTGATGAAATAGCCGTGTTCTCCGCTGCCAAAATCCACATCGTAAACCTCGGCGGCTGTTGCGGTTATATTGTTCCCGCCGGCCAAAAAAACCTCGTTGAGAAATTTTTCCGTAAGCTCCGCCGCTTCCGCAGGGGACACGCCGCCGTCTATCAGCTGCCTCGGAGTATTATCCTCCATATTGCAGGGGGTTACGGTGTAATTTTCCGGATCGGGAGTCCAAAAGCCGATAAAGGTAAAATTACTTTCGCAATATTTTGATTTTGAAACACCTCTGCTGAAGCCATGGACGTACCCCGACGCAAACACGTCCAAATAGCACCTGTCGGTGTCTGTCAGGATCTCAAATACGCCGATTTCGCCGCTTATTATCTTATCCTTATAGGAATAATAGAGAGGCAGATTAGAGGGATAGTCATAGGCGTTTTTCACAAGGCCGTCCCGATCGGTGCTTGGATTAAAACGGATCAGCTCCTTTAATTCCTCCTCGGTGTAAAGCCCGCCGAAAAGACCGTCAAAAAGCTTCTCAAACCGCATACAGTATTCTTCGCCGTCAAGATCCGCCCTACCGCTTAGCCCAAGCTGATACAGCGTATCCGAATCGGGGATCTCCAACACAAAATCCTCCGACAGGGATAAATTTTCATACCCTGCGCTTGTCACGGCGGAAATTTCCGACGCCTTGTTTTCCCTAAGCTCCGACAGCTTGATAAGACGGTGCTCCGTTTCCATTGAAGAGAAAGAAAAGGCAATGGGCTCCTCCGAAGCAATTAAGCCGTCGGCGGCGGTATTGTCCGCATTCCCAAGGCTTTCCGCACTGTTCGGCGCCGAATTTTCATCTGCTTTTTGGCAGGCTGTAAGGCTGCTCAAAAACAGGGATAAAGCCAAAATACAGGCTGTTTTTTTCATTGCAAAGCTTCCTTTCCGTTATGCCCTCTGTGACATTTCATAGTAATGGTAATCGTATTCGCCGCTTGCTGCGTCCACATAAAAATGGACCGTCCTCGAATCGTTTTCGTT
Source organism: Bacillota bacterium (assembly GCA_023666805.1). Lineage (GTDB taxonomy): Bacteria > Bacillota > Clostridia > Oscillospirales > Ruminococcaceae > Ruminiclostridium_E. The sequence continues at coordinate 5,281 of JAMPBF010000099.1, forward strand.
TGAGAGGCTGAAACGGTAGCAGGGGTTGAGTATTATATCCTCTCCTTGCTTCTCGGTACCGCTGTAAAGCAGCTCCACAGCTGTCACCTTAAAATCCACCGCTTCGCTTACGGCGTTTTTCGTTATATCGAAGGCGGTTTTAAGGGTGCATATTCGGGTATGCTCCTCTGTTTCCTCATAGCTGTAAAGGGCGGCGCAGCCAAAGGTGGAATCCACCTTGTAACGTTCCGCCATTAAGCAGTAGGCATTGGGCATAAAGCTGCTGCCGCCCGTTTGGGTGTAGAGCCCCTCCTCGTAGTCCAAAGAAAGCCCTTTATAACAGGGGGAATATTTCATCATAAATGCATGAATATCGTCCTTTAAACGGTAAATATCCACAAAATGCACCTTAAAGCCAATGCTGCCGCCAAACTCTTCGGGATAGACGTTCTCTATGTAATCCACCGCCTCTCCCAAGGCCATATCCCCGTCCAAAAGCTTTCGGGAAAGGCTTCCCTGTGAGCCGTCGTAAATAAAGCTGTCTGTTGTTGCAAAGCCGTTCTTGCTCCAAGCGTCCATGGGATAATCGACGGCAAGGCGGGAATCGGCGTTTACGGCGCTTCTCACCGTTCCCAAATTCAGGTAGGCGGGGAAAATATAGGGCTGAGCAAGCCACATGTATCTGTTATGCTCGCTGTCGTCATATTCATAGCCCCAGCCCTTGGACACCTTTTCCTCCTTATATTCGCCAAAATAAAGCATACATAGCTCCTTAAGCCTTTTTAACGCTTCCTCCTCCGAGGGTAAGGACGGCTTCTCGGCGACCTTAAGCGTGTACAGCCCCTCGATTTTGGGAGGCGAAAACGGTCTGCACTCCTGCCAGTCGAAATTTCCGCTCTGAGCCTTGCACAGCTCCAGATCCTCCGAGAAGCTGTCCAGCGCTTGGCTTACGGGTACTGCCTCAAAATCCTCGGGTGATCTGCTTATGCCTGTGTTGTCCGCATGTGCTTCCTCCGAGACAGCGCTTACCGCTGTCTTATCCGTTTTTTCCGTATTTTGCTGCGGGGAATTTTCATCTGCTTTTTGGCAGGCGGCAAGGAAGCTTAAAAGCACTGCCGCCGATAAAAGATATGCCGTTTTCTTAACAATTCGTTTCATATCCGCCTGCCTTTCATAAAGCCACAACATAGTAGCCCAATTCATTGCCTCTTACGCTTCCCACTCTCTGTCCCCTTTGAACATAGTCGCCTTCCTTAAGCTCCATATCAAGCTCGCTTAAATAATAGAAATAAACGAGAATTTCTCCCTCGTATTTTATTCCCAACACATAGCCGTACGTACCGCTGCCGCTGCCCGACCATATTACCTCGCCCTCCCAAGGGGAATAGACCGCTTCGCCGTTTTCGGCGGGAATTGTTTTGTAGGGATTGCGGCTGCCGAGATCCATATCCTCTCTTCCCGCAAGAACGGGAGCAAGCTCCCGATTCAGCCAGCTGCCGTATGCCGAGCCTTCAAAATAGCTTCCCCGAGGCAAATCATCTACTAACACCGCATAGATCATGCGGCATTCCAATGTGGTGAAGGACTTGGCAACAGTGCCTACCGCATCGCCCTTTTTCACGTTGTCCCCAATGCTCAGCGACGGCGCAAAATCGATCCCCGTCAGGCAGATTTTCCTTGGGGAATCGGTCTCCTCGATCACCAAAACATTGCCGTAGGCTGCGTCGTAGTAATCCTCGTAAATCACCCTTCCGCCGGTGACGGCATAAACGGGGTCGCCCTCGTAAACTATGAGCTCCGCAGTGTAGCTGCCGCTGTCTATATAAAGAGAAAGATCCAGCTCGCCCTCATAGTTTTGCACAGGGTACACCTCCGCCGATTGTACGCCTTCGGTATTCGCACCGTCCCCCGCCGGTTGTGTGCTTTCGGTATTTGCGCCGTCTCCCGCCGAGGTTTGAAGCTTGGGAACGGACATGCCGATACCTATCGTCAAAGCCAGCGCCGCAGCCGTCAAAGCGTAGGGCAGCCATGAGGTTTTCCCCGATTTAAGCGGGATCTTCTCCGTCTCGGCGGGAACGGTCTCCCGACAGATATTCAACAGCGCTTCCCGATCCCAAGCCTCTTCTATATATTTGTCCTTGGCATTATTTATGGCGTTAAATAAAGCTTCTGCGTTGATTTTCATTATTTCGCTCCTTTCAGCAGCGGGTTTTCACTATATGCACTATAGATAATATCCGTTTTTCTCCAAAAATTTCTTAAGCTTATCCCTGATACGGCTTAAGGTCACTGCCGCCGAGTTGACGGTGGTCCCCGTTTTTTCCGCTATATCGTAAAGATTATAGCAATACCAGTACCGCATCATAAAAATTATGCGGTTCTTTTTGGAAAGGCTCTTTAAAAAAGCGTTTATCACCTGCTCCAATTCCTTGCTTTCCGCCTGTTCCTCTACGCTGCCGCTGTCGGGAATGCATTCCGCCAGCTCCTCGAATATCAGATCCTTTTCGCCGCCGCCCCGCTTTTGGGCGCTGTCGGCTCGCAGACGGGTCAAGGCGAAATTTTTTACTATTTTTCCCAAAAAAGGCGCAAGAAGCTTGGGACGTGCGGGCGGTATTGCGTTCCAAGCCTTTAAATAGGCTTCGTTCACGCACTCCTCGGCGTCCTCCTTGCTGCCCAGTATATTGTAAGCGATGGTTGTTAAGTAGCTTTGATACCTTTCGGCTGCCGACGTTATCGCATTTTCACTGCGCTGCCAAAACAGCTCCACTATTTCACCGTCAACCACTGAAATTCCCCCTCTATTTATATAGACACATTTTTTGGCTGTATATTAACATTTATTTTAGCATAATTTTTTAAAATTTAATAGGTCAAATTTACGGAAAAATCTTGAAAAAAAACAAAAGCTCGGCTATAATATAAAAAAGTGTTGCTTTAGGATCCGCAATCACAAATAATCACGGAGGACAAAACAAATGAAATTTTCCGACGGCTTTTGGCTCAACAAAAACGGCTATGAGGTAAAGTATGCCGAACAGCCCTATGAGATCTCGGCGATAAAAAACGGACTGCAAATTTTTGCAGCCGCAAGGTATATCCAAAACAGGGGGCAGACCTTGGAGGGACCCTGCATCGAGGTCACGGTCACCTCCACTCAAAAAAATGTGATAAAGGTATCGACGGTTCATTTTAAGGGCGGGCTGAAAAATCAGCCGCATTTTGAGTTGAACGAGGATCTCGGCTTTACGCCGACCGTTACCGAAACGGATAATTGCTGGGAGATCGTTTCGGGTGACACCAAGGCGGTTATCGGGAAATACAACTACAGCATAGAGTATTATTACAAGAAAAAAAGACTTACCGGCGGCTCTTGGCGCAGCCTTTCGGTAATCAAGGAAGACGGCTTTTTAAAGCAGGCGAAAATATATGCGGCAAGCGGCAGAAGCTTTTGGGAATATCCCGAGACCGAAGTCACGGGCTATATCAGGGAACAGCTTGAAATGAGCGTCGGGGAATATTTCTACGGCTTCGGCGAAAAATTTACTCCCTTCGTTAAAAACGGACAAACGGCGGAAATGTGGAACAGCGACGGCGGAACCTGCTCGGAGCAGTCTTATAAATCGGTTCCCTTTTACATTTCCTCCAGGGGGTACGGAATTTTCGTAAATTCAACCGACAGGGTCTCCTTTGAGGTTTGCTCCGACACGGTTTCCAAGGTGTCCTTCACCCTGCCGGGGGAAAAGCTGGAATATTTTGTGATCGGCGGAGAAAGCCTTGAAAACGTAATTGAAAGCTACACCGATCTAACGGGCAAGCCCGCCCTGCCGCCCGCCTACAGCTTCGGGCTGTGGCTCACCACCTCCTTTACCACCGACTATGACGAGAAAACCGTTACCTCGTTTATCGACGGAATGGAGCAGCGCAGCATACCGTTGGAGGTTTTCCACTTCGACAGCTTTTGGATGAAGGAATTTTGCTGGTGCGATTTCAAGTGGGACAAAAGACAGTTCCCCGACCCTGCCGCAATGCTGAAAAGGCTTAAGGACAGGGGACTTAAGATCTGCGTTTGGATCAACCCGTACATCGGACAGCGCTCGGAGCTTTTCGGCGAAGCGGCGAAAAAGGGCTACCTGCTGCATAATAAGGACGGCAGCATTTTCCAGTGCGATATGTGGCAGCCGGGACTTGCCGTTGTGGACTTTACCAACCCCAAGGCGTGCGATTGGTATAAGGGCAAGCTGAGAGCGCTTTGCGAGATCGGCGTAGACTGCATAAAAACGGACTTCGGCGAGAGGATACCCACCGACGTATGCTACTATGAC
>JAMPBF010000009.1 GCA_023666805.1 Bacillota bacterium
GGGATCGAGGACAAGGCGGTTGTCGCCGCTTATCATCTCGGCAATTATCGTCTTCATCGCCGTCAAGACCTCGGGGGCTTCGGATATTCCCCGCTCCTTTACCTGACTGCGGAGCCTGTCGCATATCTCTATGGAGGTTTCGGCGCCCAAGTCGGCGGTGATCAGCGTTTCCTCCAGCCGATCAAAAAATTCCTCGTCTATTTTCTTTGCCGATTTAAAAATACCGCCCAATTTTTCCGCAAGGCTGTTTTTGGTATTTTTTAAGCCGTTTTTCAGTTTTTCAAATAATCCCATTACGTTCCCCTTTTATTTCGGAAAATACACAGCCCGCAGCGAATAGGGTAAAACAAGGCAATACCGCCAAGACTGCGGCATTGCCCCGATATGATTTTACTATTGCCGCCTGAAGCCGCTGAAAAGATTGCTTTTATTGTACCATTTTTCCCTTATTTTGTCAAGATTACTCCAATTCAATATCCAAATCGTCGATGATCTCCTGCCTTAAAAGTCTTGAAACGCCCTTTTCCTGCATAAATACGCCGTAAAGCACGTCGCAGCCCTCGATGGTTCCCCGCCTGTGGGTGATGACCATAAGCTGCGTGCTGCCCGAAAAGCGCTTAAGATAGGTTATGTATTTCACCACGTTGACCTCGTCCAAGGCTGCGTCCACCTCGTCCAGCATACAGAACGGCGTGGGACGGTGAAGAAGAATGGCGAAATAAATAGTTATCGCCACCATGGTCTGCTCGCCGCCGGAAAGGGATATAAGGTTCTTTATCAGCTTGCCGGGAGGTGCGGCGAAGATCTCTATGCCGCTGTTCAATATATCCTCGGGGTCGGTAAGCTCCAAATGAGCGCTGCCGCCGCCGAATATCTCGGTGAAAATCCTCTTGAAATGGTCGTTTATGCTGTTGAAGCCCTCCAAAAACCTTGCCTTAATATCCACCGTCAGATTTTCGATGAGCTTTTCCAGCTCCCGCTTGGATCTCTCCACGTCGTCCAGCTGACCTTTAAGCTCCCTGTGGCGGTCGCTTACCTCCTTGAACTCGTCTATCGAGGCGAAGTTTACATTGCCCAGTGCCGAGATCTGCCGCCTAAGCTCCGCCAGCTGTCCTCTTGCGGACTTTACGTCTTGGGGGATCTCCGCCTGCTTTGCCGCTTCGCTGGGGGCTAACTCGTACTTCTCCCACAAGGAGGCTTTAATGCGCTCCGTTTCTTTTTCAAAGGCGGCTTTCCGCTCGGTGTTCACCGCCAAGGCAGCGGAAAATTTCTCCTTCGCCTCGGACTTTTCCCTGATCTCCCTGTTGATCTCAGTCAGGCGCTTTTCCAAATCGTTGGTTTGGGAAATAAGCTGCGCCACCTTGTCGCTGCCGCCCTTAAAGCTGTTTTTAAGCTCCTCCGCCTGCTTTTTCTTTTCCTCTATTTGAAGCTTTATCTCTTCTATTCTTTGCTCCTCGGCGGAAATTTCGGCTTGCAGGCTGTCGCTGCCCTTTGACAGCTGCTCCAAGCTTTCCTCTGCGGAGGCTTTAAGTCCCTGTATCCGCTCTATGTCCTTGTTTATCGACAGACCCTCCATGCCGAGAGCGGTTATTTCCTCGCCTATCCTGTTCTTTTCCTCAAGGCGTGCCTGCATTTTTTCGCCTGCCCTTTGGATCTCTGCGGCAATGGTCTCTATCTCCTTTTCGCACTGCGCCAGGCTTTCCTCGCAGTCTCGGATCGCGTCCTCCTGCTTTTTTATATCCGCCCTGCTGCGCTGCAAAAAGCCCTCGGCGTTTTCCTGCTGTGCCTCCGCCTGCTCTATCATCTCTTTGACGCCGCCAAGCTCCGCTTTTAAGCCGATCTCCTCCTTGGCGCAGTCCTCCGCCTGCTCCTTAAAGCCCTCCATTTCGATAGACATTTTGCCTACCTCCTCTCGAAGGCGGTTAAAGCTCTCCTGCTCGGTCTTAAGCTTTTCGGACAGCACTGCGGTTTTTTCCTTGAGCTCCTCGATCTCCCTGTTGCGGGTGATGATCCCCGCCGACTTGCTGACGGAGCCGCCCGTAAACGAACCGCCTGCGTTGATCACCTGTCCGTCAAGGGTAACTATCTTGAATTTATAGCCGTTTTTCTTGGCAATGACGGTGGCGGTATCTATATCCTCGATAATGACGCATCTGCCCAGCACGAAGCGCACTATGCCCCTGAACTTTTCATCGCAGTCCACCAGCTCGCTGGCAACGCCCTCAAATCCCTCCTCGTTCTCCACCCCTCCTGCGTCCATAAGGCTTCCCTTTACCGAGGTCAAGGGCAGGAAGGTAGCCCGTCCGCCTCCCGTTTCCTTCAAATAACGGATACAGCGCTTGGCGGTCTCCTCGTTGTTTACTATCACGTTTTGCAGCGCTGCCCCCAAGGCGGTCTCGACAGCCACTGCGTAGCGCTTGTCCACCTTGATCGCATCTGCCACCGTGCCCTCGACACCGCCGATCTTTCCCTGTCTGCCTGCGGTGACCACCGCCTTTACACTGGCGGCGTAGCCCGCCATGTTCTTTTCCACGTCCGACAGCACCTCCAGCCTTTGGCGGCTTTGGGTGTAATCGTTTTGCAGCTGTCTAAAGCTCTGCTCCTGTTCCTTGAGCCTGTTGTTTTTGGATTCAAAAAGCTTGGTGTAACCGCCCAGCTTGTTTTCGGCTTCGGCTCTTTTCTCTGCGTTTTCCTCCAATTTGGCGGAGATCTCCCGTCTTTTCTCCCGATATTCGCCTATCTTTTCCTCGGTGCTGCGGAAGCTTTCGTCGGAATCGGCAAGTCTCGCCTTTATGTCCTCGATGTTCTGCCGGGAGGATTGGATCTTCAGGGTCAATTCTGCCTTTTGCGCAAGAAGCTCCCCCTGCTTTTTGTCCAGTTCCCTGTACTCCCCGTCCAACTGGTCGCTTTCGCCGTTCATGGCGGAAAGCCCCGCACCCAGCTCTTGGGCTTTTTGCCGATTTTTCGCAAGCTCGGCGTTCTTCTCCCCGATTTGAGCGGCATAGGTCCCGATCTGCTTTTGAAGCTCCTCGGCTCCCTGCTCGCCCTCTTTTATGCGGGTCTCTGTCTGCCGTATCTTTTCGTTGCAGTGTGCGATCTCGTTTTCAAGCACCGCCTGTTCTCTGTCGGCGGCGGCAAGCAAGTCCCTTGCCTGCTCCCCCTCTCGTCGGAGATTTTCCTGCTGTGCGGCGATAGACATTTTTCTTTCGGCAATGTCCTCGCTTTCCCGCTCCAGCTCTCCGATCTCCCGCTGATAGTGCTCGCACTGCCCTTGGTTGGCAAGCATTTGATCTTCCGTTTCGGCAAGCTCTCTTGCGATCCTGTCCAGATCCCAAACGCTGAGACCCAAGTCCAGCGCCTTTTCCTTCTCCATAAGCGCCATAGCCTGTCTTGCCTTTTCCGACTGTCTTTCCAGCACGGGGATACGGGCTGAAAGCTCCGATTCGATGTCCTTAAGGCGGTTTATGTTGTCGTCGGCTCTGGCAAGATCCCGCTCCGCCTCCTGCTTTTTATGCAGGAAATAGGACACGCCCACAGCCTCTTCAAAAAGCTCTCGGCGCTGATTTACCTTGCTGTTTATGATCTCGCTTACCCGTCCCTGACCTATAACGGAGTAGCCGTCCCGACCGAGACCCGTACCCATTAAAAGCTCTTGAATATCCTTGAGGCGGCACTTTTTGTCGTTGATGATGTACTCGCTGTCTCCCGTGCGGTACAGCTTTCTCTCAATAGTCACCTCGTCGGCGTCCACTCCCAAGGTGCGGTCGGTATTGTCAACGGTAAGAGCGACCCTGGCGTAGCCCATGGGCTTTCTTGCCATCGTGCCGTGGAAGATAACGTCCTCCATTTTGTCGCCTCTAAGGGTCTTTGCCCCCTGCTCGCCCATTACCCAGCGGAGGGCGTCGCTGATATTGCTTTTGCCGTTGCCGTTGCTGCCGACGATGGCGGTCATCTTTTTGTCGAAATTCAGCACCGTTTTGTCTGCAAAGGACTTAAAGCCCTGAATTTCCATGGTCTTAAAAAACATTTATTACCTCGTCTGATCGATTTTTTCCATTTCCAAATAACAGCCTTGCTTTTCCTTTATTTTAAAGGTCTTTCCCTTGTTTAAAAGGATCTCCCTGTTTATTCCCTTATGTCCCGACACAAGGCTCATATTTTTTTTGTCGGTATAAATTATAAATTTGCTGCCCCCCAGCTCGTCCATCAGTTTTTCCATTTGGCGGCGCATGACCGCCGATTCCGCTATTTCCCCGAGGGCGGGGTGATAAACTCCGCCTGTCATGGCGCTTTCCACCGTTTCCGAGGCGTGAAGTCCGAGCCTTATTACGGGAATATTTTCAGCCTTGAAAAACTCCAGCAGATCGGCGCAAAGCTCCACCGTTTCGTCAAAGGAAAAGCTTTTGTACAAGCCCTTTTCCCTCAGCCCGTCCAGCATGGTGCCCTTTAGTATCACCGTGGGATAAATACGCACCGTATCCGCCTTTAAGGCGGCAAATTCTCTTGCGGTGTCCATGCAGTACTCGGGCTTGTCCCCGTACAGCCCCGTCATCATTTGAAGGCCCAGTTCCATGCCGTAAGCCTTTATGAGCCTGCTTGCCCGTCTTACGTCCTCGGCGGTGTGCCCTCTCAGGTTGGCACTCAAAACCCCGTCGTTCATGCTTTGAGCGCCCAATTCCACCGCCGTCATGCCGTAAAGCTTCAGCTCCTCCAATATCTCCCCGTCAATGCAGTCGGGTCGGGTGGAGCAGCGTATCCCGCCGTACAGATGCGGAAATTCCTTAACATACTGACTGGCGGCGTAAAGAAGGCTGTTGCGGTAATCCCTGTCCACTGCGGTAAAGCTGCCGCCGAAAAAGGCGATCTCCGCCTGTAGGTGCGCCCGCTCCAAAAAGCTTACCTGCGCCGCCAGAATTGCGGTCACCTCCTCCGGGGAGGGGGCTTTTTCGCTGCCGCTGATAAAGCGCTGATTGCAGAAGGAGCAGGTGTTGGGACAGCCCTTGTGGGGGATAAAGATCGATAAATTAGTTTGTCTCATAGCCCATTAACTTTACCGCTTCCTTGGCGGCGTTCTGTTCGGCTTCCTTTTTGCTGCCGCCTGTGCCCGTGCCTATTATCTGTCCGTTGAGCAGTACGTTTGCGGTAAAGGTCCGATTGTGGGCTGCGCCGCTTTCTCCCGCCATTTCGTATACGATCCTTTCCTCGGGATTTTGCTGGATAATCTCCTGCAATATCGTCTTGTAATCGCCGATAAGAAGCTTGCCGCTTCTCAGGGATTCCAAGGAGGGCATAAAGGGCAGGATAAAGTCCGTCGCCGCATCTAAGCCGCCGTCAAGGTAAATTGCGGCGATCAGCGCTTCAAAGGCGTCCGCCAGTATCGAACGGCGGTGTCTGCCGCCCGTGTTTTCCTCTCCCTTGCCGAGATAGATCGCCTCGCCTAACTTTATTTTTTCAGCAAAGGGGTATAACGCATGCTCGCAGACCACGCTGGCTCTCAGCTTTGTCAGCTGACCCTCGGGCTTGTCCTTTAAATTCTCGAATAAATATTTGGATACCACCACCGACAAAACGCTGTCGCCCAAAAACTCCAGGCGCTCGTTGCTGTGGTGGTTCTTGCCGTTGACGTAAGAAGAATGGGTCAACGCTTCCCTGAGCAGTGCGGGGTTATTGAACCGATAGCCGATTCTTTTTTCCAATTCCGTCATCGCACGATCCTTTCATATTATGAATTACACCCAAAGCACCGATTTTCGATCGACGGCGAAAATGCCTGTGCTTTGATCGAAAATCAGTATCAAAACCGTCACAACTTCACCGACGGCTGTTTTCTTAACCTGCCGACCAATTTTTCTATCGCCTCTCTTACGCCCGTAACCGCAGGGTGAATAGCCGTCCCTGCGCAAAGGGACAGCGAAAACACGGTCAAGACCTTTACGGGGAAAAGCTTTAGCATATCGGTAAAACCGTTTATCTGCGCCGTCATGTTTTTATAGAAAACCGAATCAAACATTGCCGACAGAAGATATGCATACAAGCAGGAATCGGACAGCGTCTGCAAAATAAGCCCTCTGACCCTGTTCTCCTTTTTCGGCTTGATTTTTAAAAGCAGTGCGAATGTCAAATATGCGATAACGGCAACCACAGGCGACGCATATTCATTGGTCTTTCCGCTGGAATAAGACGCACCGTCGGCCCTCCAATAATTAAAGAAGCCGTCCGCCAGCACCAAGGCAAGCAGGAAGCAGATACACCCCGCAGCGGATAATTTCGGCTTGTATTTGGAAACATAAGCGCCCAAAAAATAATAAAACACGGGATACATTATTCCCCACCAATTGGGCAGGAGCTTAAAGTACTCGCCGCCGGAAGCGGGATTCAGCCACCACTGATCCAGCCCGAGGTCGTATGCGTTGGTCATGGAGGGCAGCATGACGGCAGCAAACAAAACCGCTATCAGACATTTAGCCTGCCTTTGATCCTTCAGATTATTGAATATCATGTTCAAAAACGGGATCAAAAGATATAAGCCGATATACATCTCTATGTACCAGGCGTAGGTGGTTCCCTTATAGCTTAAAAAATCGGTGATAAATTTTTTAAGGCTCACCTCCCGATGCAGATAAAACCCTTCAAACGCCGCAAAGACAACGGAGCTTATAAGGTACATGAAAATGACCTTTGTAACGCCCAAAAAATATTTCTTCGCGGGAGCTTTGCCGTTCATCAAATACCCGCTTAACATAATAAACATGGGGACGCATATTATGAAAAAGCTTCTGAAAACGCACAGCACAGCCATTGCCGCACCCTCGAGCCTAAATACATAAAAGCCCGAATTAAGAAAAAAGTGCACTCCCACCACGCAAAACAAAGAAAATATCCTTATAATATCCAAGGTTTCATTGCGTTTATTCATATTTATTTCTCGGTTTCATATTTATTTCTCGGTCTCACCGACGGTCTCCGTTTTTAAAGACTCGAGCGCAGCGGTGATCTCCTCTATCACGTTGTTTTCGATAAATTCCTTAGCCTGTCTTACGGCGTTCATAAAGGCTTTGGCGTCGCTGCTGCCGTGAGCCTTTATAACGGGCTTGGACGTGCCCAAAAGGGGCGAGCCGCCTGTTTCCCGATAGTCCATTTTCCTTGACAGCTCCTTGATGCCCTTCATGGTGAAGGCTGCGCCGATCTTTGTGCCGATATTTTTAAAGAAAATGCCCTTAAGGGACACCTTCATAAACTTGCCCATGCCCTCTACGGTCTTAAGGTATACGTTGCCCGTAAAGCCGTCGGTGACCAGCACGTCACATTCGCCCAAGGCAGCCTCTCTGCCCTCCGCATTGCCGATAAAATTGACGGGGGCTTCCTTTAACAGTGCGTAAGCCTCATGCTCCAGCTCTCTGCCCTTCTCCTCCTCTGCGCCTACGTTCAAAAGACCTACCTTGGGGTTTTTCACGCCCATTATCTTTTCCATGTAAACGCTGCCCATGACCGCAAACTGCTGAAGCATTTCGGGGCGGCACTCCACGTTTGCGCCGCCGTCGAGGAGTATGTAATTATGGCTCACCGAGGGAATGATCGGGGCGAGGGAGGGGCGCTTTATGCCCTTTATCCTGCCGATAAGGGTCGTGCCGCCCACTACCAGCGCCGCCGTGCTGCCTGCGCTGATAAAGGCGTCCGCCTCGCCGTTTTTCACTGCCTGAAAAGCCACGCCCATAGAAGAATTAAGCTTCGCCTTTCTTATGTCGGTGGGGTTGTCCTCGATTTTGATGATCCCCTCGGCATTTTTTACGGAAATGCCCTCGGTGCTTACGCCCAAGGCTTTTATCCTCTCGTTTACCCGATTTTCGTCGCCGCAGAGGATAATTTCCAGCTTATCGCCGTAAAGCTTTATCGCCTCCGCCGCTCCCTTGATCACCTCGTCGGGGGCGTTGTCGCCGCCGAATGCGTCCATGGCTACCCTGATTTTTGACATTTTATCCCGGTCCTTTCCGATTAAATTAATTTCCTGCGTTTTTCAGATCCTCAAGCCCTCTTTGGGCAATCTTTTCGTAGCGCTCCTGCTTATTTTTTATATGCTCCCCCAAAGGGGGCAAAATTCCCATGTTTGCGCCCATGGGCTGAAAATTATCGTTTTCCGCTTTAACATAACGGCACAAGGCGCCGCACATGGAGGTGGCGGGCAGGCTCAGCGGCGGCAGTCCCTTTACGGCTCTCGCCAAGCTTTGACCTGCTATAATGCCGCTCATGGCGCTTTCCACATAGCCCTCCACGCCGGTGATCTGTCCCGCAAAATACACGTTGTCGCTGCCCTTAAGCATAAAGCGGTCGGTCAAAAGCTTGGGGCTGTTTAGGAATGTGTTGCGGTGCATTACGCCGTATCGGGCAAATTCCGCATTTTCCAGCCCCGGTATCATTCGGAAGACCCGCTTTTGCTCGGGGAATTTCAGGTTCGTCTGAAAGCCCACGAGATTGTAGGCGCTGCCCTCCACGTTTTCCTTGCGCAGCTGCACCGCCGCCCACGGACGGTGACCCGTGCGGGGATCGATAAGCCCCACGGGCTTCATGCAGCCGTAGCGGACGCTTTCCGCACCCCGCTTCGCCAGCACCTCCACGGGCATACAGCCCTCGTAGACGGTCAGCCCCTCTTTCTCAAACTTCTTCAGCTCCGCCGTTTCGGCGGTCACAAGAGCGTTGTAAAATTCCTCGTATTCCCGCTTGTTCATGGGGCAGTTTATATAGTCCGCCTCGCCCCTGTCATACCTGGCGGCAAAAAACGCCTTGGTCATATCTATGCTGTCAAAGGTGACGATGGGAGCGGCGGCGTCGTAAAAGCTTAAGCACTCGCCGCATTTTTCCCCGACAGCCCTTGCCATTTTGTCCGAGGTCAGGGGACCCGTGGCGATCACGGTGTTTTTTTCGGGGAAATGTGTTATTTCCTCCGAAATTATCGCAATATTCGGGTGAGCCTTGATCTTTTCGGTAATATAGTCGGAAAAATCGGTGCGGTTCACCGCCAATGCGCCTCCTGCGGGAACGGCGGTATGCTCCGCCGCCTCCAGTATCAGAGAGCCCAAGATCCTCATTTCCGCCTTCAACATGCCGCAGGCGCTGCCGACCCTTGCCGCCTTAAGGGAATTGGAGCACACAAGCTCCGCAAAGCCTTGGTAATGATGAGCGGGAGTATATTTTTGGGGCTTCATTTCGCAAAGCGCAACCGCCAAGCCCGACTCTGCCAGCGCCCAAGCCGCCTCGCAGCCCGCAAGCCCTGCCCCGATCACAGTAACATTTTCCATTTGGGATCCTTAAAGCTCCTCACTTCTCCTCCGGCTCTTTTTCAAAGCCGCAGCCCTCGCCTGCGCAGTATATCTTTCCCTTCTTCCCCGCCTTCTTAAACAGCGTTTTGCCGCAGTTGGGACAGGTGTCGGGAATGGGAGTGTCCCATGTCATATAATTGCAGTCCTTGTAATTTTCACAGCCGAAAAAGGGCTTGCCCTTCTTTGACTTCTTGGCAAGCATTTTTGCCCCGCATTTGGGACAAAAGCCGCCCGTTTCGTTTACTATGCGTTTGGTGTTTTTACATTCGGGGAAGCCCGAACAGCCCAAAAATTTACCGTAGGGTCCTATTTTTATCACCATGGGCTTGCCGCATTCCTCGCAGATAATGTCGGTGGGCTCGTCGGGCACCCTTACCCTTTTGCCCTCCAGATCCGCTTCCGCCTTGGCGAGAGTTTTGTCGAAATCGGCGTAGAACTCTCTCAGCACCTCTACCCACTGCTCCTTGCCGTCTTCGATCTTATCCAGATCGCTTTCCATTTTGGCGGTGAATTTTACGTCCACTATATGCTCGAAGTGATCCTCCAAAAGAGCGGTGATAGTGTCGCCGAGAGGCGTGGGCTTAAGCTGCTTCTGCTCAAATTCCACATAATGCCTATCCAAAATGGTGGAGATGGTTGGCGCATAGGTGGAGGGTCTGCCGATGCCGTTTTCTTCAAGAGCCTTTATAAGACTTGCTTCGTTGTATCTGGGCGGAGGCTGGGTGAAGTGCTGATTGCCCGCTATCTCCCGGATCTTCAGCGTTTCGCCCTGCGTAAGCTTGGGCAGTGCGCCGCCGCTTTCGTCGTCGTTTTCCGACGCCTCGGTGTACAGCTTGGTAAAGCCGTCGAATTTGACGGTGTAGCCGTTTGCCTTAAAGGTGCAATCGCCTGCGCAAATAGTAACGCCCACGGTGTTAAGCTGTGCGTTCGCCATTTGGCTCGCCATAAACCGCTCCCATATCAGCTTATACAGCTTATACTGGTCGGAGGTAAGGCTGCCCTTTATTTGTGCGGGGGTAAAGCTTATCGTAGAGGGACGGATCGCCTCGTGAGCGTCCTGTGCGTTGCTTTTGGTCTTGTAGACCCTGGGCTTTTCGGGGAGATACTCCTCGCCGTACATTTCCTTGATCAATTCCGCCGCCGCCGCCTTAGCCTCGTCGGATATCCTAAGGCTGTCGGTTCTCATGTAGGTGATAAGACCCACTGCGCCCTGTCCCTCGATCTCGACGCCCTCGTACAGCTCCTGCGCCGTTTTCATGGTACGGCGGGAGTTGAAGCTCAAGCGGTGGTTCGCCTCCTGCTGCAATGTGGAGGTGGTGAAGGGAGGTGCGGGCTGCTTTTTTCTTGTGGACTTCTTGATATTGTCCACCACAAATTCCTTATCCTCAAGATATTTTAAGATCTTGTCCGTCTCTTCCTTTGAGGCAAGCTCCGCCTTTTCCCCGCCGATCTCGGAAAGCTTTATGGGGAAAGGCTTCTTATTGGATACGGTAAGCGCCTTTCCGTCAATGCTCCAATATTCCTTGGGGACGAAAGCTTTTATCTCGTTTTCCCGATCCACTATGAGCTTTACCGCCACGGACTGCACCCGTCCCGCCGACAAGCCTCTTCTCACCTTTTTCCACAAAAACGGACTGAGCTTATAGCCCACAATGCGGTCTAAGATGCGCCTTGCCTGCTGTGCGTTTATAAGATCCGTATCGAGGCTGCGGGGGTTTTTCATGCCCGTTTCCACGCCGCTTTTGGTGATCTCGGAAAAGGTAACTCGGATAGGCTTTGTGCCGTCCAAGCCCAATACCGCTGCCAAGTGCCATGAAATAGCCTCTCCCTCTCTATCCGGGTCGGTCGCCAGGTATACGGTGTCGGATTTTTTGACGTCGTCCTTAAGCTCCTTTATAAGGCTCGCCTTATCCTTTTTGTCCTCGTAAACGGGCTGAAAATCATGCTCCACGTCTACGCCCAGCTTTGACTTGGGCAGGTCTCTGATGTGTCCTGCGCATGCCACCACGCGGTATTTCTTCCCCAAATATTTCTGTACGGTTTTCGCCTTGGAGGGGGACTCCAAAATTACTAAATCTGACAAGGTTGCTTCCTCCTTGAAAAATTTTTTTGAAGGATAGAAAAATCGTAATATATATTTGCCGAAAAATATAAGCTTGGTTATATTAGCGCTCCGAAGCTGCTACAGCGATTTTTTTATCCCTCATCTTTTTTTTCTTTTCATTTCCCAGCACAGCACGGCAGCCGCCGCCGCTGCGTTTAAGGATTCCGCCGAGGTGATGGGAATGTACAGCTTTTTGCATTTTGCCGCAACGTCCGCCGATATGCCGTGACCCTCGTTGCCGATGACTGCGGCGGTCTTCTCTCCGAATTTGAAGCTGCCCAAGGGCAGGGCGCTGCTGTCCAGCATGGCGGCGTATACCTCGAAGCCGCTGTCCTTTGCCCTGTCCACTGCCTTTTCCAGAGAGCAGCTGACCGTATTTACCCGAAAGGCACTGCCCATAGCGGAGCGCAAGGTCTTCGGCGACCACAGGTCGGCGCAGCCATCGCCTAAAATAACGCCCTGCGTCCCCAAAGCTTCGGCGGTTCTTATCATTGTTCCCAAATTCCCCGAATCTTGAACACAGTCCAACATTAGTAATGTACTGCCGCTTAATATTTTATCAAGAATTTTCGATTTGTCAAGCGCCGATTTTTGTTTTAACGCCAAAAAAATACCTTGAGGAGCCTTTTGTTGGCTTATATACAAATAAATTTCGGGGGTCGCATAATATATTTTACAATTTTTTTCAATAAGCTTAACGGTCTCGGGAAATTTTTCGGCTGCGGCTTGGGCAACTACCGCATACTCAGCCTTAAATCCCGCCTTTAAAGCCTCCTCCGCCAGCTTACAGCCCTCTGTGCCGAAAATTCCCTCGCTGTCTCTGAGCTTTTTTTCGGAGAGGATAAGGCGGCTTTTCCGAACCGTTTCGTTTTTTCTTGACGTAATTATCATTGACATTGTACGCTCCATGTGGTAGTATTAATACAGTTTATAATTATTTTTAGGAGGAAAATATGTTGTTCTCCGAATTAAAGCTTTTGTCCGAGGACTTAGGCTTAAGCTGGGAGGAAAGCGGCTGCTTAAGCGGCATTATAAGGGATTATCCCGTGCTCGTATGCGACAGCCCCGAAACCCGCAGGTATACGGTCACCGTGTTTTGCAGATACAGAAAGGAAGCAGACGAGCCTTTGAGAAAAGGCGTCACCGCCCTTGTGGAAAAGCTGCCGAAAAACTGCGTAACAGGCAGAAAAAGCGAAGTAAATTTTCAACAGATAAGCCTGAACGCCTCCCTTTTGTATCAGGAAAACAGCTTTTATCTGGTGGATTTTGTCAACGGTCTTTGCGAGCTGGCGGACAGTCTTGACCTGCTGCCCTCGAAGCTTCAAAGAGAGGCTGCGGCAAAAGAGCCTGCGCCGAAAAAAGCAGAGCCGCTCCCGCCCAAAAACGAAGTCAAGCGCCGCTTTGACAGGTACAGCGTAAGGGGGCTTTTAGGGGCTTTGATAGGGGCTTTTGCCATGGCTGCCATAAGCGGTGCGGTGATCGACAACCGTCCCTCCAACATAGGCGGACTTTTAAGCTCTTGGGCGGCAGGGGCGCTGATTTCCGCCGTTACCATTGCAGACTACCGCTTCTTGGCGAAAAAAATTGACATTTTCGGCACAATAGCCTGCTCGGTGATAACCGCCTTCGGCTGCGTCTTTGCCTCGGTTTTTGGGGGAGTGAGAATGCTTAAAAGGTACACAAGCCTTTTGTTTCCCGAAATTACCTTGGGGGACACAATACGCAATTACTCCTACTACCAAATAATTTTTCCCGAGGCTTCGGGGGAATTTCCGCTGCTTTTGGTAAAATGCCTTGTTTCCGCCGCTGCGGCTGCGGCGGTGTTCTATACCCTTTATTTCCGCAATCATCAAGATATGACGCTTGCGGAGTAGGGCGAGTATGCGGGGAAGAAAAAGAAGGACGAGTAAATCAGCAAAATATCACGCCTCAAACAAAAGCGTGATATGTAAATTTTTTGCAAGGGTGACTTTGCCGTAAAAATTATGGACTTGAAGAAAACCAAACGCCGATTTTCCAATATCCGTTGATCTTTTTAAGATCTATCCACCTTATTTCATCGCCCTCATAGGTGAGCTCCCCGTTTTCATACATTTTGCTTTTATAAGAAATAGTGTAGCGCAGCTCTTCGGTTTCCTTATTGTCGTAATAACCTTTCGGTGCGTCGTCGATCTCATGCAGTTCAACGTCGTAATATCCGAACAGCATGCGACCGTTAAGCTCCAAGGCAAGCAGCGTTTGCAGCCACTCCCTAACATCACTGTCGGACAGCCTTTTCACTTCCGCCCCGCTTAACGATTCGTCATAGCTTCGGTTGGAATAATACAGATTATAAAGCCTTTGCACGTTACATTCCCTTGTTGCCTGTGCCCAAAGCTGTATAAACTGCTCCTGCGTAAGCTCGCTGTAAGGTATGCCCATATATTCTATGTCATCTTCGGTGAGGACGGAAGCAAAGTTAAATTCTTCTGTCACAGCATTTTCTTCCGGCTTTTCACTTTCCGCTTCGGTTTTTTCGGCGATAGAGCCGATTTTTGTTTGGGCAGCATCGGGCTGATTTACCGTATGTGATGCGTCAGTGCTTATGGGAAGCGTCTTTGAATTACAGGCGCAAAAACTCAGGCACAGCAAAAACGGTAAAAGAGCTGCCGCCTTTTTTACATTAAAACCTTTCATTTATGATACCTTTAAACCATAAAAACCCTGTACGGGATAGGAAGAACTTACATATATATAATACGTTTGCCCTTTTGTAAGAGTTTGAGTAATTGAAAAATTGTTTGAAACACCGCTGTCCTCATTGGAATTTAAAACCGTTCCCGAAGATGAGCACAATTTTCCGTATGTATTAGTATTTCCCGTTGTGGTAAAAGTATATTGCTTAGTTTGCGTAGGTATAAATTTGAAACAGTCAATATCAGACGAATTATCCAGCTTTGCATAATAGGCTTCGTTAAGCTTTAATGTCGCAGCTCCGGATGTGGTATTGAGTATATCATCTTTAGTAAGTTCAACTACTCCATACTTTGTAGTAGGTGAACCGTAAAACCATCTAATATGATAGTAATCATCGGTGTGCGAATTTACTATAGGAACACCGTTTACGTCATAACCAACACATATAGTGGCGTGATTGATATTCCCGTCACCGTTTTTATCATGATATACAGGGTTTCCGGGGATTATACTGGAATTGCCTGAATTCACAGATATATTACTGTATGCAACATTTTGGTTTGAAAAATATCTAAAATGCGGATCCGCCGTAAACCAAACATTGCTCCACAATTTAGTTTTATCATACCACCAACCGCTTGAATTGCTTATACTATCCATTTTAATTCCACCGGCATACATACACTGTGAAACATAATTTGTACAATCTGCCCCTCGATTGGTTGCATATTGAGATGTGTTGTAATAATCATAATATTCTCCTCCCTGCGCTCCTTGGTATACCCATTTATTTGCATATTCAACTGCTTTGCACGGATCATAACCCGAAACACTTCTTTCGGAAGAAAAATCATTTTCCGACGTGGTAATTGAGTTTACATTACATATCGGATATTCAGTTCCCATTAATTGTATAAAATCACCTTGAGATAATGACGATGACATTTCGGTCAGCGGACCTTCATCGTAAGTATCTGATATTAACTTGAAATCTATACCGTCCTTTTCAAGCACAATTTCGTGGTTAACACCGTAACCAAAAGTGTCAATCAGTCCAATTTCGCCGGTATAATCCACATAAGTCCACTCATACACATCAAGATGAATAATATCATCTTCAACTTTAATTTCACGAACAGAATAACTTGTCTGAGCTGATACAACTGTTAAATTCAGTTTTTCTTCCATTTTTAAAATAAGATAAGGACGCATTTCACTGTTTGGAATTGCCTCTAATTGCGATTGGCAATTAACACCTTGCGCCATAAGCTGTTTGGACGCATTGAAATCATTTTCTCTTTTGTCAAAATATTCATCTAAAATCAAATTGAAAACATCGTCATCGACTTCCGTACATGGCGCTCCATCTGCGTAAACAGAAAAAGCCGAACCAATTAAAACCGCTAAGACGATGGCCAAAAAACGTTTAATCTGTACCATAAAATCTCCTTTTACAAAAACTAAAGCTATATTATTTTTTACCGATAAATTAACAAAAGAGAGAGTTTTATCATCGCACTGCCAAAACGTCTCTCTTTTTTAATATTTTACAGTGCCGCCTTAGCCTTTTCGCAAAGCGAAGTGAAAGCTGCGGGGTCTGCGATGGCGATCTCGGAAAGCATCTTGCGGTTCAAATTAATGCCTGCCTTCTTCAAGCCGCCGATAAAGGTGGAATAGTTCATATCGTTAAGCTTGCAGCCTGCGCTGATACGAGCGATCCAAAGTCTGCGGAAATCTCTCTTCTTTAAGCGTCTGCTGATATAAGCATACTGTCCCGATTTCCAAACGGCCTCCTTAGCGGTTTTAAACAGTCTGCTTTTGCCGCCCCAGTAGCCTTTCGCCAACTTAAGTGTTTTATTTCTTCTCTTGCGTGTTGCAAGTGCGCCTTTTACACGAGCCATTTTTCGTTTCCTCCTCTTCTCTTACTTAGCGTAAGGCATAAGTGCTCTGATTTCCTTAACGTCCGCCTTGTCGGCATATTCGTTGGAACGGTTGCTGCGCTTACGTCCGGTTGCCTTTTGCGTCAGTCTGTGACGACGGTTGGTGGACTGGTACTTGGGCTTGCCGGAGGCGGTGAATCTGAAACGCTTCTTGGCACCGCTGTGGGTTTTGATCTTGTTTTTCATTTTATATGACCATTCCTTTCTTTTGGGATAGACTGAATTTTTGTTTAACGATTGCTTACCCCAATACTTTGATTTATGGATACGAATTGTTTCTTGGAAAGCATATCCGTATCATCAACGCCTAAATGACGATGATTTCGCTGTCCTTCGATTATTCGGAGACCTCTGCGCTTTCCTTCTTGGGCTTGGGCGCAGACTTTTTGCCCGACGCAGTCTTGGGAATCAAAACCGCAGTAAAGTTCTTGCCCTCCAAAACGGAAGGCTTGTCGGCGGAGCCGTATTCGGCGGCGGCGTCCATAAAGCGCTTCATAAGATTTTCGCCCAAATTCATGTGGGAAAGCTCTCTTGCGCGCTTAAAGCGAACCTTTACCTTTACCTTGTCGCCGTTTTGCAGAAACTTTATAGCCTGAGATACCTTGCGGTTAAAGTCGTTAACGTCGATGTTAAGGAACATGCTTACTTCCTTAAGCTCCGACTGCTTCTGATTTTTTCTGGCTTCCTTTTCCTTTTTAGCCTGTTCAAAGCGGTATTTGCCGTAATCCATAATACGGCACACCGGCGGATTGCCCTGAGGGGCGATGAGAACAAGATCCAAATCGGCTTCAACTGCTCTCTTAAAAGCGTCGTCCGAAGACATAATGCCTAACTGCTCGTTGTCGGGTCCTATTACCCGAACCTGTTTTTCATGGATTTCCTCATTGATGAGGGGTTGTTTTGCGGCTATCTTTAACACTTCCTCTCCACATTTCCGTAGGGCTGCAAATCTGATTTTTGTATTAAAAAAACGCAGGAGCAAAATTTACCCTTACGTTAATCCTTCGCAATATTAAAACGATAGATTAAACAACCCTTTCGCCTTGGCTCGGGGTGAGAGTAAATCTGCTTGTTGTTTAACGTTTAATATTATATCGCAAAAATCGGGTTTTGTCAATAGTTTTTGAAAAAATTTTTATCGGGGCTTTTAAATTATGCGGATTTGTGATAGAATTAGTGTTAATAAGAGAAATTGGAGGAACGGAAAAATGCTTACCGAAATCTTATCCCGTGACGCCTGCGCCAAATGCAGGGTATGCTGTGTTTTCGACAGAACCGATTATTGGGAAATGCCCCTGTTTGATCCCGAGCTTGCGGAGAAGATCTCCGAAAAATATCCCGAGATCGGCTTTGAAAAACGCAGCGGCGGCAATGAAGGGGAATGTGCGGCGATACGCCCGGAATTTGACGAAGAAGGGCTTTGCCGCTGTCCGATGCTTACCGAGCGGGGCTGCGTCTTAGGCGACGAAAAGCCGTTTGATTGCAGGATATGGCCCTTTAGGGTCATGAAAAAGGGTAATTTGCTGCTGCTTACCCTGTCCCCGGTATGCGAGGCGGTTTCGGCTCTGTCTGTGGAGAAAATTTCGGGCTTTGCGGAAAAGATCGCTCCCGTAATTTTTGAACGGGCGGAAAAATATCCCGAAACGGTCAAGGCATACATCGAGGGCTACCCCGTTTTCGGCGTCAGGGAGATTTTGTGAAATTTATCAAAATTTAATGAAAATCGTTGCTTTTAATGCTATAATATGGTACAATAGCAACAAACCATACTTATCGAAAGGAATGAACGGATATGAAATGCAGCAAATGCGGTGCAGAGGTCAAGACCGGCAAATTCTGCGAGGAGTGCGGCGCACCCCTTGAGGAAGCGTCGGAGCAAGGCTCCCAAAGCCTTACCGAAGCGGATTTCGCTCAGGCGGATATTGAAAAAATCGATAAAGAAGCCGATACCGAATACCCCGACGAAAGGGACGCAGATCGGGCTCTTTCCAATCTGCAAAAATACGAGGAGGGCACTATCACCCACCCCGACGACAAGCCAAAGAAGAAGGGCAAGCTTTGGTGTCCGCAAAACCCCATGCTGTGGGCTTTTATTTGGCTGACCCTGTTCGGGCTGGTGCTGGTGGGGCTGATCCTTCTGTTCTTTAATATAGACATCGGCGGCACGCAGGTGATTTTCGGGATCTCCTTCGGAGTGCTGGCGGCGGCGGTATTTTGCTTCTCCTTTATCTACTATCTTCCCGCTGCGCTTAATTTGGACAGGCTTTTAAAGGGCAAGGACGTAAGGCTGGAATACAAGCTTAAGGATTTTGAGCTGGTGGATCTGGCGGAAAAGGCGAAGAAAAGAAATCGGGGCTTTTACATCGCCATAAGCCTGTTCGGTCTTGCCTTCAGCATTTATTACATATACATTTTGGCAAACGCCACCATTCAGACCACCTTAATGAAGGTGAGCCTTATTTTCAGCCTGTCGGTGTTCGTTATCTTTGCCGTGCTGCTGTTTTTAATGCCCAAGCTCAATTACGCCCGAATGATGGAAAACGGCAAGCGGGTAATTATCGGCAATAAGGCGGTATACTACGGCGGCAACTACTACCACTGGAGATGCACCAACCCCAAAGCCACCTTCGGCAACGTAAGCTCCAACAGGCACGAGCTGGAGATAACCTTTACGCAGGAGTTCAGGCAGGGCAGAACCAAACGCCGCAGGGTGGAAATGTACGCTCCCGACACTGCTCTGAAGGGGATAACCAAGCTTCTCGGAGAATATGAGAAGGACAGAAAGGAATACGAGGCAAAGCTGCGGGAGATCTCTATCCTCAACGAAAAGAAGGCCGAGGAGAAAAAGCGGAAGGAGTTGGAAAAGGAAAAGAAGAAAAACGCCGCCAAGGAAAAGCAGCTGGAAAAGGAAAAGAAAAAGCTCCAAAAGCAGGAGCGGAAAACGAACGACAACAAGTAAAGGATTTGGGCAATGGAAATCAGGAAATATCTTGAAAACAATTTTGACAGGCTAAAGCAGGATCTGGCAAGGCTGATACGTATCCCCTCGGTAAGCGTTGAAAAAGACGGCGAATACCCCTTCGGCAGAGAATGCGGCAGGGCGCTTGAGGAATTTTTGCAGCTGGCGGAGGAAAAGGGATTTTACGTCAAAAACTACGATCATTATGCAGGCAGCGCCGATCTGTTCCCCGAGGGAGAGCCCGAGCTTGGGATCTTAGCCCATTTGGACGTTGTGCCCGTGTCGGAAAAGGACTGGACAATGCCGCCCTTTCAGCTTACGGAAAAGGACGGAAAGCTGTACGGAAGAGGCAGCATAGACGACAAGGGGCCTCTGTTGGCGGCTTTGTACGCAATGTTAGCGGTAAGAGAGTGCGGATATAAGCTTCGGGGCAACGTTCGCCTGATCGCAGGCTGCTCCGAGGAAACAGGCTCCGAGATCGACATCGGGGAATACATGAAAAGGGCGAAAATGCCCAAGGCGGTATTTACCCCCGACGCCGAATTTCCCATAATCACCACCGAAAAGGGCATGCTGCGATTTACCTTTGGGGGAACGTCGGATTCCGACAGGATCCTCAGCATTAAGGGCGGCACGGTGGTCAACGCCGTTCCCGCAGAGGTTACGGCGGTTTTAAAGGGCAAAGCGGAGCTGCCCCAAAACGAATATATCGGCGTGAGATATGAGGGGGACGACACTGTGATAACCTGCAAGGGCGTTTCAGCTCACGCCTCAACCCCCGAACACGGAAAAAATGCTTTTACAAGACTTTTGACCTATCTTTCTCCCCTTGTGTCGGGCAAGGATAAGGCGCTTACGGACGGGCTTTTAAAGCTGTTCCCCGAAAACGGGTTCGACGGCAGCTCGTTAGGGCTGGCGGTTCGGGACAGATCCGGCTCTACCACCTGTGTTTTCAGCATTATCGATTTTGAAAACGGAAGGCTTACCGCCAAGGCGGATATGCGCTTCCCGGTATCGCTGACCAAAGCGAAATGTACCGAAAAAATCAAGGCGGCGGTGGAAACGGCAGGGTTTAAGCTGCTGGATATAACAGGCTCCGAGCCTCACTGCACGGATAACGACAGTCCCTTTGTAAAAGCTCTGTTAAAGGCTTACACCGAGGTAACCGGCAAGGAGGGCTTCTGCAAGGCTATAGGCGGCGGCACCTACGTCCACGGCATAGAAGGCGGAGTTGCCTTCGGCATGGAAACCGAGGGCGAAAACAACAATATGCACGGCGACGACGAGTGGGTGGGGAAAACGAACCTGCTTACGGCGGCGGAGATTTATGCCAAGGCGATTTTGGAGGTTGTGGGAGAATAACGACCTGCTCGGAAAATTATGAAGCATCGTATGACTTGCCCTTTTGCCGTAGGCAAAATTGTTCATACGATGCTTCTTCGGTTTATGAGGAGATCCGATAAGCCGTATCACCCCACATCACCGTTATTGATAAGCTGATAATAAAGCCCCTTCTTCTCCATAAGCTCCTGATGGCTTCCGCACTCTTTAATGCCCTTGTCGCCGATGTACATGATCTTGTCGCAGTTTCTGATGGTGGAAAGGCGGTGGGCGATTATAAAGCTGGTTCTTCCCTTGAGCAGGTGATCGATGCCCCGCTGTAGGTACCGCTCGGTTTTTGCGTCGATAGAGGAAGTCGCCTCGTCCAGTATCAGGATCTTGGGGTCAGCCAAAATCGTTCTGGCAAAGGAGATAAGCTGCTTCTGCCCCTGAGACAGTCCTGCGCCTCTTTCGTTTACTTGGGTGTAATAGCCGTCGGGAAGGGTTTGGATAAATTCGTCCACGCCTACGATCCTTGCGGCGGCTGCCGCCTCCTCGTCGGTGGCGTCCAATTTGCCGTACTTTATGTTATCCATGATAGTGCCGCTGAAAATAAAGCTGTCCTGAAGCATAATTCCCATCTGACTGCGCAGCGAGTGCAGCGTTACCTTGGAAATATCCGTGCCGTCTATGTCCAGCTCTCCGCCGCTGAGATCGTAAAAGCGGCTGATAAGGTTGACTATGGTGGTTTTTCCCGCTCCCGTAGGGCCTACAAGAGCTATGCTCTCCCCTGCCCTTGCCTTAAAGCTGAGATCCTCCAATATATTGGGTCCCGTTTCGTAAGCAAAGGTAACGTTCTTAAACTCCACGTCGCCCTTGATGTCGGGCATTTCCTTTGCGTCGGGCAGGTCGTCCACCGCCACAGGCTCGTCCAAGGTCTCAAAAATGCGCTCAAGATATGCAACGGCGTTTATAAAGGTGTTCATAAGGTTGGAAAGGTTTAAAAGCGGCTGCCAAAATCTTGAAGCGTAGCTGCACATTGCCACAATATTTCCGAGAGACACGGTGCCGGCGCCGAAAACCAGCAGACCCGTAACGAAAATAGCGCCTCTCACCGTGATCGCTATATCGTCTACCGCCGGCCACACCATATTGCTGAAGGAGACCGCCTTCATCCAGCATTTGCGGTAATTGTTCTGGAGCCTGTCGAATATCTCCGCATTTTCCTCCTCTCGGGTGAAAAGCTGAGTTACCTTTGTTCCCACTATGCTTTCATGGGTATAGGCGTTCAGATTGCTGCTTTTGTTGCTTACCTGCTGCCAGGCTCTGCGCTGCTTGTTCTTGATGGTAAGCATTATCAAAGCAAATACGGGCAGTCCGCAAAGAATAACAAGCGCCAATCTCCAAGAAACAAAGAACATAAAGATCGTGATGAAAAACAGGTTGAAGATCTCCAGCACAAAGTTTATAAGTCCGTTGGTCATCAGATCGGAAATGCTGTTTATGTAGTTTATTATTCTGACCAAGATCTTACCGTGAGGACGGCTGTCGTAGTACTCGAAGGAAAGCCGCTGCAAATGCTCAAACAGATCCTTCCTTATATCGTAAACTATATCCTGTCCCACCCTCGTCATTATCTTGGAGCGTTTTACGGATAAAAGCACGCTGATTATGATAGAGGCTGTAAGCAGTATGCCGAGAATAACTATCTCCTTAAAATCACCCTTGGGCAAGGTCACGTCAAGGGCGTATTGGGTGATCAGGGGAGCAATAAGTCCGATCACGGCGGCAAGGGCGCTGAGCGTAAGCGCCAACGCTATTTTTCCTCTGTAGCGCTTGCAGTATATCAAGGCTCTTTTCAAATGCCGCACGTCAAAGGGGGATTCAAGCTCCTCGTCTACGTCAAACTTATTTCTTGCCATTTAAACCGCCTCCTTTGGACAGCACTGCAATTCGTAGACCTCTTTGTAATAGCCCTCTCGGCGGATCAATTCCTCGTGAGTGCCTATATCCGCTATGGTGCCGTTTTTAAGTATCACTATCTTGTCCGCCTCCTTGGTGGAAGAAATGCGCTGAGCGATAATGATCTTCGTGCAGGGAAAATCAAGGCTGCGCAGGCTTTGCTGTATATGCTTTTCCGTTTCGGTGTCCACTGCGGAGGTGGTGTCGTCCAAGATCAGTATCGAGGGCTTCACCGCCAAGGCTCTTGCCAAGGCGATACGCTGCTTCTGACCGCCGGACAGTCCCACGCCTCTTTCGCCCACTATCGTTTGATAACCCTCGGAGAGCTTGCGGATAAATCCGTCCGCATCGGCATAGGAGGCGCATTTTACTACCTCCTCCTCGGACATGTCCGTATTGCCGAAGGCTATGTTGCCGTCTATGGTGTCGGAATAGAGCAAAACGTCTTGAGTGGCAACGCCTATTCCCCCTCTGAGCTGGTCAAGTTTTAACATTCTGACGTCCCTGCCGTCTACCAAAACCTGTCCGCCGTCTACATCGTAAATTCTCGGGATAAGCTCGGTAAGGGTGGTTTTGCCCGAGCCTGTTTCGCCCATTATGGCTACCGTTTCCCCTGCCTTTATGTCAAGATTTATATCGTGTAAAACTTGTGTGCTGCCGTAGCTGAAGGATACGTTCTTAAAGGAGATATTGCCCTTTAATCTGCCCTCTATATCAAATGCGTCCTCTCTGTCTGCGATCTTGGATTTTCCGTAGTAAATTTCAATTATCTTGTTGGCAGAGGCGGTAAAGCGCTGGAAATCGTTGATAATGGTGCCTATATTTCTCATGGGGTTGGCAAGGGTCCAAATAAGTCCCGAAAAGGCGGTAAACTCGCCTACGGTGATCCTGCCGTTTATCACGAACAAGCCGCCTACCACCAGCTGTACCACGGAAAGCGCCTGTGCGGTGATCTCGATCAGCGGATAAAACTCCAGCCATGTCAGGGACGCTTTTTTATTGGCTTCGGAATACGCCCTGCTCTTTTTATCGAATTTTTCCTTCTCATGCTCCTCTCTGGCAAACGCCTTTACCACTCGGTTGCCCGAGATATTTTCCTCGGCGGTGGTATTAAGCTCGGAAAGCCGCTCTCTAAGCGCTGCGTAAAGCGGCTTCACCCTTCTTTTCAAAAAGAAGGTGATCAGGAAGATAACGGGGGTCAATGCAAGCATGCAGACCGCCATCAAGGCGTCTATGGAGAAAAAGTATATCACGGAGGCTGTAAACAGCACCACGCTTTCCAGCATCGCCTTAATGATCCAGGACACGGCATGGCGGACCCAATCTATATCGCCGCTCATTCGGGTCATAATGTCGCCGGTGCGGTAATGGTCGTAAAAGGCTGCGTCCTGAAGATTTATGTTTTCGTAAAGCTTTTTGCGTATACGGTAGGTGGCAGCCTGAGAGGTGACCTCGTAGAGCATGGCGGCGCTGTACTGTATCACCGAGCGCAGGATAGTAAAGCCCACCATTGCGCCCACCATATATAAGAAAGTATTTCTGTTCTGCTCCAAAAGCTCCAAGGCGTTGGAGGGGGTTATAAAATTATCCACGATCTGCTGGCTCAGCAGCGGAGTTATTATGTACATGGACTGACAGGTCACCGTTAAGGTCATGGCTAAAATATATCTGCCCCGATAGCCCTTCATATTGCTCCAAAGCCATCTGAATAGAAACATGCTGCACCTCCCGCAATAAATCAGAAAATTACGTGTACAGATAAATATAGCAGAAAAACCGAAAAAACGGAAGTGTCAAATTGCATTAATTTTTAAAGAAATTTTAAATTTTTTTGTTGAAGTTTTAAATAATTTGTTGCATTACCCGAAAGTATATGTTAAAATATTTATAAATAATAATTGCGAAAGGGCTTAAGCTATGAAAAGACAGGACTACATATCATGGGAAGAATATTTTATGGGAGTTGCGGTTTTGGCGGCTCAAAGAAGCAAGGACAGCTCTACGCAGGTGGGAGCCTGCATTGTAAATCGGGATAAAAAGATCCTGTCGGTGGGCTACAACGGCATGCCTATCGGCTGCAGCGACGACGATATGCCTTGGGGCAGAGAGGGAGAAATGTTAGACACCAAATACGCCTATGTCTGCCATGCGGAATTAAACGCTATACTGAACAACGACGGCGGCTCGCTGAAGGGCACGGTGATCTACACCACCCTTTTCCCCTGCAACGAGTGCGCAAAGGCGATTATCCAGTGCGGTATAAGGGATGTGGTGTACTTGGAGGACAAGTACAGAGATGAAAATTCCACCGTTGCCGCAAGAAAGATGTTCGATATGGCAGGGGTCAGCTATAGGCAGTATGTTAAGAGCGGAAAAGAGATTGTTATCGGGCTGTAAAATTTTAATGTAAATAAAAAAGCGTCGGTTTTACGCCGACGTTTTTCCGTATATGAAAAATATTCACTTGAGCGTGAACCTGTATATATCTGTTTCCCCGTCATCAACAGCAATAACCATACCTGTGTCATTGCAAAAACGCCAATACACATTATTTATACCCGTCAAGTCGTCAAAAACAATAAAGCTGTCTTTTTCAGCACTGTAAACGATCGGAGAATAATCTAAACCGAAATCGATAAATGCTAAAAACGAATTGCTGCTTACAGGGTTGTTTATTGTCCTTGCGGTTTTAAGAATACATTCGTCAGTAAGCATATCCTTTACTCCCCATGTGGTTTCGCGCTTTATATCATCATTCGACAGCACCTCAAACGAAAGGAGCCTGTTTTTTGTAGGTATGATCATTTGAACATATCCCTTCAAATCAAAATCATACTTACCGTTTAGCGAATTTATTTTATACAGATCATTGTCTTTTTTGATATACAGAAGGGTATCATCATATTCAAACGGATATTCCGCATCGTCTGCCAGCTTTTCGATTGTCCCCGAAGGTATGTCATAGGAATAAAGGTATGCATGCCGATCCGCATTGTCGTTTTCGTTTATGATAACATCGTCAAAATAAATTTTATCGTCGGCCAAAACTATATTATTACGCCAATGATCGTAAAGTTCAATATCTCTGTCAAATGAATACGTATAAACAAGCTTGCTTTCACAGGCATTTATATCATACAGGTACAGCTTGACGCTTTCATCATCAGCTGCCACCGTAAAATCACCGTTATATTCCTTAAAAACAACATAATCGCTGTTCCATGCACAGTAACCGTCATACGGCATATCAGGCAAGGCGCGGTATTCCTTGCTTTCTATGTTGTAAAGACCCGTGCCGCAGTCAATACCGCCTGCTCCCACTCTGTCAAACAATGAAACTATAAAAGTCTTGTCATCAATAAGGGCGTTTAAGTTGAATGAATGTCCGTTTATATCCGGCAAATCGAGTTTGGTCAGTTCAAGTGCCGAAGCTGCCGACAATACAGGCAGCGTAACGTTGTATTGCTCTTTCGCCATAGCGGCGGAGGACTTTACTGTTTCCTGCGGTTCGATCGATGTAATGCTATTGTCAGAATCGACGGCAGAGAAAACAGCAGGCTCTGTGACCGATCGGTCAGTCTCTGTTCCAAGTGTTGCCGCCGATTGGTTGGAGCAGGCGCTAAATGTTGTTACGGATAAGATAAGTGCAGCGCTTAACCGGATTTTTTTAATGTTGCTCATAATTCGCTCCCTTTAGCAATAAATGCTGTAATATGCTTCAATTAAGCCTATTTTAGGAAACAAGCTGAATTGAAGTCAGACAGCTGTGCTATTATTACAATATAATTTCGTTATTTACCAAACAAGCCCGCGCATTGTTGCAAATGACGCCAGTTTTTCTGAAGGTATTGAGTAATATGCACTGATATTACCGCTCCATGAAATAACATCGGATTTTGCAGGATCAACAATCCACACATTATATCCCTCTGAGCTGTAACCATCAATTGCAACCCAATGAGATATGCGTCTGTAAGGATAACCGGGCAGTCGGCTTCCTTCTTGATCGTAAGTTCTGTATGATTCACCACACGCCAGTAATCCATGCCCTAAATTAATTGTGGAAGTAACCCTTGCCCTAACAGCAGATTCAGTAAGGACTTCTGATCCCGCTGCGTGAATAGGATAAGGAATGTAATTAAATCCTGTAAGTTCTTTCAAAACGTTCGGAACAGGATAAAGATCTTTTGTTGTTCCGTCGCCAAAGTACCAAGGGCAGTCTTGATCAGGAGAGTAAACCTTTTTTGCAATCTCTTCCTGTGTCATGCTAACACCCTCGTAATCCAACAAGCTTTTCATAGCAGCATATCCGCACCAATAGGAACGCTCTTGAGGAACTTGATATATACTGAGCCTTTTAGATTCCGCAGTGGTTGAATACGGTTGTGCAGTCATAGAGCCCTCATTATTATTTGAATTGAGAATACTGTTGTATCTTTCTTCAACACCCAAGGACGCACAAACTTCTCTATAATTCATATCGGCTAATTTTAACGCTTCCAAAGATTCCCAGTAGGGGCTTGGTTTAAATTCACCAATTATCGGAGCATGATCCTCGTTAGCTGAAGCATCATATGTATTTTCGCTGCTTGGAACAGTTATATTGTTTTCTGCAGCTGTCTCAATGCTTGCTTCTTCAGCATCAGCCAAAGCCTCTTGTTCAATAAAATCTTGTTCAGCCTTTTTTAGAGTATCCAAAGCTTCACAATAAGCAGCAGATTGATAAGCTTCAGATTGTGTTACCTCATCAACACAGGTATTTGCCGAATTTGATGCAAATGCTGTCACGCTCATACATACAGCAGTGCAAACAGCCATCGTACTTGTCAAAAATTTCTTCTTCATTTTAAATTCCTCCTTAAGGGCACCTATAAATTCCTATCCTATTTTTTTCTCACCACTGTAAACCGTCACAGTCTCCGTCTTCCCGCTGATGTCGGTCAGTGTAAATACGGATTTCACACGGTATGTACCGCTTGAAAGTCCGCTTTTGGTGTTTGACAGGCTGATAGAGCTGTCGTTCACCGTTTTTGTCCATGCGGCGCCGCTTACATCGTCCCATGCCCAGAACCAGCCGCTGTATTTTTGCAGGGTTTGTTCCACAACTATCTTGACAACATCTTTTCCCTTCGCCTCACTTTGACACTCGGCTTTTGTTCCGACAATATTAAGCCTGGAATATGCGACTTCTGCAACATCGTACAACGGGGAAACGCCCGAAACAAGCGCACGCCCGTTAATCGGCTCCGCTGAAACACTTGCCGCAAGGCATGTACATAAGCAGACAGCAGCCGTAAACGACGCTATGATTTTTTTAATGCACATTGCTGTTCCTCCCTTCGTGAAAATTCGAGAGTTTTCCCTCTCTGTATATATAACCCTTTTTAGAGTCAAAACGTTATGCCTGAATTTTAATTTTTTAAAACTTCGATACTTTCTGCCAATTTTATAATTATGTTTTTATCTAATTCGCCGAATATTTCTAATACATAATCCCCATTATCCCATACAACAATTGCACCCTCGCCGTCATCGTCACTAAGATCAAGAAGCAGCGCATCGTGACCGTTTATCTCGATTTCTTCAAAATCTCGTTGCTCTGTATTAAAGTGTCCGTCAAAATTTTCTTTAGTACATTGGCTAAAACTTATATTTTTTCCGGTGGATCTATTTTTATATAAGGTAACAACACAAAATGATAACGAATCATGTTGAATCTCTTCAAACCCTTCGGGCAATTCAGGAAGATAATATTCGTATTCGATCGTTGTGGGATCGTTTTCCGTTTTTGTAATAAACAGCTGCGTATTGTCGGTAAATACCGCTCCGTAAAAATTCCCCGAAAAAAAGGCGCTGATAAATCCCGTCATCAATACGGCGCATAAAATCAGGATAAAAATTACTATCAGCCTTTTGCGCAAGGGCAAACGGCCGACCCGCACATAAGGAGCGGGCAATAACTCAGAGCCTGCCTTGCGGGAATTTTTTTCAAAATCGGCAAAAATTCCCCTCATGGCAAGCCTGTGTCTGAGGGAGGGTCTGAAAGGAGGACGCTTGTTAAGCTCGGCTGCTTCCTCCATGCAGATCTCCGCTAAGATGTCCCTGAGAACATTCTCATTCATCATCGCTTTCCTCCTTTTCAATAAATTTGCGGATCGCTTTTCTCGCTCTGTAAAGCCTCTGTCTTACCGTCGTTTCCGAGATGTTCAGCCTTTCGGCGGTTTCGGCAACGGAAAATCCCATTAAACATCTGAGGGTAAGCACATCGTACTGAATGGGCGGAAGGCTTTTTATAAACTGTTTAAGCCTGTCTGTTGAAATTCCGCTTACTATTTCGTCTTCAAGAGAATACAGATTACCCTCATAAAAACTCTCCTCGCTGAATTCCTCAAGAGTTTCTTTTTTATTTCTCTCAAGTATATCCAACGCCGTATTTTTCACAATTACATTCATATATGCGAGCCTGTTTTCCGGCTCCACCCCGAAAAATTTGTCGGGGCTGCGGGCTATTTTGCAAAAAGCCTCCTGAACGGCGTCTTCCGTATCGCTTTTGTTATGTACAACCGAATAAGCCGTATTAAGAAAACAGTTTTTGTATTTTTTGTAGAACTTTTCAAGCTCATTCCTTTGCGCATTGTTTTCAATGGCCGAAAACACCGAGCCGCCCCCTTCTGCTAATATATTTTATGATTTAAAAAAAAGCGGAGAACAGTCAGATCTCCGCCCAGCTTGTCGAAAAAGTCAAAGCATTTAAATTTCGGAGGGAAAAGAGGCTTGGAGAAAAA